>JBBQDX010000094.1:0-14419 GCA_038320125.1 Rhodobacterales bacterium | reverse complement strand
TGTAGATCTCGAGATCGGGGTTCCGGTCCACGACCGCTTCGAGGAAGTCGCCGAGGGCATTTGGCAGCCCGTCGGGCGCATTGCCATCGGCATCGCTCTCTTCGGGCAGCATGTCGATCTGGAAATCGAAATCCCATCCGACCAGCAGAAGTTCCCGCTTCGTCGAGAGGATCACGCGGCGGAGCGTCCGGAAATAATCTGCTGCATCGACGATCAGGGACACCTTCTCCGCCCGGGCGATCTTCCAGCAATTCTGTTCCACCACGAAGAGGGAGGGGGAGTCGCTTCTCTCGGTCATGAGCTTGGTCCAATCGTCTATGGCTTCGAATCCGCACTTTATGGCGCACAAAGAGTGCCGGTGGAACAGCCGCCCACGCTGTCCGAGGGCGGATTCGGATCGGGACGGTTGTGACAGCAGGACCGGGGGCGGCACCGGTCGATCGGCGATCCGTCAACGGTCTGGCGGCACGATACTTCGTGCCTGGACGCGCGGCACGGCCCGGGCTGGTCACGGCCAGGGACGCAATGCCGCTGCGGTCGCCTCGCGGATCTCTCGGAGCGGATGACGGACGACGGGCTGCCAGTCCGCGTCGACCTGCAGCGCGTCGCCGTATCCCCAGCCAGCCGCGCGCCGCATCTGCAGCGGCGACAATCCGGGCCGCGCCGGGTAGTCCAGGTTGCCGTCCCGGACCGCCTCCGCGGGAAGGGCGTGCGCCCCGACCGGCAGGCCGAGGAAGGCGGAGATTCCGGCCAGGATGCCGGCCGGCCGACGCACGACATCCTCGTATCGCAGGATCACGACGGAATGCAGGCGCTCCACGTCCGTCCCGAGCCTGTCGTGCGCGTCGAGCCAGTGATCGATCAGGTCGGGCAGGGGCCGGTCCACCCATTTCGACACCGCAGCCACCACCGCCTGCGGATGACGGAGCACGACCAGAAACTGGGACAGCGGAAAGAGTTGCTGCAGAAGGCGCATCCGCGTAAGGTTTACCGGAGACTTCTCGACACGCCATGCGCCTGCCCCGAACCACCCCTCCCAGTCGGCTTCTAAGCGGTTCCGCGTTTCGAGGCTGTTGAGGGGGTGCCGCTCGGTCATGTGCTGCTCCGGGTCGGTGGCGAAATGCATTGGCCGCCCGGACAGGGCGTCATGCGGTATGGCCCCCTGAAGATAGACGCCCTCGTTCTCGGGAACGGGCGCACCCTCGATCCCGGCGACGCCCGAAAGGCCGGACATCAGCCGCGCCGTCAGGCTGGTTCCGGAGCGGTGCAGACCGCCGATGAAAAGATATCGATGACGCACGCCCAAACGGAGGCTCCTTGACAATTATCAAGATGAAAGGTGTTTAACTTGAATTAACTCTTGCTCGCGGACGGCGGCGGGACGGAACCGGGCGTCTGGACGAGAGTATTCTCAGGCAGGCTCGAGACAACCCGGTCGATGGCCTCCCGCCATCGTTTTTTGGAAGCTGGAGGCGGCGCATGTATGTTCTTCACGTGGCCTTGGGAGGTTGCCTCACCTTTCCGGTCGTCCCCTACGGCCTGACCGAGGATACCGGCGGCCATATCGCCTATGTCCTAGGTGCAGCGCAGGCGCAGTTGCGACGCATCGACGTCGACCGCGTGGACATCGTCACCCGCGCCTTCGACGATCGCTCCCTCGGTGCCGATCATGCGATGGTCTGCCAACCGATCGGGGCCGGAATGCGGATCCTGCGGCTCGTCACACGAAACGCGCAATATGCCTCGAAGGACGCGCTGCTTGCCGAACGGCCGGACCTGCAGCGCGCCTTCCGGCAGCTCATCGCGACCATGGCGCGTCGCCCGGACATCATCCACGCCCATTTTGCCGATGCTTTCGAAGTGGTTCGCGCGACGGCACGGACGTTCGGCATTCCAGTGGTGTACACGCCGCACTCGCTCGGGATCGACAAGCTGCGGAGCGCCGGTGCCGATGGCTCCCCGCCGCTGGTCCGACGGATCGAGGAGGAGCGGTCGGCGCTGGCCCTTGCCGACGCGGTCGTCGTGTCATCGCGCGACGAAGCCGAGCGGCAGATAGACGGCTACGGCACGGACGTCGGGGGATGGGTCCACCGGATCGCCCCGGGCGTGACGGACGATGGCGGCGGGCGAGGGACCGATGCCGCGCGCCGGCTGGTCGATCCGCTCCTGACCGCGACCGGGCGGCCGATGATCCTGGCCATTGCCCGTCCGGTGGAGAAGAAGAATCTGGCCGGCCTCGCGCGGGCCTATCTACGGCACCCGTCGTTGCCGGATCTCGCCGATCTCGTCATCCTGCCGGGTCAGTGCGGTGCGGAGGTCGTCCAGACCCCGGAAGGGCGCTGCGTCATCGCCGAGCTTCGGGAGCTGGCGCGGGCGGCGCCGGGACGTATCGCCCTCCCCGAGAGGCACACGCCCGGCGAGGTCGCCCAGCTCTACCGCCTCGCGGCGGAGCGGCGGGGGGTCTTCGTGAATGCCGCCTTCCACGAGCCTTTCGGCCTGACGCTGCTCGAGGCCGCTCAGGCGGGTCTGCCGGTCGTCGCGACCCGCGAGGGCGGGCCGGTCGACATCCTCCGGACGCTTCGCCACGGGACCCTCGTCGATCCGCGCGACGAGCGGCAGATCGGGGAGGCGATCCACCGGCTGCTGTCGGATCGCGGGCGCTGGACCGAGGCGCACGGGAACGGCCTGCGGAACATCTCCCGGTTCGACTGGGACCGGTGGGCGGCAGAGGCGCAGCGGGTCTACCGGCACCTTCGCGCTCCGCGCCGGCACTACGCCCGACCCGGCCGGCTTCTGGCCTGCGATATCGACGGCACGCTGACCGGCTGTGCCGAAGGCGCGCGCCGGTTCGGAGCCTGGGCGGCGGGACGGGACATTCCTTTTGTCGTCGCCACCGGCCGGTCGATCACCGAGGCGCGCGCCGTCCTTTCCGCCTGGTCCCTGCCGGAGCCCGACGCATTCGTCACGGCGGTGGGAACCGAGATCCATCGTCGTGACGCCAGCGGGCGGATGACGCTCTGCGGCGAATTCGCGCGGCATCTCTCGCAGGGCTGGGATCGGCCTGCTGTGCTGGAGGTCCTCCACACCATGGGCGTGACGCTGCAACCGCGGATCGAGCAGCGGCGCTGGAAACTCGGGTGCCGCGGCACCCAGGACGTGGCACAGGCGGTGCGCATCGAACTCGCTCGCGCCGGTCTGGCCACCCGCGTCGTCGTCTCGCATGGCGACCTGCTCGACGTGCTCGCCCCCAACGGCGGGAAGGCCGCAGCCGTCGCGGCGGTCGCCGCATCCTGGGGGCTCACATTGGCCGACTGCATCGCGGCCGGCGACAGCGGCAACGACCGCGACATGCTGTCGGACTGCGGATCGGCGGTCGTGGTGGCGAACGCACGCGCCGAACTGGACGACCTGCCGGACAGGACGGGCCTGCATCGGTCCGCCGCGTCGCATGCGGACGGCGTGCTCGACGGTCTCCGGCGGTTCGCGCCCGTTGCGGAGCACCGGGGCCGGCGCGTGCCGGCATGAAGGACACGGGTCCGCACCGCGCATCGAGGCCGATCGGATACTTCGTCCACCACCAGGGGCGGGGTCATGCCGAGCGATGCGCCGCCATCGTCAACGCCCTGCCGCGGGATCGGGCGGTCACGGTCTTCTGCGCGCGCCGCGAGATCCTGCCCCCTCTGCGGCAGGGCGTCGAGGTGATCGTCGTGCCCTCGCTCTTCGAGGCGACCGGACAGGAACGCCCGGCGGACTGGATCGCGACGCCGGAAACGCTGCACTGCGCGCCGCTGGGTTGGCCCGGCATCCGGCGGGCCATGGGGCTGATCGCCGGATGGTTCGCCGAGGTCGATCCGGCGCTCATCGTATGCGACGTCTCGGCGGAGGTCGCCCAGCTTGCCCGGATCTGCTCGGTGCCGCATGTGAAGGTGCTTCAGCACGGCCGGCGGACGGATGCGGGGCATCGCGCCGCCTTTGACGGAGCGGCCGGGCTGCTGGTCCCCTGCGATGCGCGGCTCGCGCAGGCAGACTGGTCGCCCGCAATGCTCGGGAAGGCGCATTTCGCGGCGGGCCTCGGGGTCGACCTCGAGATGCCCACGCGCGACGCGGCCCGGGCGCGGCTTGGGTTTGGCCCGCAGGAGGAGATCGTCGTGGCGATGTCCGGCGGCGGCGGGTCGGGTTTCTCCGCGGCACCCCTAGCGATCGGTGCGCGATCGAACCCGTTGGCGCGCTGGATCACGCTCGGACAGGTGGCGCGCGACTGGCACGCGACGGAGCCGCCCAACCTCGTGCATCGCGGCTGGGTGGACAACGTCGCGGACCATCTCGCGGCGGCCGATCTGGTCATAGCCTCGACCGGCAATACGACCTGCCAGCAGATCCTCGCCGCCGGCGTGCCCTGGATCGCCGTTCCCGAATGGCGCTATTTCGACGAGCAGTTCGAAAAGGCGCGTGCCCTGGCCCGCGCCGGCGTGGCGCTCCATGCGCCCTCCATGCCCGCGTCGGCCCAGGCCTGGCGCTCCGTCATCGCGCGCGCGCGCCGCAGCCACCAGCCCGATCTGCAGCGCTCGATGGTGCGGCCGGACGCGGCCGCGGGGGCTGCGGGCTGGCTGGAATGCCTGGCCGACCGGCTCGACGCGCCTCTTTCTCAACCTGCATTCGGGGAATGACATGCAAGACTTGACCGCGACCGCATCGGTGCTGACCCTTGGCCGAGGTCGCGCCGACCACCTGCGCAACGTCGTTCGCGGCCTCGCGGCGCAGAGCGTGCCGCCGGCGGAGCTTATCATCGGCGTTATGCAGGACGATCTCTACGCCGATCTCCCCGCGGCTCCGTTCCCCATCCGGCAGCTCAAGGTGGTCGCGTCCGAACTGCCGCTCGCCGCCGCGCGCAACGCGGTCGCCGGGGCGGCCAAGGGCGAGGTCCTGATCTTCGTCGACATCGACTGCATTCCGGCGCCGTCGCTCGTGGAGGATTACCTGCGCGAGACGCGGCCGGGCGAGGGCCTGGTGATGGGCGAGGTGCTCTATCTTCCGGCCGGGGCCGCCGCGCCGGGCTGGACCGTCGCCCGGTTCGATGCCGTCGGCGTCCGGCATTCGGACCGGCAGGGGCCGCCCGACGGCGCGCGAAGGCGGTGCGAGGACTACCGTTGCTTCTGGTCGTTGAACTTCGCGATGCACCGCGACGACTGGCGGCGTTCGGGCGGTTTCGACGAGCGCTTCAGCGGCTACGGCGGTGAGGACACCGACTTCGGGAGGACCCTTCATGAGAAGCGGATCCCGATCTGGTGGATCCGGGGCGCGCGGGTCTATCACCAGTATCACCGGCATTGCATGCCACCGGTCCACCACGTCCGCTCGATCCTGCGCAACACCGAAGTTTTCGCGGCGAAGTGGGGGCACCGGACCATGGAACACTGGCTGCACGCCTTCCGGCTCATGGGTCTCGTCGAGAACACGCGGTCCGGGCTGCGCCTTCTGCGGGAGCCCGACGCCGCCGATCTCGCGCTCTGCGAGCAGACGGCGGAGATGCCCTACGCAGCCTCCGGCCGGGTGATCCGGCTTCTCGAGGACCGGCAGCGACGGTTGGCAGGGTTGCCCGAGGATGGGGCCGACCCGCGGACGCGGCATGCGCGGATGACGGCGGCACAGAACGAGATGTTGCGGTCCGGACGCGCCGCGGCGTCCCGAACGGCGGCCGAATGATGAAGATCGCGCTTCTGGCCCACCTGCGTCATACGATCGCCCCGCCCTTCGCGGGGGGCATGGAGGCCCACTCCTGGCACCTTGCGAAGGGCCTCGTCGCGCGGGGACACGACGTGACGATCTTCGCCAGTGGCGACAGCCTGGCGCATCTGCCCGAGGGCGTGAAACTGCATGCCGTCGCCGAGCGGCACTACGATGTCGATTACCCCTGGCACCTGTTTCACGGGACGGAAACGTTGAACGCCTGGCAGGACGCGGTGTTCGAGCGTGTCTGCGATCATCTGCGGGTGGCCGACTTCGATGTCATCCACAACAACACCCTGCATCGATTTCCACCGCAAGCGGGTTTTGCGGAGGGCCTGCCGATGGTCACCTCCCTTCACGTTCCGCCGTTCGACGGGTTGCGGCGGGCGGTCCGGACCAGCGCCTCGGCCTGGTCGCGGTTTACCGTCACCTCGAAGCGGCAACTGGGACTCTGGTGGCCGGATGGCGCTCCCGAGGGGGCGTCGGTGCTCTACAACGGGATCGATCCCGTGGATTGGCCTTTCGTGGCGGAGGGAGACGGCAGTGCCGTCTGGGCGGGCCGGATCACGCCGACCAAGGGCACGCATGTGGCGATCCGGGCGGCGATGGCGGCCGGCGTTCCCCTGCGGCTCTTCGGGGCCATCGAGAACCAGGATTATTTCGACCGGGAGGTCCGGCCGTTCCTCGGCCGCGACGTGGAGTACGGCGGTCATCTCGACGGGCGCCTGCTGGCGCGGGAGATCGGGGTCGCGTCGGTGATGCTGTTCACGCCGATGTGGGACGAGCCCTTCGGGCTGGCCGCGGTCGAGGCGATGTCCTGCGGTCTGCCGATCGCCGCGACGGATATGGGGGCCGTGCGGGAGGTCATCTGCGAGGCCGGCAGATACGCCCTTTCCGATGACATCCCCGCCCTCGCATCGGCCCTGGAGAGCGCGATGGAGATACCCCGGACGAATCCCGCGAGACGGGTGCGGCGATGGTTCACGATCGATGCGATGATCGACCGGGCGGAGCAGCTTTACGACGATGTCCGCCGCGCCGCGCCACCGCGACCGGCGGCCCGGCGCGGCGCCCAGGCGGCCGTCACGGCGAAATCGGAAGCCTGAGCGGGAAGGTCCGGAGGCGCCGAGCGGGCGTCGTCGTCCCGACCGGCCCGTCAATGGAGGACAGTCGAATGCCACCGAACAACCCGCGGCCGGTGCAGCAGGGGCTATCCTGTCGCCTGACGCCAGACGAATGGAGCCGGGTCTCCGATTGCTGCACGGAGATCCGCCAGTTTCCCGCCAAGTCCGCGATCTCCCGCAAGGGCGAGCCTCTCGACGAGAGCCTCCTGCTTCTCGGCGGTATCGTCGGACGGCATGTGCCGGGCCCGCACCGCGACCTCAGGGAAATGGTCGCGATCGAGGTTCCCGGGGATTTCGTCGATCTGCACAGCTTTCCGATCGGATCGCTGGATCACGACGTGACCGCCATCACGGCGGTTCGGGTCGCCGTCTACCCGCATTCCGCGCTGCGCCGCCTGATGCGAGAAAGCCCGGATATCGGCCTCTCGCTCTGGGCGCTGACGGTCATGGATGCGGCCATTCACCGATACTGGTCGTTCCGGATCGGGGCCTTGCGCGCCACGGGTCGGGTGGCGAATTTCCTCTGCGAGATGGAGCTGCGCCTGCGCCGGGCCGGACTCGGCGAAGACGGCAAATTCGACCTGCCGCTCACGCAATCGGACCTCGGCGAAGCCTGCGGAATGTCGGCCGTCCACGTCAACCGGGTGATACGCGACCTGCGTGCGGCGGGCTACTGCACGTTTCGGGCGGGTCGCGTCGAGATCCATGACATGGCGAAGCTGCGCGAGATCGGCAGCTTCGAGCCCGGCTTTCTCTTCGGGCACTGGAGCGACTGACGACCGGCACCGAAAGGACCGGGTCTCGTGAACCCCATCGCGAGAGGCTTGCAGCCAGTGTTTTTCCCGGGGCCGGAGAACCGGCGACACGAATCCGCGGGACCAGCGAAGGGTCCTGTCCCTCTGAATGCCGGTCCCGGGGCGAGCAGACCGTCGCTGCGCGCGGAAGCCGACCTTCGGCCGCCGCAAGGGGTCGCGCGCCTGACAGGCTGCGGCCGCGATCCCTTCGGATGGCCCGATGAGATCGCGTCGCACCGGGCGGGAGCATGGTTGCCACGGAACCGACCGGCCCCGCCGGCGGACAGGGCCGCCAGGGTTTCGGATGCTCAGATCGTCTTGGGGTAGAGAACCACGCGTGACTGGAGCGGAACGCGGTTGTAAAGCTCGACCGCCTGATCGTTCACCAGACGGGCGCAGCCGTTCGAGACCGCGGTTCCGATGGTGCCGGGCGCATTGGTGCCGTGGATCCGCAGGAAGGTGTCGCCTTTGCCGGGCAGAAAGAGGTACAGCGCCCGCGCGCCCAGCGGATTGTCCGGACCGCCCGGCATCCCGTCCTTGAACTGGGCGTAATGCTCGGGTTCGCGCGCGATCATGTCGTCCGTCGGTGTCCAGCTCGGCCATTCCTTCTTGGCGCCCACGAAGAATACACCAGATTCGTAGAGCCCGGGCCGGCCGACGCCGACCATGTAGCGCATCGCGCGGCCGCCGGGCATCGTCCAGTAGAGCATGAAGCTGTCGGGTACGACGTGGATCTCGCCTGGCGCGATCTCGGGGCGGATGGCGACCTCGACGGGCAGGAAATCGGGGCGGATGTTCGACGGCGCAACGGCCTGCGCCATCGCCTCCCTCGAGCCGAACAGCGCGAGAGCGGCACCTCCGACGATCAGTTTGCGGCGTTGCATGGCAGTCCTCCTCGGCAGGCACTCAACTCGGCGGCTTTCCGCCCTCTTCTACAGAAGACAGGTGAACAAATCGGGTGCGGATCGCAAGGGCACAAGCCCGTGTGAAGCGTTCTTCATGGCTGGGCAACGCGCGAGTGCCATCACGTATTGAAGAGGAAATGCAGCACATCGCCGTCCTTGACGACATACCCCTTGCCCTCGGCGCGCATCTTGCCGGCCTCCTTGGCGGGCTGTTCTCCGCCGAGGCCGACGAAATCGTCGTAGGCGATGGTCTCGGCGCGGATGAACCCCTTCTCGAAATCGCCGTGGATGACCCCGGCGGCCTTCGGCGCGGTGGTGCCGTGCGGGATCGTCCAGGCGCGAGCTTCCTTGGGGCCGACGGTGAAATAGGTCTCCAGCGCCAGAAGCTCGTAGCCGGCGCGGATCAGCCTGTCGAGCCCCGGCTCCTCCAACCCCATCTCGGTCAGGAACTCGGTCGCCTCCTCAGCCGGCAGCTGGGCGATCTCCTCCTCGATCTGCGCGCTGATGACGACATGGGCATTGCCCTGCGCCGCCGCCATCGCCGCCACCGCCTCGGAGAAGGCGTTGCCGGTCGCCGCCGAGGCCTCGTCGACGTTGCAGACGTAGAGGATCGGCTTGGAGGTGAGAAGCTGCAGCAGGTTCCACGTCCGCCGGTCGTCGGCCGCCACATCGACCGTGCGCGCCGGCCGGCCGGCGTTCAGGGCCTCCAGCGCGGCCCGCAGCAGCCGTTCCTGCTCGACCGCGTCCTTCTCGCCGCCCCGGACCTTGCGGGAGAGCCCCTGCAGCCGCTTCTCGATCGACTCCATGTCGGCGATCATCAGCTCGGTCTCAATGATCTCGGCGTCCTGCACCGGATCGACGCGGTCCTCGACATGTGTCACGTCGCCGTCCTCGAAACACCGCAGGACGTGGGCGATGGCGTCGGTCTCGCGGATGTTGGCGAGGAACTGGTTGCCGAGGCCCTCGCCCTTCGACGCCCCCTTCACCAGCCCCGCGATATCGACGAAAATCATCCGCGTCGGGATGACGGATCTGGACTTGCCGATGGCCGCGAGGGTCTCGAGGCGCGCGTCGGGCACCGCCACGTCGCCCACGTTGGGCTCGATCGTGCAGAACGGAAAGTTGGCGGCCTGCGCCGCGGCGGTCCTCGTCAGCGCGTTGAAGAGCGTCGACTTACCGACGTTCGGCAGACCCACGATGCCCATCTTGAAGCCCATCTTACGCCCTCCGGTTGCGACCGCGCCGCCATAGCGGGCGCGGGGCAGGGGGGCAAGGCGGGCCGCCCGTCAGGCCTGCTTGTTGCGCCCCTCGAAGATGACGAACCACGCCAGGAGGACGAACATCGGGTGAGTCAGGCCGCCCGACAGGAACAGCGCCGGAATCCAGATCACGAAGGTGACGATCGAGAGGATCGGACGACCGGCGAGCAGGATGGAGAGCGGTGGGAGGAGGATTGCGAGAATATAGTTCATGGCAGGGAAATGGGAACGGAGGCCGAAGGGTTCCAGTCCTGCCATCAGGAAAGCGCGGGGCCTCCGGACGATTGACCTCCGCGCACCTGTGTCGCAATGCGATGACGGCATACCGGGGACACGACCATGACACGCATCGATGACACTTTCGCACGGCTCCGCGCCGCGAACCGCAAGGCCTTCGTGGCCTACGTCATGGCGGGCGACCCCGATGCGGTCACCGCCACGAGGATCGTGCGCGGCTTGCGGGGGGCCGGCGTCGACATCATCGAGCTCGGCCTGCCCTTCACCGACCCGATGGCCGATGGCGCCGCGGTCCAGGAGGCGGGGCAGCGGGCGCTGGCGGGGGGCATGACGCTCGACGGCACGCTGGACATCGTGCGGGCGCTGCGGGCGAAGGACGACACGACACCGGTCGTGCTCATGGGCTACTACAACCCGATCCATTCGCGCGGCGTCCCGCGCTTTCTCGAGCAGGCCACCGAGGCCGGCGTCGACGGTCTCATCGTCGTGGACCTGCCGCCCGAGGAGGATGCCGAACTCTGCCTCCCCGCGCAGGCGGCCGGGCTGAACTTCATCCGCCTCGCCACGCCCACCACCGATGACAGGCGGCTGCCCCGCGTCCTGCAGAACACCTCCGGCTTCGTCTACTACGTCGCGATCACTGGCATCACCGGCGCCGGGGCCGCCGATGCGGCCAAGGTCGGGCCCGAGGTGGCCCGCATCAAGACGGCGACCGACCTGCCGGTGATCGTGGGCTTCGGCATCAAGACGCCCGAGGCGGCGGAGGCCTTGGCGACGGTCGCGGACGGCTGCGTGGTGGGCTCCGCCATCGTGGAGCGCATCGGGCGGGGCGACAGCGTGGACGACGTGCTGGCCTTTGTCGCCTCGCTGGCCGAGGGTGCGCACCGGGGCTGAGACCCGGCCTGCGGCACTGAGTCCCGATCCCCGGCGGCGGCACGTCGATGCCGCTTTCCTTCGGCCTCCGTCGGACCCTGCCATGGGCCGGAGCGGGACGTGGCGTCGCATGGTTGCGAAAGTTGTCGGGGGCGGCGCGAGTCGGGGTCCATCCGGTGCCGCAGCCTGCCTGCCAGGCCCGATCCGATCACCGATCTGTGTCGCCCCGGGGCAGCGCGACGGCGAAGCCCTCGCCCCAGCCATGCATGATATCGTGCCCGCGCACGATCGCCTCGCGGGTTCCGTCGGGAATGGCGATGCCGGACTGCGACCGGGTGAAGGGCTGCTCCGTCTCGTGCGGGTGCAGCAACGTGCGGGTGCCGAGTTCGCGGCCATCGGGGGCGAAGACCGCCCAGCGGTCGGCGTAGTGGTCCCAGCCCTCGTCGGCATGGCGCAGCGTCACGGCGAAGGTCCATCCATCGCGGGCCCGGGTGGCGACGACATCCTCCACCACGGGCAGGTCGGCCAGGGCGGGGAAGCCCAGGAGGAGGAGAGGAAGATGCAAGCGCATGCCGGGATTTTGCCTCGGGCGCCGTTGCCTGTCGAGCCCCGACGTCGGGGCTCATTGATCCAGCAGGACCCCGCGCGAGGTCGAGGCGAACTCCCGCGACAGGACCGACCAGACGGTGGCCGCCACCGACAGCAGAAGAGCCCAGGGGCCGAGCACCCAGGCCAGCGCCGCGAAGGCGAAATAGACCGACCGCAGGCCGCGATTGAAGTTCAGCGCGGCACGGATGTTGATCTCCGCCACCTGCGCCCCCCGCACCGCCGTGCGCGGATCGGTCACATCGTTGGGAACCGACGCCATCATCACCGAGCAATAGCCGAACAGGCGGTTCGACCAGATGAACTTGAAGACCGCATGGGTGAGCAGCAGCGCCACGAGGCCGAGCTTGGCCTGCCAGAAGGCGGCCGGGTATCCGCCGATCCCCACGGCCGTGCCGATGCTGTCCAGCGGCTCGACATTGCCGGCCAGCGCGACGACACCGCCGACGGCGATCATCGAGGCGGAGGTCATGAAGGTCGTGCCCTGCCGCAGGCTGGCGAGGATGTTGCTGTCGAAGATGCGGTTCTCCCGTGCCAGCATCTCCGTCATCCAGTCCCTGCGGTAGCGCTGCATCAGCAAGGTGACCGACGCGCGGCGTGAGGGCGGATGCTCGATCAGCAGGCTGGTCCCGGCCCAGGCCAGGGCGAGCAGGACGACGGCCACGACGTCGAAGGTCGAGAAGGAGCGTAGGAGGTCCGACATGGAGTGCCGTCTACCAGCGGCACCGCCCGTCGCAAAGCGCCGATGGCGGGGCCGGCATCGCGGTGCGACCTGATTCCCTGACGGGCAATCCGGCCCCCGCCGCAAAGTCGCACCGCCCGACCCTCGCCGGACCGCTCGATGGCGCGCCCCGGGCAGCCGCCGCGCCGTCGCCCGCACCGGGAGGCGCGGACGCGATGGTATGCGCACGTTCGCTTGCGGCAAAGGCCGGGCAGTTGCGCCGACGACCTGGAGTTGCCATCCGATTTTCCAAGGATCGCAATGCACAGGTAACACGAGCACCGCCGATCCTCTCGGACGGCACAAGTTGCTTCAAAAAACGCGTCGATCCGGGAACGTCGACTCCAAGGCAATGATCCATGTCGCCGCCGGGACGGCGAGGCAGTCTGCGCTGCATGTGTCCGCAATCAAGTCCGCCCGCCGGAGAACGGTCTCCTGCCGATAGCCAGGCCTTCGCCGCGCCACTCGATCATCGGACCATTGCCGCAAATCTCGTGGCGGCGACCTTGACCGATCTTCTGGAAAAAGCGAGCCGATCGCGTCGAGCCACGTCGACCTGACAGGGTGCTGGAGGAACGGACCTTTTGCCAAAATCTGTTCTCAGGACGGCGCAGGGGCGGCGGAAGGTCACGGACCATCTCACGTCGCCGGTTGCGTTGGAGGCGCTGTGCCGGGCGACCTGAGGTTGCCGGAGATCGTGGCGCGGCATGGACCGGTTTCGGCGCGGGGGGTCCGCAAGGAACGGGCGGCGGAGGGGCTGTCGGATGAATTGCCGGCAAGGCGGCAATGCGATGGACCACGCGGTCGCGCATGAGGATCGGCATGCTCGAAAGGAGCAGCGGACGCGCGACGATCGCCTTCGGACCGGTCAGCCACGAGCCTCTCGATCGCGCTGCGATCCCGGATCAAGCGCCGCGCAACGGCTATCGTGGCGGATGTCGGACGGAGCGCGCCTGTCCGCCATCCACCCCACCATCGATGGCCGGGGACCGTCTCGCCCTCGCACGGGATCTCGTCGGCCTGCCAGCAGCTCATTTTGCCCGCTCCCATGCCTTGAGCTTTTGGGTCATCTTCGTCGGAACACTGCCGTTTCGGCCCGGTTCCGTCTCGACGCACCTGTCCCCCTCGTCCAAGGGGCAGCGCCGCAGACCCGATCTTCGTCGAGACCGGCAGGATTGCGGACCTCACGTGATGCCCTCTGTCGCTCTGACCCCGCCGCGCCGCGCGATCACGGATCATACGCCAATCGCGGGACCTGCAATTTCGCAAGCTGTCCGGCGCTGAAATGCCGGAGCCCCCGAGCGGATGAACGCGATTCCATGCCAAGGTGTCGGCCGGAAACCCCCGCCGGAATGTGAGCCGGGAAGTTGATGTAGGTGACCGGCCTGCGGGGCTTCAGTCAGAAGCTGCAAAATCCAGCGTCTATTTCAACGCCGCCAGCGCGTTGCTCGGCATTGGACTCCAAGACCGATGCGTCGTCGAGTGTCAGGAATGCGGCCAATGGCACTGTGCTGGCGGGGTGAGACCCGGGCGCTGGCATATTGAGGTCGGCACCCGCGTGGCCAGGGGAAGGGGAAATAGCCGTCTGAACAAACGTAATCGAACAGAAGATTGAACGGGCAGCCTTGCGAATTGAAACGTCAGAACGGCGATGGAAAAGGTTGCGGAAAACGCGGTGAAAGGCCCGAAATTGTCCATTCCTTCGGCCAGTCGTCATCCCTCAGGGCGCCCTGGCTTCAGCTCCGGCTGCTCAACGAAGGCTCTGCCAATCAAGATTTCCCCCGTAACGAGCGCGCCCGGCCATTGGTAATGAATGCGCCAATGTCATGGTTCGCAATGTCAGCATCCTGAGGGGAGGAACACGATGATCCTTTAGAAAGCCGGGTTTGCCGCGATCGTCGCGTTCGCGGCATCGCTGGTCGCGCTGGAGCCGCTGTCCTGCCGGGCCATGCTCTGATTGACCGCTGAATTAGCCCACCCTCGATTTGGTTCAGCGAACATCACTCACCGTCGGCACGAGGGGGACGGGGGTTTATGATGCGCGAAACGGATTAGACGAGCGGATCGCTGTTCAGCCATGTGGATCTGGCGGCGCGCAGTCCCGCACGTCATCCGCTCCGCAAGAACAGGCAGGTGGTGAATGCCGCGCTCGCCAGTCTCGATCCCGAATCCG
>JBBQDX010000093.1:0-14482 GCA_038320125.1 Rhodobacterales bacterium | reverse complement strand
TACATGACCCCGGCCGCGTATGCCGCGACCTTGAAACCGCAACGGCCATCGGCGCTTCACTCGATGGATAGCTCCGTGTCGACGGCCATTGCTCACGCCGCGCAAACACGCAAACCTCAACCCACGATTCCGGTCGCCAATGGATGAGCGACGGGGGGCACGTCAGGCCTGCTCCATCGGTCCACCAAGCCCTCAACCCCTGCCCCGTCAAAATCCGGCCACAATGATCCTCTAGCGTGAAACGGACGCGCTTGGGGGCGGATGGATGGTGCTGCGATGGAAACAATCGACCTCAGGCCCGTCACGGCGGGCGACCGCGGCGTCTGGGGGGCGCTCTGGACCGGCTACCTCGCCTATTACGAGACCGCACTGCCCGAGGCCGTGCAAGACACCGCCTTCGCGCGCCTCCTTTCGGACGATCCAACCAGCTTCTGCGGCCTGATCGCCTGGTCTGGCGACGAGGCGCTCGGCCTCGTCCACTGGGTGTTTCACCCGCACATGTGGCGCCCCGAGGGCATCTGCTACCTGCAGGATCTCTTCACCGCCCCTGAAGCCCGCAATCGCGGCATCGGCCGGCGGCTGATCGAGGCGGTCTATGCCGATGCCGACGCACGGGGCACGCCCCGCGTCTACTGGCTGACGCAGGAGTTCAATTACCCCGGGCGGATGCTCTACGACCGGATCGGCCGAAAGACACCGTTCATCCGCTACGATCGCCCTCCGGGGTAAGGCGCCGCAGCTTCACCGCGCTGGCCGTCATGGCCCTCACCGCCGGCGCGCCCTTCGGCCCCATGCCTGAGGTGGCGCGGGCCGCGGTCGCCCTGCCGTCGCTGCGCCGGTGCGCCTTAGATCGCCGTACCGGTGCAGCAGAGCGGCCAGCCCGCACTCGACTGCACGGCGCTTACCTTCGATCTCGAGACGCGCCGGGCGCTGGAGACCTTCACCCGGTTCGTGGGGCCGATCCGCGTCGCCGTGGAAGTGGTGGGCGGCTCCACGCCGCCGCCAAGGCTCGGCCCCGATCCCGACGACCTGCTGGCCCGCCTGCGCCGCGAGGCCGGCATCGACATCGTGCGCGCCGCGCCTGGCGCGCCGTCCGCGCCCGCGATCACTGCCCCGCCCCGCCCCATGCTGCAGCGCTACGTCCCCAGCGCGACCCGCGTCGTCGTGCCGCGCGTGGTAGGGTGGACCGACGAGCGAGTTGCCATCTCCCATCTCGCGTCGAGCCTGGTTGCCACGCCGCAGGACGCGCGGACCGCCGTCACGGTTTTCCGGGGGTCGCCAGGCTCTACCGCCCTCTGGCCGGCGGGAGCATCCGGTTCACGCAGGTGGGGGGGCTGCTCGCGGCCTTCGCGCCCGGCGCGGGGCAGCCCGAGGCGGCGCTCGCCAGTCTCGACCCGGCCATTCCCACGGCGGAGGGAGCGCAGAACGCCGCGCTGCCGGCCACGCTGCTTCTGAGGCGCGCGAAGGGGGCGGAGCGAAGCCGCTGTGCCGCGGGCCGCGCGGCTTCGCAGCACCGGCTTGGCATCGGGGGCGATACGCCTGAAGTTGACGCGTTCTCGCGCCGCATTCGGCAGAGGTTGCGAGCCTTCGCCCGGACGCGTAAGCCGGCGGCATGCTGCCGATCCTCACCGCCATCGCCGGGGCCATCCTGGGCACCCTCACCGCAAAGCGCCGCGGCGGCAATGGCTTCGACATGGCGCAATGGGGTGCCGTCTGGGCGATCATCGGGGGCCTCGCGGGCTTCCTCGCCCTGATCGTGCTCAGCCGCCTCTAGATGTTCCTGCGGTTCTTCGAGGCGTTGCGCGGGGCCGGCGTCCCGGTGTCGCTGCGCGAGCATCTGGCGCTGCTGGAGGGTGTCTCGGCGGGGCTCGCAAGGTTCGACGTCGAGGGCTTCTACCACCTCGCCCGCTGCATCCTCGTCAAGGACGAGCGCCACATCGACCGTTTCGACCGCGCCTTCTCGGAAGCCTTCAAGGGGCTGGAGACGATCGCCCTGCAGGACGTTCTGAACGCCGTCGACCTGCCGGCCGACTGGCTCGAGAAGCAGGCCGAGAAGCACCTGAGCGCCGAGGAGCGTGCCGAAATCGAGGCCATGGGCGGTTTCGAGAAGCTGATGGAGACGCTGCGCGAGCGCCTGAAGGAACAGGAAGGCCGTCACCAGGGCGGCTCGAAATGGATCGGCACGGCCGGCACCTCGCCCTTCGGCGCCTACGGCTACAACCCGGAGGGCGTGCGCATCGGCCAGGACGGCAGCCGCCACCGGCGCGCCGTCAAGGTCTGGGACAAGCGCGAGTTCCGCAACTTCGACGACAGCGTCGAGTTGGGCACTCGCAACATCAAGGTCGCGCTGAAACGCCTGCGGGCCTGGGCCCGCGATGGCGCGGTCGACGAGCTGGACCTCGACGACACCATCCGCTCCACCGCCAAGGCGGGCTGCCTCGACGTCAAGGTCCGCCCCGAGCGGCGCAACGCGGTGAAGGTGCTGCTCTTCCTCGACGCGGGCGGCAGCATGGAGTCCCACGTCAGGGTGGTGGAGGAACTCTTCAGCGCGGCCCGCGCCGAGTTCCGCACGATGGAGCATTTCTACTTCCACAACTGCCTTTACGAAGGCGTCTGGAAGGACAACCGCCGCCGCTGGGACGCGGTGACGCCGACCCTCGACGTGCTGCACACCTACGGGCCCGACTACCGTGCCATCTTCGTCGGCGATGCGGCGATGTCGCCCTACGAGATTGCCTATCCGGGCGGCGCCAACGAGCACTGGAACGAGGAGGCCGGTCAGGTCTGGCTGAACCGTGCCCGCGACCGCTGGGCCTCGAACCTCTGGATCAACCCGACGCCGCGGGCCCATTGGCGGCACACCCAGTCCACCCGGATGATCCGCGAGATCTTCGAGGACCGGATGGTGCCGATGACGCTGGAGGGGCTCGGCGCCGGGATGAAGCTGCTGACGAGGACGTAGCGCGGCACCGGCCCGCCGGGCGTGGAGGCGCCGACCCAACGGCCGCCTTGTTCCTTTCTGCTTCCCTTCTGCTTCCCTTCTGCGATTCCCCCGCCGGCGGCCCGAACGACCCCCGCGCGCTGGACGTTGCGGCGGCGCGTCCCCATATCAACCGCATGATCAAGGCTCCCGCGCTTCTCATCGCCCTCGGCTACGGCCTCGTGCTGTGGCTCTTCTCCGCCTGGCGGCTGAAGCGGCAGATGGACGCGACGTCGACGCCGCTGCGCGATTCCGGCATGGACGCGGTGCTGCGGCCGATGGCCGAGGTGCTCGACGTGCCGCGCATCGCCGTCCACGTCCACGAGGTAGAGCCGATCAACGGCATGGCCGCGCCGGACGGCCGCATCTTCCTCACCCGCGGGTTTCTGCGGAAGTATGAAGCGGGCGAGGTCTCGGCAGAGGAACTGGCGTCGGTCGTGGCCCACGAGCTCGGCCACGTGGCGCTCGGGCACTCGCGCCGGCGGCTGATCGACTTCTCGGGACAGAACGCCATCCGCGTCGTGCTGGCGGGCGTGCTGGGGCGGTTCCTGCCGGGGATCGGCCCTTGGGTGGCCAACGCGCTGGCCTCGATGGTGGCCGCGCGCCTGTCGCGACAGGACGAATACGAGGCCGACGCCTATGCCAGCGCCCTTCTGGTCAGCGCGGGTCTCGGCACCGCGCCGCAAAAGACCATGTTCCGCAAGCTGGAGGCGCTCTCCGGCATGAAGGGCCGCGGCGCACCCGCCTGGCTGATGAGCCACCCGAAGTCGGCCGAGCGCATCGCCGCCATCGAGGCGAACGAGGCGAAGTGGGGCCTCGACGGGCAAGGATGACCGCTGCGGGCCGGGCGCCCCTCGACCCCGGCCGGACCGGCGCTTGGTGCTGGCGCAGGCGGTATCGGTCGCGCCCCGCAGCGGGGTCCGTTCGGCCCGGCAGGCCGACAGACGCGGCCGCCTCGCCTTGGCGCGCCGCCACACATGGCGTTGTGGAGATATTCGCTTATTGTCGGTCCTGCGATCGGCTCGCGTGGACGAGGCAGCGGCGCGCCTCCGGGTGTTCTCCACCAGACCCCAGGGGCGGAGCGAAATCCATGTCGGCTGGACGCAGGACGCCGGCTTTGGCACACCGGAGCCCATGACACCCGACATTCTCTGCATCGGTGCCGTCCTCTGGGACATCATCGGCCGATCCAATGCCCACATGGACCGCGGCTCCGACGTGCCGGGACGGATCGTCCGCATCCCCGGCGGCGTGGCGCTGAACATCGCCATGGCGGCGCGCGCCTACGGCATGACGCCGGCGCTGCTCTCGGTCGTGGGCCGCGATCCGGAGGGCGACGAGCTGGTCGCGGCCTGCGCGCGCCTCGGGCTCGTCGTCGACCTGCTCCACCGGTCCGACGACCTGCGGACCGATGTCTACATGGCGGTGGAGGGGGGCAACGGGCTGATCGCCGCCATCGCCGACGCGCATTCCCTCGAGGAGGCGGGCGACAGGATCCTGCGGCCGCTGGATGGGCTGGCATTCGAGGGGCCGATCGCGATCGACGGGAACCTCACGCTCGGCCTGTTGTCGCAGATCGCCGCCGACCCGGCCCATGCGACCCGCGACCTGCGCCTTGCCCCCGCCTCGCCGGGCAAGGCGGAACGGCTGATCCCGTTCCTCACGCACCCCTCGGCCACCCTCTACGTCAACCTTGAGGAGGCCGGCCTGATGCTGCATGGCGCCCAGCCCGACGCGCCGACCGCCGCGGCGGCGCTTCGCGCGCGCGGGCTGCACCGTGCGCTCGTCACCGACGGGCCGCGCATGGCAGCCTGCGCCCACCCGGGCGGCCTCGTCGTGCGCCAGCCGCGCGAGGTGATGGTGACGCGGATCACGGGGGCGGGCGACACCTTCATGGCGGCGCATATCGCGGCCGAAGTCGCGGGCGCGCCCCCCGACGCGGCGCTCGAACGGGCGCTGGCGGCGGCGGCGGTCTACGTGTCGGGCGATACCTACTGAGCGTCGTCGCCCGGCGTCGGACTCGGCGACACCGGCGAGGGTAACCGCAGACGGTCACGCGGGGGCAAGGCCCGGACCCGACGCCCGCGCGGCACCTTCGCGCGCCCCGAAAGGGAACCGTCCCGCCGATCTTCCGGTAGAGCGTAGATGCGCCGCGCGGCCCCCTTGGCCTGCGGTCACGCGACGGAAGCATGCGCCCAGCATCCGCTTGTTCCCGCGCAGCCTGCGGCCTATGTCGGACCGGACGCATCTGCCGAGAGTTCAACACCCCCATGCCGATCGGCGACGACAAATTCCATGGCCCTTCGCGCCCCGGCATCCTGACCCGGCTGAGGAACAGCTTCCTCACCGGCCTCATCGTGATTGCGCCGATCGGGCTGACCTTCTGGCTGATCTGGTCGATCATCGGCTGGATCGACGGCTGGGTGCTGCCGTTCGTGCCGGCCCGCTACCGCCCCGACATCTGGCTTCTGCAGCAATTCGGCCTGGAGCTCGACATCCGTGGCATCGGCGTCGCGTTCTTTCTGCTCTTCACGCTGATCGTCGGCTGGGCCGCCAAGGGACTCATCGGCCGCTCGATCCTGCGCTGGGCCGAGAACCTGGTGCAGACGATGCCGATCGTGCGCTCCGTCTACGGCGGCCTGAAGCAGATCGCCGAGACCATCCTCGCGCAGGACCAGTCGTCGTTCGAGCATGCCTGCCTCGTCGAATATCCGCGCAAGGGCATCTGGGCCATCGGGTTCGTCGCGACCTCCGCCAAGGGCGAGATCGCGGCCCGGGCCGAGGTGCCGATGGTCTCGGTCTTCCTGCCGACCACCCCGAACCCCACGTCGGGCTTCCTGCTGTTCGTATCCGCCGACGAGCTCGTCATGCTGGACATGACGGTGGAGGACGCGGCCAAGCTCGTCATCTCGGCGGGTCTCGTCTATCCGGGGGCGCGGGATGCCAACGGCAAGCCGGTCGTGCCGGACCTCGCTCCGCCGAAATGACTACGTGCAACGATATCGCGCCGCGGGCACGGCCCGCCGGCGGGCGGATCCGTCCCGCGCAATAGTCCATGCTCCACGCCCGGGGCCACGCCCCCAGCCCGGGGGCGCGCGTACCCGGCCGGGCGCGGGCGCTCACATCTCCGAGGGACGCCGGTATTCGGCGTCGTGGATGTGTTCGAGCCGCTCCTGCAGGTCCGCGGGCAAGGTCGCGGGATCGACCAGCACCTTGCCGTCATGGGCGGAGACGATGTGCTCGGGGCCGATCTCGGTCTCGCCGTAGCCCTCGAAATAAACCGTCAGGCGCTTGGGCGTCACTTCCCGGACGGCCCCGACGCCGACCTGACCGTGGGCGATGAAGACCTCGTCCTCGACATGGATGGTAGACAGCGGCATGGCGACACCTCCTCAATGCTTGCCGGCCGGAGGATGACACGGGATCCGCGCGCGTCCACCCTTTTCGTACGCCATGCCTGCATCAGCCCAGGGCCGCCACGCGCGCCGCGAAATCCTCGCCACGCCGCTCGAAGTTGTCGTATTGGTCGAAGCTGGCCGCGGCGGGGGCCAGAAGCACGGTATCGCCCGGCTCCGCGTCGGCGCTGGCGCGGCGCACGGCGGTGGCCATGTCGGTGCAGACCTCCGCCTCGACCCCCGAACCGAGGGCCAGCGCGAAGGCCGCCGCCTCGCGGCCGATGACATAGGCGCGCGCGACGCGGCCGAGATGGGGGGCGAGCCCGCCCAGGCCGCCCTCCTTCATCAACCCGCCGCAGATCCAGCGGATGCGGGGGAACGCCTGCAGCGCCTGCGCGGCGGCATCGACGTTGGTGGCCTTCGAGTCGTTGACGAAGGCGACGCCGCTCCGCTCGGCGATGCGCTGGCTGCGGTGCGGCAGGCCGGGATAGCTTCGCAGCCCCGCCTCGATCTCGCGCGGCGCCAGACCCAGGGCGCGCGCGGCGGCCCATGCGGCGCAGGCGTTCTGCCGGTTGTGGCGCCCCGGCAGGCCGGCGATGTCCCGCAGGTCGACGCTGGCGACCTGCCGGGCCTTGCGGGTCTCCGACAGCCAGCCCTTCTTCGTCGTGACCGTCCATCCCGGACCGGAGAGCCTGCCGGTGGACACGCGGATCACCCGGTCGTCGCCCTTGGCCTCCTGCAACTGGTTGGCGAGGTAGCGGCCCTCATCCTCGTCCACGCCGATCACGCAGCGGTCGGGGCCGCCCTCCGCGAAGAGCCGCCGCTTGGCCGCGAAATATCCGCCGGGGCCGCCGTGCCGGTCGAGGTGGTCGGGCGAGAGGTTGGTGAAGACGCCGATGTCGGGGGTGAGCGCGCGGGCGAGGTCGGTCTGGTAGCTCGAGAGTTCCAGCACGACGATATCCTCCTCGCCCAACGGGTCGAGGTCGAGCACGCCGCGGCCGATGTTGCCCGCCAGATGCGCCTGCCGGCCGGCCTGGGTGAGGATATGGTGGAGCAGCGCGGAGGTGGTGGACTTGCCGTTCGACCCGGTGATGCAGACGACCTGCGGGGCCTCGCCGTCGTGGCCCATCGAGCGGAAGAAAAGCCCGATGTCGTTGTCCACCGCGACGCCCGCCTCCCAGGCGGCGCGGATGGCGGGGTGCGGCGCGGGGTAGAGATGCGGGATGCCGGGCGAGGTGACGAGGACCACGACGCCCTCGAGCGCCTCGGGCTTCGTCAGGTCGCGCAGCGCGAAGCCCTCGGCCGCCGCCGACGCCCGCCCCTCTGCGCCGTCGTCCCAGGCGACGACCTGCGCGCCCCCGGCCCGCAGCGCGCGGGCGGCGGTCAGGCCGGAGCGGCCAAGGCCGAGGATGGCGACGGTATCGCCCTCGTAGCCGGGGACGGGGATCATCGCTTCGTCGCCATGTCGCGGCCCATCTGCTGGAGTGCCTGCCACGGGGTCGGGTCCGTCGCCGCGTCGCCCGGCCCGGAGCGGTAGCCCTGCGCGACTGGAATGGCGAAGATCGCCACCGCGATCAGCACCGCCGCCGCGCCGTAGCGGGCGGCACGTGTGCCAAGGGTCAGAGGAGGTCGGGCGCCAGCGGTGCGCCTGGACAGGTATCGCTCAAGCATCGGAGGCCTTCGCGGAAACATCGCCATCCGGGGCCTGCACGCCGATGGCTTCGACAATGATCAGCCTGAGCGTCGGATCTTCCTGAAACGATCGCAGGACGCATCTGACGTTAGATTCCGGCGGGAACATCCATCGTTCCACTTCGGGCTGCCCGCCGACCACCCTGAACCAGTCGTGTTCCATCTGCATCACTTCGACAGGACGCCAGACTGGGACATCCTCGTCAAGTAGCGGCTTCAGGGCGATGATCCTCTTCATCACCGCACCTTCAGCGTCGCCAGCCCGATCAGCGCCAGGACCAGAGCGATGATCCAGAAGCGGATCACGACCTGCGGCTCGGCCCAGCCCTTCTTCTCAAAGTGGTGGTGGATCGGGGCCATCAGGAACACCCGCTTGCCGGTGGACTTGAAATAGGCAACCTGGATGATGACCGACAGGGCCTCCACCACGAAAAGTCCGCCGATGATGGCCCAGACCAGTTCGTGCTTGGTGACGACCGCGATGGTGCCGAGCGCGCCGCCGAGGGCCAGCGAACCGGTGTCGCCCATGAAGACCGCCGCCGGCGGCGCGTTGTACCACAAGAACCCGAGGCCACCGCCGATCAGCCCCGCCGCGAAGATCAGGAGCTCCCCGGAGCCGGGCACATAATGCACATCGAGGTATTCGGTGAAGTCGACGCGCCCCACGGCGTAGGAGATGACGCCGAGCGTTCCGGCTGCGATCATCACCGGCATGATGGCGAGCCCGTCGAGCCCGTCGGTCAGGTTCACGGCGTTGGCGGAGCCGACGATCACGAGCATGACGAAAGGGACGTAGAACCACGACAGGTTGATTAGGACGTTCTTGAACACCGGAAACGCCAGTTGGTTCTGCAGTTCCGCCGGATGGGCCCAGAGGGCGACGAGGCCCGCGACGATGGCGATCAGGAACCCGAGACCGAGGCGGACGCGGCCCGGCACGCCCTTGTGGTTGCCGGCGCGGACCTTGGCGTAATCGTCGACGAACCCGATGGCTCCGAAGCTGATGGTGACGCCCAGAACCAGCCATACGTAGGCGTTGTCGAGCCGCCCGAAGAGCAGTGTCGAGACGGTGACGGCCCCGAGGATCAGAACGCCCCCCATGGTCGGGGTGCCGGCCTTGGCGAAATGCGTCTCGGGGCCGTCGGAGCGGATCGGCTGGCCCTTACCCTGACGGCGGCGGAGCAGGTCGATCAGCGGGCGCCCGAAGAGGAAGCCGAAGACCAGCGCCGTGAAGAACGCGGCTCCCGCGCGGACGGTGATGTAGTTGAACAGGTTGAAGACGTCGCCGCCGTCCGAGAAGTTCGAGAGCCAGTAGAGCATGGTCGTTCCTACTCCGTCAGACAGGGTCGGGACCCGCCGCCGAGCGCGCGCAGACCCTCGACCAGCGCGGCCATCTTCATCGAGAGCGAGCCCTTGACCAGCACCGCGTCGCCCGGCCGAACCAGATCGCGCAGGTGGGCCGACATCGCGGCGGCGTCGGCCTCGTGGTGGCCGCGCTGGTCGGGACGCAGCGCATCGCGCAGGCCGGCCATCAGCGGGCCGACGGTATGGACGGAGTCGATCCCCTCCATCGCCGGGTGGCGGGCCAGGGCGCGATGCAGGTCGGGGCCGGTGGGGCCGAGTTCCTTCATGTCGCCGAGCAGCGCGATGCGGCGGGCGCGGCGCGGCACGTCGGTCGCGGCCAGAAGGTCGAGCGCCGCGCCGACGGACGCGGGGTTGGCGTTGTAGGCGTCGTCGATGACGTCCACGGGCGGCTGGTCGGGATGAAGGGTCACGGCATGCCGCCGCCCGCGTCCGTCCGGCGGCGTCCAGTCGGACAGCGCCATCGCCGCGCGCGCCACGTCGCCGCCCGCGTGATGCGTGGCGGCAAGGACGGCGAGCGCGTTCAACGCGAAATGCGCCCCCGGCGCGCCGATGCGGAACATCAGCGGGCCGACGGGGGTCTCGGCCGCGCAGGTCGTGCTGTCGATCCCGGCGACCACTTCGACCAGCCGCCAGTCGGCGGTGGCGGCGCGCCCGAAGCTGACGGTGCCCGCCCGCGCGAGGATCTCCGAAACCTCGAGATCGGCGTTCCAGATCGCCGCCCCATCCGGTTCGAGGCCCGCGAAGATCGACGCCTTCTCCCGCGCGATGCCGGGCAATCCGTCCCCGAAGGCCTCGAGGTGCACCGGGGCCACATTGGTCACGACCGCCACGTGGGGGGCGGCCTGCGCCGCGAGAGGCCCGATCTCTCCGGGATGGTTCATGCCGATCTCGAGGATTGCGAAGGCGGCATCGGCCGGCGTCGCGGCCAGCGTCAGCGGCACGCCCCAATGGTTGTTGTAGCTGCGGACGGCGGCGTGGGTGCGGCCCTGCTGCCCCAGGCACTGGCGCAGCATCTCCTTGGTGGAGGTCTTGCCGACGCTGCCGGTCACCGCGATCACCTTGGCGGAGGTGCGCGCGCGCCCGGCCCGGCCGAGCGCCTCCAGCGCCCCCTGCACGTCGCCCACCAGCAGCAGCGGTGCGCCCTCGCACCCCTCGGGGATGCGCGACACGAGGGCGGCGGCGGCCCCGGCGTCGAGTGCGGCGCGCACAAAGTCATGCCCGTCGCGCACGGCCGTGAGCGCCACGAACATCTGTCCCCGCTCCATGGCCCGGCTGTCGATGCCGAAGCCGTCGACGGCCCAGTCGCCCCGCGCCTCACCGCCGGTCGCGGCGGCGGCGTCCCGCCTGGTCCAGAGGCTCATGCCTCGCGCCCTTCCAGCACGGCGACCGACAGCGACGCCTGCTCCACATCGTCGAACGGCAGCACCATGTCGCCGACGATCTGCCCGCTCTCGTGGCCCTTGCCCATGACGAGCAGCGCATCTCCCGGCTCCAGCATCCCCGCACCGCGCAGGATCGCCTCCGCGCGGTCGCCGATCTCGTGGGCGTCCGGTGCGCCCTCCCTGACGGCGGCGCGAATTGCGGCGGGGTCCTCGGAGCGCGGATTGTCGTCCGTCACGATCACCAGGTCGGCATGCGCGGCGGCGGCGGCTCCCATCAGCAGGCGTTTGCCCCGGTCGCGGTCGCCGCCGGCGCCGACGATGGCAAGGATCCGGCCCATGACATGCGGGCGCAGCGCGGTGAGGGCGGTGGCGACGGCGTCGGGGGTGTGGGCGTAGTCTACGAAAACCGCCCCGCCGCCCGCCCGTGTCGCGGCCAGTTCCATCCGGCCGCGCACGCCGGCGAGCTTCGGGAGCGCCGCGAAGACCGCCTCGGCCTCCTCGCCGGCGCCGATCGCGAGGCCCGCCGCGAGGAGCGCATTCGCCGCCTGGAACCCGCCGATCAGGTCGAGGCGGACCGACACGCCGCGCCCCTGCCAGCGGAACAGCACCTCCTGCCCCGTCGCGTCGAATCGCTGGCCCGTGAGCGACAGCCGCGCCGCCGGATTGCGGCCGACGCCGATGACCTCCTGCCCCCGCGCCTCGCATTCCGCCGCCAGATCCGGGCCGGCGGGATCGTCGAGGTTGATCACCGCGATGCCCTCGCCCGGCAGCAACCGGTCGAAGAGCCCGGCCTTGGCGGCGCGGTAATTCTCCATCGTGCCATGGTAGTCGAGGTGGTCCTGCGTGAGGTTGGTGAAGCCCGCCGCGGCAAGCCGCACCGCCTCAAGCCGCCGCTGGTCGAGGCCGTGGGAGGAGGCTTCCATCGCCGCGTGGGTGATGCCGAAGGCCGCCATCTCCGCCAGCAGCGCGTGCAGGGTGATCGGCTCCGGCGTGGTGTGCATCGAGGGGGCATGGAACCCGCCCTCGACCCCCGTGGTGCCGATGTTTACGGCCGGCAGGCCGAGGGTCTCCCAGATCTGGCGGGTGAAGCTCGCCACGCTCGTCTTGCCGTTGGTCCCGGTCACCGCGACCATGATCTCGGGCTGCGCGCCCGCCATCAGCGCGGCGGCGAAGGCGAGAGCGGCGCGCGGATCCTCGACCACGACCGCCACGGCGCCCTCGGGCAGCATTGCCGCGCCGGCCCGGTCGGTCAGCACCGCCGCAGCCCCCCGCGCCAGCGCGTCGCCAGCAAAGCGCGCACCATGGGTCGTGGTGCCGGGGAGGGCCGCGAAGAGGTCGCCGGGGCGCACCTTGCGGTTGTCGACGGCGAGGCCGGTGACCGCCAGGCCGGACGGGCCCGCGAGCCCCAGTTCCGAAAGAGTCTTGCGCATCTCCGCGTCCCCCGCCTGGCGACCTGTCTTCCGATGACCTGTCTTATGACGGCCCCGCCCCTGCGACGGCCCCGCCCGTGGCGGCCCCGCCCGTGACAACTCCGCTCGTATTGGCCCCGCCCTAGCCCGCGCGGGCACGGGCGTCTACAACCCGCGACGCCGGCGGGCGGTGCGCCGTCACCGGACCGAGGCCTGCACCGCGTAGGCTGCGAAGTCGTCGGAGGCGGGGTCGAAGTCGGGCCGCATGCCGAGCAGCGGCGCGATCCGGCGGATGATTTCGGAGGCGACCGGCACGGCCGTCCATCCGGCCGTCCGACGCTCCTCGCCCGCCGCATCGATCTTCGGCTCGTCGAGGGTGACGACGAGGACGTATTTCGGATCGGAGGAGGGAAAGACGCCGGCGAAGGTCGTGATCGTCTTGTCGTCGTAATAGCCGCCGTTGGGCGCGGGCTTGTCGGCGGAGCCGGTCTTGGCCGCGACGTGGTACCCCTCCACCTCGCCCATCGACGCCGTGCCGCGTGTCACCACCTGCCGCAGCATGTGGCGCGCCTGCGCCGAGACACCGGTGCTGACGACGCGCGGGCCGGGCTCCGGCGGGGTCGCGCGCGCCAGCAACGTCGGTGTGACCCGCGTGCCGCCGTTCAGGAGCGAGGCATAGGCGGTGGCGAGATGCAGCGGCGAGGCCGAGAGGCCGTGGCCGTAGCTGACCGTCGCCGTGGTGATGTCCGGCCAGCGCGAGGGCACGATGGGCCGCGCGCCCGGCGCCTCGGTCAGCTCGACCGTCGTCGCCTCGAAAAAGCCCAGCGATTTCAGGAACGCCTGCTGCCGGGTGGCACCGATCTGCAGCGCGATGCGGGCCGTGCCCCGGTTCGACGACTGCACGATCACGTCCGTGACCGAAAGGCGCGCGCCGTAGTCGTGGAAGTCGCGGATCGGAAAGCGGTTCACCCGCAGCGGGCTCGAATCGATCATCGTGCCGGGGTTCGTCAGCCCCAGTTCCAGCGACTGCGCCACCGCGAAGATCTTGAAGGTCGAGCCCAGCTCGTAGACACCCTGGACCGCGCGGTTGAAGAGCGGGTTGTCGCCCGGATCGCCGGCGACTGCGGCGCGCGGCCGGTTGTTGGGGTCGAAGTCGGGCAGGCTCGCCAGCGACAGGATCTCGCCGGTATGCACATCCATCAGCACGGCGGCGGCGCCCTTGGCGCTCATCAGCCGCATCCCGGATTGCAGCACCCGCTCCAGCGCCGTCTGCACCGACAGGTCGAGCGCCAGCCGCAGCGGCGCGCCCTCCCGCGCCGCGTCACCCAGATAGTCGTCGAACACCGCCTCGACGCCGGCGACCCCCCTGACCTCGGCCGCGCGCACGTCCTGCGCGCCGTAGCGGGCGCCGCCCAGCACATGCGAAGCGATGGAGCCGTTTGGATAGACCCGCATCTCGCGCTCGCCGAAGAGCAGCCCGGGCTCGCCCATGTCGAAGACGGCCTGCTGCTGCTCGGGCGAGATGTTGCCCTTGAGCCAGAAGAACTTCGAGCCGGACCGGAAGCGGGCCTTCCAGGTGTCGGCCTCCAGGTCCGGGAAGATCAGCGACAGCCCCTCGGCGGCGGCATCCGGGTCGACCATCAGGTGCGGCTGCGCGTAGAGCGCGGTCGCCGTGACGTTGGTGGCCAGCACCCGGCCCTCGCGGTCGGTGATGTCGGCGCGCTGCGACACGATCCCAGCCCCCGACAGGCCACCGGTCGCCGGCTCGCGCGCCTCGCTGGCCGAGATCGCTCCCATCTTGAAGCCGATCACCGCGAACCCCGCGACGAAGCAGACGGCGGTGAACTTGATCCGCCGTGCGGCCCGCACGCGGCTCTTCTCGGGGTTCTCGCGCGGCGGGGCGGGGGCCACGGGGCGCGGGCGCGCCTGCGTCGGGTTCACCGGCACGAAGGGATCGTCGGCGAGGGCGCGGCGACGGCGTCGGAATTTCACGGCAGTTGCTCCCCGTCGTCGGCGAGGCTCGGCGGCGCGATCACGCGCGGCGCGGCGTCGGCCCCGTAAAAATGGTTCATCACGATCACGTCGTCGATCTTTTGCTCCAGCACCTCGCCGCGCGCCCATTGCGGCACCGCGCGCTCCACGACGGGCGGCGGGTAACCCACCTGATCGGTCTGCGCGAAATGTTCCGGCGAGAGGGGGACCAGGCCGAGGGTCTCGAAGTTCATCTCCGCCAGCGCGTGCAGCCGGTCGGGGCGGTTC
>JBBQDX010000092.1:0-14521 GCA_038320125.1 Rhodobacterales bacterium | reverse complement strand
CTCCAGCGACTTGCGGGTGACAATGTCGCGCGCCCGGATGTTCCTGGCGATGAGGTCCATCACCGCGTGTCCCGACGCCACGCCGTATTCGCCGCGCGACTCGTAGGGCGCGGGCATGCCGGAGGAGTTGAACAGCGCCAGTCCCACCGCCTCGGACACGCAGGCCATGGTGTTGGCCGTGAACTGTCCGCCGCAGGCCCCCGCGCTCGGGCAGGCGACGCGCTCGAGAATGGCGAGTTGCGCATCCGTCACCTCGCCCGCCTGGTAGCGGCCCACCGCCTCGAACATGTCCTGCACCGTCAGGTCGCGGCTGGCGAAATCGGCGGGCACGTCGGCGCCCTCGGGCACCCTGCCCGGCAGGATCGAGCCGCCGTACATGAACACCGACGGCGTGTTGAGCCGCACCATCGCCATCATCATCCCCGGCAGGCTCTTGTCGCAGCCCGCGAGCCCGACGATGGCGTCGTAGCAATGCCCCCGCATGGTCAGCTCCACCGTGTCGGCGATGGCGTCCCGCGACGCCAGCGAGGAGCGCATCCCCTCGTGCCCCATGGCGATGCCGTCGGTGACGGTGATCGTGGTGAACTCGCGCGGCGTGCCCTTCGCGGCCTTGACGCCCGCCTTGACCGACTGGGCCTGCCAGTTCAGCGCGATGTTGCAGGGCGCCGCCTCGTTCCAGCAGGTCGCCACGCCCACGAACGGCTGGTCGATCTCCTCGGCCGTCAGGTCCATCGCGTAGAAGTACGACCGGTGCGGCGCGCGGGCCGGCCCCTCGGTCACGTGGCGGCTGGGTAGCCGGGACTTGTCGGGGCGGTTCGCGGGCATGATCGGTCCTCCTGTCGCGTCGCTCCACGGGATAGACGCGGTGCCCGGACGGGACAAGCACGCTTGTCGCGCGCCCCGCTTGCCCTCTAGTGTCCCGCGCAAAGCGACAGCGACGTCGGATGGAGCGCGCCGGGCATGTGGACACCCCAATTCGACCGCTTCGTCGCGCCCGCCCGGTCGCGACCGCAACTCTGGCGGCTCTTCGCGGGGTTCGGCCTGATCGTGGCCGGCTATGTCCTGGGCTTCCTCATGGTCCTCGCCGGACTCGTCGCGACGATGGGGCTCGGCCCGGCGCAGGTCTACCTGGCGTCGCTGCCGGCCACGGGGGGGACGCCGACACTCGTCGTCCTGATGCTGGCGCTGTTCGCGGCACCACTGCTCGCCGCGATCCTCGCGGCGCGGCTGCTGCACGGCCGTGGCCCGGAGACGCTCTTCGGCGCCGGCCTCCTCGCCGGCTTCGCGCGGTCCGCCATGATCGCCGCCTTCGTCTACGGTGCCGTCACCCTCCTCCTTCCGGTCCCGTTCGAAGCGGTGCCGGGCGTGCCGCTGCCGATCTTCCTCAGCTTCCTGCCCCTCGCCCTCGTGGTGCTGCTGATCCAGACCGGGGCCGAGGAGGTCGTCTTTCGCGGCTACCTGCAGAGCCAGCTCGCCGCGCGGTTCCGTCACCCGCTCGTCTGGATGGTGGTTCCGGCCCTCTGCTTTGGCCTGCTGCACGCCGACCCGACCGGCGGGCCGGACAAGCTCTGGCTGCTTCTGCCCCCTACGCTCTTCGGCCTGATCGCCGCCGACCTGACCCGCGTCACCGGCTCCATCGGCGCGGCCTGGGGCTTGCATTTCGCGAACAACGCCAGCGCCATCCTGCTGATCTCGCTCGACGGCAACCTCTCGGGCCTGGCGCTCTACCGCACGCCCTTCGGAGCCGACGACCTGTCGCTCGCCAACCCGCTCGTGTGGCAGGACATGACGGTGACCGTGATCGTCTGGGCCTGCATCCGGCTCTGGCTGGCGCGCGGCAGACCCGCTCCTTCGGCGGCCGAATGACGCGACCGTGACTATGCCGACGGCGGGCCATCTGGCAGGCTCGCACCATCTGCAGCCAGCCGGAGATCGCCCCATGCCCCGTTCCCTCGCCGTCCTCGCGCTGCCCGTGGCTCTGCCAATGTCACTACCCTCTGCGGCAGCCGCACAGGACGCGAGCTTCTTCGTCACCTCCGCCGGGCCCGGCGACGGCGCGAATCTCGGGGGGCTCGACGGGGCCGACGCCCATTGCGCCGCCCTCGCCGAGGGCGCCGGCCTTCCCGCCGGGGACTGGGTCGCCTATCTCTCGACCGCGGATGAGGACGCCCGAGACCGCATCGGCACCGGCCCATGGCACAACGTGAAGGGCGAGGAGATCGCGGCGGACGTCGATGCCCTTCATGCCGGAGACGGCGCGGGTCTCGGCAAGGCGACGTCGCTGGCGCAGGCGGGCGAGGTCGTGACCGGCCGCGGCGACGAACCGAACCGCCACGACATCCTGACCGGATCGAACCTCGACGGCACGCTGATGGAGGGCCAGACCTGCGAGGACTGGACCAGCGCCAGCGACGACGGCGTGAGCGCGCAGGTCGGCCACCACGACCTGACCGGCGGCGGTGCCAACCCGATGTCGTTCAATTCCGCCCATGCAACGAACGGCTGCTCGCAGGCGGCCCTGCGGGAGACCGGCGGCGATGGCCTTTTCTACTGCTTCCGCGCCGACTGAGCGCGCCCCTCGGCCGAATTGCATTCCCCGCACCGCGTCGCTATCCCGGGCCAAACGCGGGGCCAAGAGCGGGGACACTGCATGAACTGGATCTCGAACTACGTCCGTCCCAAGATCAATTCGCTGTTCTCGCGCCGCGAGGTGCCCGAGAACCTCTGGACGAAGTGCGACGAGTGCGGAACCATGCTGTTCCACCGCGAGCTGGCCGACAATCTGAGGGTCTGCACCAGCTGCGGCCACCACATGCACATTGCGCCGCGCGAACGGTTCCGCGCGCTCTTCGACGGCGGCATCTTCTCCGAGGTCGCGGTTCCCAAGCCGATCGACGATCCCCTCAGGTTCCGTGACCAGAAGCGCTACCCCGACCGTCTGCGGGCCGCGCAGAAGGCTTCGGGCGAGACCGAGGCGATGCTGGTCGCCGAGGGCGAGATCCACCGCACCCCTGTCGTCGTCGCGGCGCAGGACTTCGGCTTCATGGCGGGCTCTATGGGCATGGCCGTAGGCAACGCCATCATCGCCGCCGCCGAACGCGCTGTGAAGCTGAAGCGGCCGCTCGTCCTCTTCTCCGCCGCGGGCGGCGCGCGGATGCAGGAAGGCATCCTGAGCCTGATGCAGATGCCGCGCACCACCGTCGCGGTGGACATGCTGCGCGAAGCGGGCCTTCCTTACGTGGTCGTGCTGACCCATCCGACAACCGGCGGCGTCACCGCCTCCTACGCGATGCTGGGCGACGTCCAGATCGCCGAACCGGGCGCGCTCATCTGCTTCGCGGGTCCCCGCGTTATCGAGCAGACGATCCGCGAAACCTTGCCGGAGGGCTTTCAGCGCGCCGAATACCTGCTCGACCACGGCATGCTCGACCGGGTCACGCCGCGCGGCGCGATACGCGGCGAACTGGCGACGATCCTGCGGATGCTGACGGGGGACGGGCCCGTCGTCCACGGCGAGCTGCCGCCGCCGGACCCCGTGGCGATCATGCCGGAGCCCGACGGGCCGGAGGCCGAACCGGCGTCGGATGCTGCCGCGGACCGCGCCGGAGCCGCCCGGGAGAGCGCCCCGAAGGCGCCCGCAAGGGCTCGCGCCAAGTGACCACGTCCTCGGACGTCGTCCTCGAGCGTCTGATGGCGCTGCACCCCAAGGTCATCGACCTCGTGCTCGACCGCGTGCAGCGCCTGCTCGCAGCCCTCGACCACCCCGAGGCGAGCATCCCGCCGGTGGTTCACATTGCGGGCACCAACGGCAAGGGCAGCACGCAGGCGATGATCCGCGCGGGCCTCGAGGCGGCGGGCGATACCGTGCATGCCTATACCTCGCCGCATCTCGCCCGCTTCCACGAGCGCATCCGCATCGCGGGCGGCCTCGTCGCCGAGGACGACCTGGCCGCCCTGCTGGGGGAGTGCGAGGCGGCGAACGGCGGCGCGCCGATCACCTTCTTCGAGATCACCACCTGCGCCGCCTTTCTCGCCTTCGCCCGCACCCCGGCGGACTGGACGCTGCTGGAGGTGGGCCTCGGCGGCCGGCTCGACGCCACCAATGTCATCGACCCGGTTCTGACGGTCATCACCCCGGTGTCGATGGACCACGAGAGCTTCCTCGGCGACACGCTGGCCGCCATCGCGGGCGAGAAGGCCGGCATCCTGAAGCGCGGGGTGCCCTGCGTGGTCGGCCCGCAGGCGGAGGCGGCGCTCGAGGTGATCGAGGCCCGCGCCGCCCGTATTGGCGCGCCGCTTCTGGTCCACGGCCAGCATTGGCACGTCACCGAGGAGGCGGGCCGGCTGATCTTTCAGGACGAGGAGGGGCTGATGGACCTGCCGCTGCCTCGGCTGATCGGCCGCCATCAGGTCGAGAACGCGGGAATGGCCATCGCCGTCCTTCGCCACCTCGGCCGCGCAGACGGGGCGGAGGCCGCGATGACCGACGCCGACTGGCCCGCGCGCCTGCAACGCCTGCGCCGCGGCCCGTTGGTGGCGGCGGCGGGCGGGGCGGAGCTCTGGCTCGACGGCGGCCACAACCCCGCCGCCGGCGCAGCCCTTGCCGAGGCGCTCGGCCGCCTGCCGCCGCGGCCCACCTATCTGGTCTGCGGCATGCTCAACACCAAGGACGCGGCGAGCTACATGCGGCCCCTCGCCGGGGTCGCGCAGGCTCTCTACGCCGTCGCCATTCCGGGCGAGGCCAATACCCTCACCACCGAGCAGACGGAGGCCGCCGCCCGCGCCGCCGGGCTGGATGCGGAACAGGCCACGGGTGTCGCTGCCGCCGTCGCGGCCATCACCGCACGCGAGCCGGCCGCGCGCATCCTCATCTGCGGCTCGCTCTATCTGGCCGGCAACGTGCTGCGGGAAAACGGATGAGACTCGCGGCGATCGCCCTGCTGCTGGCGTCGCCGGCGCAGGCCGTCACCCACGGGTTCTGCTGGCGCGGCGCGGACGGCTACCGCATCGAGGGCTACATCAGCTACGCGCAGGAGGACGCGACGCGGATCCTGACGGAGGACGACATCCAGGGCTTCGGCATCACCGGCTGGCGCCACGAGGCCTTTCTGGGCCGCTGGTCGATGAAGGAGCTGACCCCTGACACCTCGTGGATGCTGCGGTTCGATCCGCGGGCCCTCGCCTTCCCGATGGGCGGATCCATCGAGAACGGCAGCTATCAGCAGTGGAACGCCAACGGCTTTGCGAACGACTGCGGCAACCCCGGCTTCGGCTTCAACGGCGGCAACCGGGCGCAGGACATCTGCGTCGACGGCATCTTCATCGAGCCGTCGGGCATCGACCCCGACACACCGCTCGAAGTGGCTCCCGACGCCAGCGACCCCTGCGGGCCGGTGCCCGTGGCGGGCCGTCCCGTGCCGTCAAGGCGTTTCGGCTAGGTCGACTGCCGCGCCAGCGACGCGATCAGGACCCGCGCCGTCGGATCGCCCAGCCGACCGCTCACCACCCCGTCGAGACGCGCGCGCAGCCGCGCCATCGCCCCGGATTCGGTGAAGTCGCCATCGAACCCGCCGAGGCTGCCATGCAGGAACAGCGCCTCGGTCAGCGCATCGCGCAGCACCGGCTCGCGCAGGCGGATCGTCTCCTCCGCGCTGCCTTGCGCTTCCACGCCGAGCTCCAGAATGACGTGGCTCCAGACCTGACCGTCGCGCAGGACCGGCACGATGAAACCGTCGCTGAAGGTGACGACGGCGTCATGGCCCTCCGCACCGCCCGTCTCATGTCCGGCCACCTTGCCGGCATCCCCCCCGGTCGCGGGTCCTTCCCCCTCGGTCGCAGGCCCCCCCGCCGCGTCCACCGCCTCGCCCCCGGCCTCGGCATCGGGTGCGGGCTTGAGGAAGTGCCCCGCCCCGGCCCCTCCGAGGAGCGCGACCAGAACTAGGACGACGGGAATCAGCTTGCTCATGGCGGGCTCCGGTGCGGGGATCAGAAGGGCAGGAGGATATCGGCGACCTGCTGGCCGTAGCGCGGCTGCTGCATGTCGGTGATCTGGCCGCGGCCGCCGTAGGAGATGCGCGCGGCGGCGATCTTGTCGTAGGTGATCTCGTTCTGGCGGGAGATGTCCTCGGGGCGCACGTAGCCGGTCACCAGCATCTCGCGCAGCTCGAAGTTCACGCGAACCTCCTGGCGGCCCTCGATGCGCAGCACGCCGTTGGGCTGCACGTCGATCACGGTCGCGGCGACCCGCACCGCCAGCCGCTCCTTGCGACGCACTCCGCCCGAGCCGTCGGACTCGCTCTGGGTGTTGGCGGAGACGCCGTTCGAGAAGCCTCCCGAGCCTTCGGCCAGACGCTCGTCGAGCACCTGCGGCAGGCCGAAGAGTTCGGGCACCTTGAAGCTCTCGGAGCCGGAGCGGCTTCGGTTGGTCGCGTTGTTGATCTCGGCGCTCTCGTCGATCTCGACCACGACGGTCAGGATGTCGCCACGGTTTCCGGCCCGCCGGTCGCCCAGCAGCGACTGACGGCTCCCGGTCCAGAGCGAGGCGGCGCGCAGCGGGTCGCGGTCGGCCAGGATGTCGATCTCGGGCGGGGCCGACATGGCGATCGTCTCGTTGCTCTCCACCAGCGGGGTGAGCGCGGGGGCCTGTCCGACGTCGGCGAGGCGGCCGCAGGCGGAGAAGGACAGCGCCACGAAAACGGACAGCAGAAGGGTCTTCATCGAAAGGCTCCGATCGGGATCAGTTGACGACGACCGAGCCGGTCGCGGTGGCGACCCCGGTCACGGTGTTGCGCGAGGAGAGATTCATGACGCGCACAGGCTCGCCCTCGCCGGCGCGACCCAGGGCGCGGCCCTCGAGGGTGATGGTCAGGCTGCCGCTGCGGTAGAGAAGGGGGACGACCGCGTTGCGCTCGACCACCGTGGGCAGGCCGAGGTCGCGGGCCAGCAGCGGACGCCCAGGATAGAGGTTCACCCGTGCTTCCAGCCCGATCACGTCGCGCGGGTCGAGGAAGCCGTCGGGCGCGTCGATATCGGCAAAGGCGATGTCGTCGGCGGTAAGGGCCGTGCCCGCGCGGACCGCGTGGACGACGGTGACCGACTGCGCCTGCGCGGCGGTGCCGAGGACCGCGAGGAGGAGAGCCGTTTTCAGCATCAGCCGGATCATCGGATCTGCGTCGTCGCCGACATCATCTGGTCGGCGGCGGTGATGACCTTGGCATTCATCTCGTAGCCGCGCTGCGCCTCGATCAGGTCGGTGATCTCGCGCACCGCATCGACCGAGCTGTCCTCGAGGTAGCCCTGGCGGAAGAAGCCAAGTCCGTCCTCGCCCGGAAAGCCCACCAGCGGCGCGCCGGAGGCCCCGGTCTCGGAATAGAGGTTCGACCCCAGCGCCTCCAGGCCCTTCTCGTTGGTGAAGCCCACCAGCGTGAGCTGGCCCAGAAGCTCCGGTTCCACCCGGTCGATGAAGTAGGCGTAGACCTCGCCTTCGGGGTTGATCGTGATCGACCGCGTGTCGTCGGGAATGGTGATGTCCGGCACGACCGGATGGCCGTCCGAGGTGACCAGAAGCCCGTCGCCGGTGCGCTTGAGCGCCCCGTCGCGGGTGTAGGCCGGGTTGCCCGAGGGCAGCGTCACCTCGATGTAGCCGCGCCCCTCTATGGCCAGGTCGAGGTCGCCGCCGGTCTGGCCGAGCGCGCCCTGCGCCACCTCCATCGTGACCGCCGTAGGCCGGACGCCGAGGCCCAGCTGCACGCCGGCCGGCACGATGGCCCCGGTGGCGGAGTTGATCGCGCCCGCCCGCGTCACCTGCTGGTAGTGCAGGTCCGCGAACTCGGCGCGACGGGCATTGTAGCCGGTGGTGTTCATGTTCGCGAGGTTGTTGGAAATCACCTCGACCCGGGTCTGCTGGGCGGCCATTCCGGTCGCCGCGATACTCAAAGCGCGCATTTCTTGCGTCCTCTCACTGATCCATCAGGCGCAGCATCGACTGCATCCGCTCGTGTTCCCGGTCCATGAAGCCCTGCCCCATCTGGTAGGCGTTCTGGACCGATACCATCCGGGCGATCTCCATCACCGGGTTGACGTTCGACGCCTCGAGGAACCCCTGCATGACGCCGGGGTCTTCGGTCGGCTCATAGTCGTCGGCGGCGAACATCGTGCCTTCGCGCCGCTGCATAATGCCGGGGTCGGTCGGGGTCACGACGCCGACCCTGGCGATCGGCTCGCCGTCGGCCGAGACGGTGCCGTCGCGGCCCACGAAGACGTCGCGCGCATCGGTCGGCACGAAGAGCGGCGCGCCGCCGTCGTCCAGCACCGGGTATCCCTCCATCGTCACGAGGCCGCCGTCGGGGCCCGCGAGGAATGCCCCGGCCCGCGTCAGATGCGGCGTGCCATCCACCTCCACGAGGAAATATCCCTCGCCCTCGACGGCGAGGTCGAAGGTGCCGCCCGTCCGCTCCATCCCGCCCTGCGCGAACCGCGTCTCGCGGCCCGTGGCGGATGCGAAGGAGATCGACGGCGAGTCCGGCCCGGTCCTGACCACGTGTTCCGCGAAGATCAGGCCTTCCGAGCGGTAGCCGGTGGTGTTCGCGTTCGCGATGTTCTGCGCGATCACGCTCATCTCGCGCATCAGGCCCGCCTGGCGGCCGAGCGTCGGATAGATGCCGTCGGACATGTCAGTACCCCTGGATGATCGGAACGAGCGTGTCGGTGAAGAAGCGGCCGAGCGTCATCGTCATGAACCCCATCGTCACCCAGAAGACGCCGAGGATGGCGGCCATCTTGGGCACGAAGGTCAGCGTCATCTCCTGGATGGAGGTCAGCGCCTGCAACAGGCCGATGGCGAGGCCCACGACGAGGGCCACGGCCAGGATCGGGGCCGACATGACGACCGCGATCCAGAGGCCCTGACGCAGGGTGTCGAAGAAGAGAAGCTCGGGCATGGGGGCGTCTAGACCTGCATCCGCATGATTTCCTGGTAGGCCTCGACGACCCGGTCGCGCACGGCCACCACGGTGTCGACGGCCAGCTTGCCCTCCGCCATCGCGGTCACCAGCGCGTGCGGGTCGGCGCCGCCGGTCATCGCCGCGGTGCCCTGCATCTCGGCCTGCCGCAGCATGTCGGCGAAGCCCGCGACGGCCTCGGTCGCGGGGTTCTTCTTCGGGGCGGACATTCCGCCGAGCCCCGCCGTGATCGCTGAAAGGTCCATTCTGGCCTCCTGTTGTTATGTCTTGTCGTTTCCGAGAGTCGCGGGGCCTACCGCTTGAGGATGTCGAGAAGCTGCGACGACATCCGCCGCACCTGCTCGAACATCTTGAGGTTGGCCTCGTAGCTGCGCTGTGCCTCGCGGGCGTCCGCCATCTCCGTCAACAGCTCCACGTTGGAGCCCTCGTGGTAGCCCTCGGCATCCGCCATCGGATGCGCCGGGTCGTGGATCTTCGGCAGTTCGCCCCGTTCCAAGCGCACCGGTCCGGTCTCGATGGCTCCGGTCCTGCGGCCGTCCTCGACATGGGCGCGGAACTCGATGGTCTTGCGGCGGTAGCCGGGGGTATCCTCGTTGGCGATGTTCTCGGCGATGTGGCGCAGGCGCTGTCCCTGGCTGCGCATGCCAGATGACAGGATGGAGAGGGAGTCGGAGAACTCGGCCATGCTCACCCCCGCCCGAGGCTGGCGCGCAGCAGGTCGAGCGAGCTGCGGTAGACGGTGAGGGCACGGTCGTGGGCGCGGGCGGCGTCGATGCCGCGCAGGATCTGATCCTCGAGGTCGACGGTATTGCCGTTGGGGTCGGCGGGCAGGTCGCGCAGGTCATGCGCCTCCGCCGCCGTCCCGGTGCGGCCGGCGAAATGGCGCGGGTCGCCTGGAATGAGTTCCGATCGCCGCAGCGCGAAACCATCGTCGGGAGAGAAGGTATCGACATCGCGGGCGCGGAAGCCCGGCGTGTCGGCGTTCGCCACGTTGGCGGCGATGGTCGCCTGCCGGGACGCGGCATGGCGAGCGGCCCCGGAAGCCAGGCGCATCAGGTCGGGTATCTCGGTCACGAGGATTCTCCTCTTCATCACTGCAACGAAGCCTTAAGACCGATTCCTTTAGAAAGCGTTTCAACAGCAGGGGAATCGCCGTGACCGAGATACCGCCGCCTGACCCGTTCGCCACGTTCCGCGCGCGCCTCGCCACGATCGAACGCAGCTTTCCACTGGGTCGCATCGCCCGGCTCGATCCTTCCGGATTTCTCGTGGAGGGGCTGTCGGACCATGCGCTGCTGGGCGACGAGCTGATCTACGACGACGCCGAGGGGCGGCCGCAGCGTGCCGAGGTCTCGCGGCTGGACAAGGCCAGCCTCTGGGCCACGCCCTACGGTGCCGCGGAGGGCCTGCGCATCGGTCTGACCGTCCGCCCCGCCGGTCCGCCCCGGATCGCCCCTGACGACAGTTGGATCGGTCGCGTCATCGATCCGTTCGGCCAGCCGCTCGACGACCGCGTGCTCGCGTCCGGCGCGCCCCGCCCGCTGCGCGGCAAGCCTCCCGCGCCGACGCGGCGTCGCGGCATGGGCGCGCGCCTTTGCACCGGGCTCGCCGTCCTCGACACGATGCTGCCGGTGGCGGAGGGCCAGCGGGTCGGCCTCTTCGCCGGCTCCGGCGTCGGCAAGTCGACCCTCCTCGGCACGCTCGCGCGCCATATGGACGCGGATGTCTGCGTCCTCGCCCTGGTGGGCGAGCGCGGCCGGGAGGTGTCGGATTTCGTCCGCCGCATCCTCGGCCCCGAAGGGATGGCGCGGACGGTCGTCGTGGCCGCAACCTCCGACATGCCGGCCAACACCCGCCGCCGCTGCGCCTTCGCCGCCCTCGCGGTGGCCGAGCACTTCCGCGATCAGGGCCGCCGCGTCCTGTTCCTTTGCGACAGCCTCACCCGGCTGGCGGAAGCGCACCGCGAAGTGGCGACGGCGGCCGGCGAAAAGGCGTCGCTGCGCGGCCACCCGCCCAGCCTCACGCCGCTTCTCGCGTCCCTGACCGAGCGCGCCGGTCCGGGGGAAGGCGCACAGGGCGACATCACGGCCGTCTTCACCGTCCTCGTGGCCGGGTCCGACATGGAGGAGCCGGTGGCCGACATCGTGCGCGGCCAGCTCGACGGCCACGTCATCCTGTCGCGCGAGATCGCCGAGGCGGGGCGCTTTCCGGCCGTGGACGTTCTCCGGTCCGTCTCCCGCTGCCTGCCCGAGGTGGCGACATCGGAGGAGAACGCGCTCATCGGCGAGGTCCGCAAGATCCTCGGCACGCATGACCGCACCGACCTCATGGTCAGCTCCGGCCTCTACGAGCGCGGCTCGAACCCCGAGATCGATCGCGCCACCGCGCTGGTTCCGCGCCTGAGCGACGTCTTCGCCGCGCAGGGCCTGGTCCGCACATCGGACGGCTTCCGCCTCCTCGCGGGCGTCCTCGGCCGGGTCTATACGGGCGCGGCCTCCGCGGGGCCGCGCCCCCGGTAGCGCGGCGACGGCGCGGCGATGGCATCGGGCCGAACAGGCGGATGCCGGTCCGGACGGGCGGTCTGCCCGTTGGCCCCGATCCGCGCCTCCCTCAGAAGCCCCGCAACAGCACGAGGGCCGGCGACGTCACGGTCGTCCCCCCGTTCGCGATCCCGTCGAGCGTCGCATAGCGTTCGAGCAGGCGGTCGAGATTGTCGCCCTCGGACAGCTTCGCCAGATCGTTCGTTCCGAAGATCCGCTCCGACCGGTCCAGAAACTCCTTGAGCTGGTTGTCGATCGGCAGCGTCGCGAAGGCGCTCGGGAGGCCCAGCGCGGTCTCCATCACCTTGCGGAGCGGTGGCGTGCCCATGAGCGTGAACCATCTGGTCCGGTTGGAGCCGCTCCCCTCGGCGAGCCCGGCAAGCTCGCGCTGCGCGTTAAGCGCAAGACGCATCGTCTCGCTGGTCTTGCCCATGTCGGTCTCGAAGGCGCGATCCTTGTAGCGCGCCTCGATCCGGTCGGCGAAACCGGCCATTTTGGTACTGGGGGTCGGAAAATCGCCGAACCCGAAGGCGCGCGACAGGTCGCGATACCGCTTGTCGCTGAGCCGGTTCGACAACGCCTCCGGCTCGACCGTCCCCTCCTCCAGAACCTTGCGGATCAGGAACTTGCTGTTCACGTCGTCGGCGAGCCCGAAAGCGCCCAGTGCCACCGTGAGCAGGCGGTAGTCCTTGACCAGCTCCTCCGCCGTGTCGATCTCCCCGATCTTCTCGCGGAAATAGGCGAGGTCGCGTTGCAGGACCGCTCCCTCGCCATGCGCCTCGCGCTGCTTGACGATCGTGCTCTGGAGGAACCGCCAGCCGGCGATCCCCCCCACCGGCACGAACGGCTGATAGCTCACGCCGGACTGCCGGCAAGAAGCGCGGCCTCGCGCTTTCGCAACTGGCCGAGCCGGCGCAGCGCCTGGTAGAACTGCCCGTCGTGGAGCGCCTCGCCGATGGCGTCGATACAGGCGCGGTCGTCGCGCGCCATGAACGCGTGGCGCAGCGGCGGCAGCGTCGAGAGCGCTTCGGCCAGGCCCTGCGAGGGCATGATCTCACCGATCAGCATCATCTGGACGATATGCGCCAGACGGCTGACGGGCGTGGTGGCGGCCGAGGGGTCGATCGCATCGCGCAACCGCAACAGCTGCGTGTCGGGCGTGAGCAGGCGCAGGCGGGCGCCGCGTCCGACATTCTCGACCACCGCGCCGTTGAGGACGATCCGGTCGCCGGCGGGGAACTTGAGCATCAGGCCGGCCATGTCAGGCGGCTCCGGCCGAAAGGCCCGCCGCGACCCGGCGGTTGATCTCGCAGAGCACGCCCGGTTCCGCGGTCCTTCGCAGGACCGCGCTGGTGTGACGATCGACGAAGGCGGCCAGACCGATCAGACCGGCGCGCAGTTCGCGTGGCATGGCGTTGTCCTCGGAGGCGCAGACGGCGGCGGCGGCGTGCCAGAGCCTGCGATTGTCGTGCAGCACGGTCGCGACGGCGCTGGCGGAGGCGCCCTTGTCCGCGAAGACGCTTTCCATCCGGCTGGTGATCTTGTTGAAGACGCGGGCCTCGGCGCGTCCGGGTGACATCAGGGCGGGGTCGATCGCGGCATAGGCCGCTGCGGCACTCTGGGAGTAGCCCATGGCTTCGATATCTCACTTTTAGCGAGCTTCGCGCAGGCGAAGGTCCGGCGCTTTGCGCCTGGGGTCCGGGAAAGGCCCGCCCCGGGAAAGACCGGGGCGGGCGCGGTTCAGATCAGCGGAACAGCGACAGGATGGACTGCGGCGCCTGGTTGGCGATCGACAGCGACTGGGTCGCGAGCTGCTGCTGAACCTGCAGCGCCTGGAGACGGGCCGAGGATTCCTCCATGTTGGCATCGACCAGCGAGCCGATGCCAGACTTCATGGCGTCCATCAGCTTGCCGACGAACTCCCCCTGGTCCTCGATGCGCGAGGACGCGGCACCGAGGGCCGAGGCACCTTCGATCGCGGCCGTGAGCCAGCCTTCGATTTCGCCCAGAGCGGTCGCGGCGGTAGCACCGTCGGTGATCGCGGTCGCCAAGGTCGTATCGACATTGGCCTCGAAATCGGCCGAGGCGACGTTGATGGTGGTGGCCGCAGGTGCTGCCGATCCGACCCGGTCCAGCGAGGAGACGACGGTAAGCCCGGTGCCGCCATTGCCGTCGACATCGGTTTTCAGAAGGTTCGTTCCGTTGAACTGCGAACCCTCGATGATCGCCGCAATCGAGGCCCGCTTCTCGACCAGGGTGGCTTCGATCTTGGCGTGATCGACGTTCTCGCCACGGGCGGAGATCGCGAGTTGCTTCATCTCCTTCAGGGTCTCGACGATCTGTTCCGCACCGGCGGAGGCGACAGAGACGGTCGATTCGCCCAGGTTGAGGCTCGACTGGACGGCCTTGAGGCCCGAGACGTCGCTCTCCATGTTCTTGGAGATCGCCCAGATAGCCGAATTGTCCTTGGCGGATGCGATCGACTTGCCGGTCGAGATTTCGCCCTGGGTCTTGTTGAGGCTCTGGTTGACGGATTTCAGCGTCTGCAGCGCGACCATCGCGCCATTGTTGGTCAGAATGCTGGACATGGTGTATTCCCTTGAATGCGCCCGCTTCGCGGACTTGTGACATCCGCCTTCGCGGATTGCTCGACATTCTGTCCTCGGGGCCCGCGCTCGGCGTGGCACCCATGATCGTCGTTCTCGACACAGGCAGTCCTAGCGTGCCGGGCTTAAGCGAACCTTAATTCCCGCTCCGCATAAACACTGGAATAGATACGCATTTTAGCGATCCGCCCGGTCATTCCAGCACCATCGGCGCGCCCTCGATCCCCGCCTCCATCACCGCACAGGTCCGCATCGCGCGAACGCTTGGCAGGTCGAGCAGCCGCCCTGACAGGAATATGCGACAGGCCGCCATGTCGCGGTGCCGCGTCGAGAGGTCGTCGAAGCCGCCCGCGACCATGTGGCATACCTCGACGTCCGCCACCTGCCGGATGGGCGCCGCGAAGGCGTCGAAGAC
>JBBQDX010000091.1:0-14539 GCA_038320125.1 Rhodobacterales bacterium | reverse complement strand
TCCGGCGAGATGCCGGTCTCGCCGACGAAGAGGCGGATGGCTTCCGCGTTGCCCTCCGACACCAGCTTGCGGAAGGCGGCGTAGGCGCGGCCCTTGATCTCCAGGCTCTCGCCTTCCGCGTTGGCGCGGGCGACCGCCATGATGCGCGCGGCCTCGCCTTCGTTGAGCGCAGCCTCCTTCAGGCGCTGCGCGGCCAGCACGCTGTCGAAGGCGCGCTTGAGCTCGTCGGAGGGCTGCGGGTCGTCGACCAGCACGTTCTCGATGACGAAGCCGAACGACGACATCCGCTCCTTGAGCGTCGTCTCCACATCGTCCTCGAAGGTATCGCGCGAGCGGAACAGGTCGTCGAAGGTCAGACCCGACGCCGTCGAGCGCACCTGGTTGACCACGTAGGACCGGATCTGCCCCTCGGCATCGTCGAGCTTGTAGAACGCGTCTTCGGCGTTGCTTTCCGAGACGCGGACCTGAACCCGGATCGGCACGACGACGAAGGCATTGTCGGACGACTTGACCGAGACGGATTCGGAGATCTCGCGGATCTGCATCGAGAAGGGCGGGCCGGCCGTCTGGATCGGCCAGGGCAGTTTGAAGCCGAGGCCCGCGCTCGTGGTGCGGGCGAACCGCCCGAAGGTCTCGATCATCCGGACGTGCTGCTGCGGCGTGATGACGATGACGCTCGGCACGAGGACGACGATCAGGACTGCGGCGACGGCAAGTAAGATGTAGTTTTCCATGCGTTGAAGGTAGACCGGACAGGGCATGAAGAAAGGCCCCGCAGGGGGCCTTCATTCGCCCCGAAACCGGCGCGGACCCGCGGGCCCGGGCGGATCACTCGTTGACGGAATCCTTGAGCGCCTTGGCGATCGTCATCTTCACGACCTTGTCGGCGTCCTTCTTGAACTGCTCGCCGGTGGCGGGGTTGCGGACCATGCGCTCGGGGCGCTCGCGGCACATGATCTTGCCGACGCCGGGAAGGGTGACGGCACCGCCGGCGGAGACTTCCTCGGTGATGATCGCGATGATGGCATCAAGCGCACCGGTCGCGGTCTTCTTGTCCGCGTCCATCTTCTCGGCAAGTGCTGCCACGAGTTGCGTCTTGGTCATCGGTTTGTTGGCCATCTCGGCTCTCCCTTTTCCGGTAGGATCGTTATGATTTCGCGGACCTTAGACCGACGTTGCGGTTGCTCACAAGATTTTGTGCGCCGAAATCCCTTCATTTCGCGCGAAAAACGCCTTCACAGGAACGCGGTTTCCTCGAAACTGCGCAACTTGCGGCTGTGAAGGCGCTCCAGAGGCATCTCGCGCAGCGATTCCATGGCCCTGATCCCGATGAGCAGATGTCTGCTTACCTGCGTGCGATAGAAGGCGGAGGCCATGCCCGGCAGCTTGAGTTCGCCATGCAACGGCTTGTCGGAGACGCAGAGCAACGTGCCGTAGGGGACCCTGAAGCGGAAGCCGTTGGCCGCGATGGTCGCCGATTCCATGTCGAGAGCGATGGCGCGCGACTGCGACAGGCGCTGCACCGGGCCGGCCTGTTCGCGCAGCTCCCAGTTGCGGTTGTCGATGGTGGCGACCGTCCCGGTCCGCATGATGCGCTTGAGCTCGTAGCCCTCCAGCGCGGTGACGCTCTCCACCGCCTCCTCGAGCGCCACCTGCACCTCCGCCAGCGCCGGGATCGGCACCCAGATCGGCAGGTCGTCGTCGAGGACGTGATCCTCGCGCAGGTAGGCGTGGGCGAGGACGAAGTCGCCGAGGCTCTGCGAGTTCCGCAGCCCGGCGCAATGCCCGACCATCAGCCAGACGTGCGGCCGCAGCACGGCGATATGGTCGGTCGCGGTCTTGGCGTTCGAGGGGCCGATGCCGATATTGACCAGCGTGATGCCCTGCCCGTCCTTCCGGGTCAGGTGGTAGCTGGGCATTTGCGGCATCTTGGGCAGGTCGGTCATCGCCGCCTCGGGGTCGTCCGTGGTGATGCGCTGTCCCGCCGGGCCGACGAGGGCGGTATAGCCCGAAGCCGGATCGCGCAGCGCCCCACGCCCGTAGGCGATGAACTCGTCGACGTAGAACTGGTAGTTGGTAAAAAGGACGTGGTTCTGGAAATCCTCCGGCGCGGTCGCCGTGTAATGCGCCAGCCGGGCCAGCGAGTAGTCGACGCGCTGTGCCGTGAAGGGGGCGAGCGGGCGCGCGCCGTCGTCGAAGGTGAAGCCCACGCCGTTGACGATGGCGTCGTTGGTGGTGTTCAGATCCGGCACGTCGAAGACGTCGCGCATCAGGAACGGCAGGATGCCGTCCTGCGGGACGCTGAGGTCGGCGTCGTTCAGGACGGCGAAATGCACCGGGATCGGCGTGGTCGAGACGCCCACCGTGACCGGCACCTCATGCGATTTCATCAGGAGGCCAATCTGTTCGACGAGGTATTTGCCGAAGAGATCGGGGCGGGTGATCGTCGCGGCATAGTTCCCCGGTTCCGCCACATGGCCGAACGACAACCGGCTGTCGGTGCGCCCGTAGCTCGTCGTGGTGATGCGGACCTCCGGATAGAAGGCGCGGAACCGGCACTCGGGCATGCCGCCGGTGATGGCGTTCTGGAACTCGGCGCGCAGAAATCCCGTCGCGATATCGTAGAGGCGCTGGAGCTCCGCGACTGCCTCGACCGCGTCGGTGAAGCCCTTCGGCCCGGTCCCATCGGGCGTGCGGATGGAGGTCAGCTTGCGAGTCATGGGGTCTCGATAAGGTCGGTGAGTGCGAATTTCGTGACATCCACCAGCCCGAGATCGGAAACCCGCAGCTCGGGGATCACCACGAGGGCCAGCAGCGAATGCTGCATGTAGGCATTGTTGAGCGTGCAGCCCGCGTCGCGCATCGCCTGCATCAGCGCCTCGGCCTTCGCGGCGACCTCCGCCGCCGGGCGGTCGGACATGAGGCCGGCGATCGGCAGTTCCACCAGCGCGCGTTCCTCGCCTTCGGCAAAGAGCGTGACGCCGCCGCCGACCGCGGCCAGCCGGTTCGCGGCCAGCGCCATCTGTGCCGCGTCGGTGCCGACGACGATCATGTGGTGGCTGTCGTGCGCCACGGTCGAGGCCATCGCCATGCGGCCGGTGTAGCCGAACCCGGAGACGAAGGCATTGGTCACGCCGCCGGTGCCGCGGTGCCGCTCCACCAGCGCGATCCGGCAGGTGTCGCCCACGGTCTGCACCGCACCGTTCTCGACCGGCAGGACGCGGGTGAGCGCTTTGGTCGGCGCCTGGTTCTCGACCACCCCGATGACGCGCGCGGTGACCTCCTGGGCTCCCTCGGGGGCCGGAACGGCGAAGTCCTCCGCGGTCAGGGCGCGCCCCAGGTGGACGGTGCTGCGCGCGCTCTCGGGCCATTCGAGGTGCGGGCAAGGCACGGTGAGCACGCCGTCCACCGCCACCGTCCGCCCCAGGGCGATGACCCGCTCGACCGGCAGGGTCCCGAGGTCCGGCGTCAGGATCGCATCGGCCCGCCGCCCCGGCGCGATGGAGCCGAGCTCCCGCTCCAGCCCGAAATGCGTCGCGGTGTTGATCGTGCACATCTGCAACGCCACCAGCGGGTCGCAGCCGCAGTCGACGGCGTGGCGGTAGACGCGGTTCATGTGGCCGTCGCGCACCAGCGTTCCGGCCATGCAGTCGTCGGTGCAGAGGATGAAGTTGCGCGCATCGAGGCCCTTCTCGGTCACGGCGGTGATCTGCGTGGCGACGTCGTACCAAGCCGAGCCCAGCCGCATCATCGCGCGCATCCCCTGCCGCACGCGGGCGATCGCATCGGCCTCGCAGGTGCCCTCGTGATCGTCCGCCGGGCCGCCCGCGGCATAGGCGTGGAACGCGGGGCCAAGGTCGGGGGAGGCGTAGTGCCCGCCGATGGTCCGGCCCGCCCGCGCGGTCGCGGCCATCTCCGCCAGCATCTTCGGGTCGGCGCCGATCACGCCGGGAAAGTTCATCATCTCGCCCAACCCCACGATGCCGGGCCACCCCATCGCCTCGGCCACGTCGTCGGGCGTGATCTCGTGGCCCGTCGTCTCAAGCCCGGGGGCGGAGGGGGCGCAGGAGGGCATCTGCACGAACATCGAGCAGGGCTGCATCCGCGCCTCGTCGTGCATCAGCCGCACACCGGTCAGGCCGAGGACGTTGGCGATCTCGTGCGGATCGGTGAACATCGCCGTCGTGCCGTGCGGCAGGACGGCGGCGCAGAACTCCGCCGGGGTGAGCATGCCGGATTCCACGTGCATGTGGGCGTCGATCAGGCCGGGGACGACGTAGCGACCGCCGGCCTCGATCACCTCGGTGTCGGGACCGATGCAATGTGCGGCATCCGGCCCGACGTAGGCGAAGCGGCCGCAGGCGATGGCAATCTCCCAGTCCAGCACCTCGCGGGTCTGGACGAGGACCACCCTGCCGCCCCGGATCACGGTGTCGGCGGGCATGCGTCCGGCCGCCACGGCGATCAGCGTCGCGGCGGCGTCGGGCCAGGAGGGGAGGGTGCCGGGTGTCATGGCGAAGCGTGTCACGCGGTGCGGACGGGCGCAAGCGGGGCGGGACCGCGTGCCGTCAAGGCAGGCAACCGGACGGGACCATCGGGCGTTGGCTGCGATGGAATTGCCCGATCTCATCTATTACCCCGACGACCGGCCGGGCATCTCACGGCGCAAGGCCGGCAAGGGTTGGTCCTATGCGGCCCCCGACGGCACCACCATCGCCGACGAGAACGAGCGCAAGCGGCTCAACGCGCTCGCCGTGCCGCCCGCCTATGTCGACGTCTGGATCAGCCCCAAGGCCCGCGGGCACCTGCAGGCCACCGGGTTCGACGATCGGACCCGCAAGCAGTACCGCTACCATCAGAACTGGTCTGAGTGGCGGTCGCTCAAGAAATACGAGGAGCTGCCGGAGTTCGGACTCGGTTTGCCCGGACTGCGCCGCAGGATCGCCTCGGCCCTGGGGGGCGAGGCGGGGGAGCGCGAGTTCGCCATTGCCGCCGTTCTGCGCCTGATCGACAGCGTCTCGATCCGCGTCGGGAGTGAGGCCTACCGCGCCGAGAATGGCACCGAGGGGGCCACGACACTGCGGTCGCGCAACCTCAAGGTCGGCAAAAAGGGGATGCGGCTGGACTTCGTGGCCAAAGGCGGCAAGCGGGTCCGGCGCCAGTTATCGGACCGCACGCTGATGCGGGCGCTGCACGCGCTGTCGGACCTGCCTGGCGCGCCTGTCTTCGAGTGGATCGAGGGTGGCGAGCGCCATGCCGTCCACGCCGACCACGTCAACGTGTGGCTGCGCGAGGTGACGGGGCTGGATCATGCCACGGCCAAGACCTTCCGGACCTGGAACGGCTCCGTCGCGGCGCTGGATGCGGCGATGAAAGCGGGCGAGGGCGTGACGATCAAGGCGATGGCGGAGGCCGCGGCGCAGGTGCTGCACAACACGCCGACCATCGCGCGCAATTCCTATGTCCACCCGCAGGTCATCGACCTGGCCGAGACCTGGCGCGAGGTGAAGGTGCCCTCGGCCCCCGCCGGTCTGCGGCAGGGCGAGCGGGCGCTTCTGGGATTGCTGGGCTAGGGTCGGCCGATCAGAACAGATAGGGTCAGGTCAGATAGGGTCAGGTCAGATAGGGAATGTCGCCCAGCATGCCGACACGGTTCAGAAACCAGTAGCAGGCGATCGTCGCGATGACGACGGAGGCGGGTATCGCGATGGCGGGCCTGTAGAACGGCCGTGAGCCGAAGGGCAGCCCGAAGAGCAGGAACGCCGCCGAGATCACCGCGAGCTGTCCGAGTTCCACGCCGACGTTGAACGCGATGAGCTTGGCCGCGAAGTTGTCGCCGAGGCCGAAGTCGGCCAGCACCGAGGCGAAGCCGAGACCGTGGAGCAGGCCGAAGCCGAACACGATGGCGACGCGGCTCCAGGTGATGGTCTTGCGCCCCTTCGACCATATGTTCTCGAGCGCCACGAAGGCGATGGAAAGCGCGATGAGCGGCTCCACGATGCTGCCGGGAATGGTGACCATGCCGGTCGCGGCGAGGGCCAGCGTGACGGTATGGGCGGCGGTGAAGGCGGTGACCTGCCACAGCAGGGGCCGCCAGGCGAGCGCGTAGAAGTAGAGGCCGAGGACGAAGAGGATGTGGTCGAGGCCTTTCGGGATGATGTGATCGAAGCCCGAGACGACATACCGGACGGCCACCGCGCCGAGGGTCTCCTCAGCCGCGCCGGTGCGGGGCAACGGCTCCGACAGGGCGCCGGCGGTCAGGTAGTCGCTGTAGCCGTCGCCCCCGGCCGTGACCTGACGGACGATCAGGCCCCCGAGGCTTGCATCCCAGCCGAAGACGACGGGGGTGTCGTCGCCGGGCAGCGCGGCGGTCAGGACGACCGTGCTGTCGCGGCGCAGTTCCACGTCGCCGGTGGCCGGCACGCGGATGGCGGTCAGCTCGGGTGCCAGGTCGGTGTCGCCCGCGCGCAGGGTGATACGCGCCGCGATGCCGGGCCAGGCCTCGGTCAGCGCCCGCTCCAGTTCGGCGGGCGGCAAGGCGCGGAGGCGGTCGTTCAGGGCGGCGAGGGGAGAGTCGTCGGTATCGGCGACGGTGGCGAGATCGATGCCGCTGATCAGGGGCTCCACCGCCGTCGTCAGCGAGATCGTGACGCTCTGGGCGTCGATCTCCACATCGGACACGGCGGGCTGGACCTCATGCGCGGCGGCCGCGACGGCAAAGGCGATTGACAGAAGCCCGGCGAGCGCCACCCTGATGTCCAGCCCAAGGAAGTGCCGCATGAACGTTCCCTTCACATCCGCCCTCACCGCACTGTGCATGTTCGCGGCTCCGCTTCAAGCGCATGAGTTCTGGATCGATGCCGCGGACTACACCGTGCCCGCCGGCACCCCGGTCGTCGCCGCCTTCCGCAACGGCGAGTTCTTCAAAGGCTCGTCGCTCAGCTACGTCCCGAACCGGTCGACCCGCTTCGACCTGGTCGCGGGCGGCGCGATTTTTCCCGTGCCCGCGCGCGTCGGCGACAACCCGGCGTTCGACGTGGCCGACCTGCCCGCGGGGTTGCTCACCATCCTGCACGAGACGACCGATCAGATCGTGACCTATACCGATTGGGCGATGTGGGTGCGGTTTACCGAGCACAAGGATTTCGCCTACGCCCAGGCGGACCATATCGACCGGGGTCTGCCGCAGGACACGTTCAGGGAACGCTATCGCCGCTACGCCAAGGCGCTGGTCGCGGTCGGCGACGGCGCGGGCGCGGATGCGCGCCACGGCCTGCGCACCGAGATCGTGGCGGAGTTGAACCCCTATGTCGACGACGTGACGGACGGGCTGCCGGTGCAGGTCTTCCTCGACGATGCGCCCGTCCGCCAAGCGCAATTCGAGATGTTCGAGAAGGACGCGCAGGGCGAGGTCGTCGTGACGATACACAGGGCCGACGGCGAGGGGCGGGCGGTGCTGCCGGTCTCCGCGGGGCACGAATACCTGATCGACTCGGTTCGCATCTACCCGCTGGAACCCGCCGCCGCGGGCGATCCCGTCTGGATGACCTCCTGGGCCTCGTTGACCTTCGCCGTGCCGGACGCGTAAGCCGGACCGACATCCTCGGAGGGACCAATGGACAAGTTCGAGACCATCACCGGCGTCGCGGCGCCGCTGCCGCTGATCAACATCGATACCGACATGATCATCCCCAAGCAGTTCCTCAAGACGATCCGCAGGACGGGGTTGGGCGTGAATCTGTTCGACGAGATGCGCTACGGCGACGACGGCGAGGAACTGCCGGACTTCGTGCTCAACAAGCCCGCCTACCGTGGCGCCCAGATCCTCGTCGCGGGCGAGAACTTCGGCTGCGGCTCGTCGCGGGAGCACGCGCCCTGGGCCCTCCTCGACTTCGGCATCCGCGCCGTGATCGCGCCGAGCTTCGCCGACATCTTCCACAACAACTGCTTCAAGAACGGCATCCTGCCGGTCGTGCTGCCGCAGGAGCAGGTCGAAGCGCTGATGGAGGATGCCCGCAACGGCGAGAACGCGCGCATCACCGTGGACCTCGAGGCGCAGACCGTGACGGGGACCGACGGCATTGCCTACCCGTTCGAGGTCGACGCCTTCAAGAAGCACTGCCTGCTCAACGGTCTGGACGATATCGGCCTGACGATGGAGAAGGCCCCGGCCATCGAGGCCTTCGAATCCCGCCTGTCGCAGGAACGTCCCTGGGTCTGACGGCCGAGACTTCAACGTCATGGGCATGGCTATTGAAAACGCAGAACCTTTCCGGCATCCGGAAGGGTCTTGCGGCATTCCGGGCACACAAAAATGCCTGCCGGCTTTCCTTTTGCAGTCAGGAGCTTGCGAGGCGACGTTAAACAAGGCACGATGATGGCAAGAATGAGGCAGTCGCCCCAACGAGGGTGAGAGACGTGCAGGGCTCCGAAAACGGGGGCCATCCCGCAAGGATCGACAGGCAGTGATTTCGCAGCTTCCAGGTGCGTGCTTCCGCGCGCTGCTCGTGGCCGTCACGATTCTCGTGCCGTCTCTGCTGCTGCGCGGGCAGACGTCGCAGGTCACCGATGCGATCCTTCTGGTGGCGATCTTCGCTGCCCTCTTCGTCGTCGTGGAATATGCCTCGATCTGCCCGAGCCTCTTGGAGTTCCGCCACGCACCCCCGTTCAACCGGGTGCGGTTCGGCATCCTCTTCGGCATCCTGGCCCTTGCCTCCATCGCCCTCTCCGGCGGGACCGACGCCTCGCCCCTCGCGCGTCTGCTGCTCGCCATCGGCGCCTTGCTCGGACATGCGACCGACCTGCCGTTCAGCCCCGTCCGCCTGGTCCTGTGGCTCCTGCCGGAGGCAGCGTCGCCGGTGCAGGTGCAGGCGGTGCGGGCCACCGCCGGCCTCGCCTATCTCGTGAGCCTTACCGGCCTGACGATCTTCGCGATCCTGATCCGGTTGCGCGGCTGGCCGTCGCCCACCGGCAGCTTCAACCTCTGGATCAACCTGCCGACCTTCGACCCGACGGCAGGCGCGGATGTGGTCAGGCGGCTCGGGCGCGACGGGGCCGTTAACATCCTGTTAGGGATCCTGATACCATATGTGGCCCCGCCGGTCGCGGTGGTCGCGGCCCGGTTCTACGGCGTCTCGATGCTCGACAGCGACCTGATGCTGGTCTGGATGATGTCGCTATGGGCCTTCGTTCCCGCCGCGCTGCTGTTGCGCGGCATCGCCATGCGCCGCCTGGCGGTGCTGATCTTGCAGAAGCGCCGCCGCATCGGCGCGGCGGATGGCGCGGCCGACCCGGCATTCCTGCCGGCCTGATCCTGCTGGCGGCCCTTACCGCGACGGCTCCCGCGGCAGCTTCCGCCGATACCCTGCGCATCGCCACCTACGACAGCGGGCTTGGCCGCAAGGGTCCGGGTCTCATGCTGCGCGATCTGCGCGCGGCGAAGGACGATCAGGCCGAGGCCGCGCTCGACGTGATCGCAGCGGCCGACGCGGACGTGCTCCTGCTGCTCGACGTCGACTGGGACAACGGCGGCGCGGGTCTCGCGGGGCTGGCCGGCCGGCTGGCCGAGCACGGCCGCGACTATCCCCACCGGCTTGCGCTGCGCCCGGTTTCCGGCGCGCCGTCCGGCGTGGACCTCGACGGCGACGGCGATGTCCATGGCCCCCGCGACGCGCTCGGCTACGGTTGGTTCACCGGCGACAGCGGCCTGGCGTTGCTGTCGCGTGTCCCATTGGGGGCGCCCCGCGACCTGAGCGCCACGCTCTGGTCGGATCGCGCCGACACGGGCGAGCTGTTGCCGCAGGCCGCCCGCGACCTCGTTCCGCTGGCGACGACGGCGCAGTGGGTCGTGCCCCTGACGGTCGGGGAGACGGTTCTGACGCTGGTGACGATGGCCGCGGGAACGCCCGTCTTCGATGGCCCCGAGGATCGCAATGGCCTGCGGAACCGCGACGAGCTGGCCTTCGTGGCGGAGCTGGCGGCGGGCAGCGACCTGCCCCTGGTGCTGGGCCGCGCCAATATCGACCCCGAACGCGGAGAGGGTTACCGTGAAGCCCTGCGCAGGCTCCTCGATCTGCCGGCATTGCAGGATGCGATACCCCGGGGGGCCGAAGGGCCGGCAACCGCGGCGTGGGAATCGACCGGCCCGATGCGCGTCGACTACGTCCTGCCGCCCCGTGCTCTGGCAGTTCTGGGCGCGGGGATCGTCTGGCCCGCGCCCGGCGATCCGCTTCTGGCGGCTGTCGAGGCGGCGGGCACGGGCCGCCTCGTCTGGGTCGACGTGGCCGTTCCTTGACGCCTGCCGGGGCAGGCACTAGGCCGATCCGCATCCGAGCCAACATGACCCCAGACAAGGTGCGCGCCATGGCGAATCCCTCCCTCCTGATCCTGCCGGGCGACGGCATCGGCCCCGAAGTCATGGCCGAGGTGCGCCGCGTCATCGACTGGTTCGGTGCGAACAGGGGCCTCGTCTTCGACGTGTCGGAAGATGTCGTCGGCGGCGCCGCCTACGACAAGCACGGCACGCCGCTGCACGACGACACGATGGCAAAGGCGCAGGCGGTGGACGCCGTGCTGCTGGGCGCCGTCGGCGGCCCGAAATACGACGATCTGGATTTCTCCCTGAAGCCCGAGCGCGGGCTCCTGCGGCTTCGCAAGGAGATGGACCTCTTCTCGAACCTGCGTCCGGCGCAATGCTTCGACGCGCTGGCCGACTTCTCCTCGCTCAAGCGCGAGGTGGTGGCCGGGCTCGACATCATGATCGTGCGCGAGCTCACCTCGGGCATCTATTTTGGAGAGCCGCGCGGCATTCACCGCGAGGGCAACGAGCGCGTCGGCATCAACACGCAGCGCTACACCGAGAGCGAGATCGCCCGCGTGGCGCGTTCGGCCTTCGATCTGGCGAGGAAGCGGTCGAACAGGCTGTGCTCGATGGAAAAGGCCAACGTCATGGAATCGGGCGTCCTCTGGCGCGACGTCGTGACCGAGATCCACGCGGCCGAATACCCGGAGGTCGAGCTGAACCACATGTATGCCGACAACGGCGCGATGCAGCTGGTGCGCGCGCCCAAGCAGTTCGACGTGATCGTGACCGACAACCTCTTCGGCGATATCCTGTCGGATTGCGCGGCGATGCTCACGGGCTCGCTGGGGATGCTGCCGTCAGCGAGCCTCGGCCTGCCGATGGCGAACGGCCGGCCCAAGGCGCTCTACGAGCCGGTCCACGGCTCCGCCCCCGATATCGCCGGACAGGCAAGGGCCAATCCCATCGCCTGCATCCTCAGCTTCGCGATGGCGCTGCGCTACTCCTTCGGCGAAGGGGCGCAGGCCGACAAGCTGGAGACCGCGATACAGCGCGTGCTGTCGGACGGCGTCCGCACCGCCGACCTGATGGGGCCAAACGGCGGCACGGCCGTCTCCACCTCGCAGATGGGTGACGCCATCCTAGCGGCGCTCGACGCGGCCTGACGAACCCACGCGCCGCCGTGGGGGGCGGTGGCGCGAACTCCTGACCGGACACCCGAATGCCCGAACGATCCTCTCCCCTCTCCGGCATCCTCATGGCCCTGGTCGCCTTCGCCCTCTTCGCGACCCATGATATTGCGGTGAAGATGCTGGGCAGCGGCTACGCCGTCTTCCAGATCGTGTTCTTCAGCGTTCTGCTGGCCTTCCCCCTCGTGATCTTCATGCTGCTGCGGGACAACGAGCAGGGCACCCTGATCCCCCGGCATCCCTGGTGGTCGGCGCTCCGCAGTCTCTCGGCGGTCGTCACCGGCGTCAGCGCGTTCTACGCCTTCTCGGTCCTGCCGCTGGCACAGGTCTATGCGCTTCTCTTCGCCGCGCCACTGGTAATCACCGTGCTGGCGATCCCCATCCTGGGCGAATCGGTCGGACCGCATCGGGGCGGGGCGGTCGTCGTGGGGCTCATCGGCGTGATGCTCGTGCTGCGTCCGACCGATCTCGACCTCGGCCTCGGGCATCTGGCGGGGCTGACGGCGGCGGTCGCAAGTGCGCTGACCTCCGTCATCGTCCGCAAGATCGGGCGGGAGGAGCGCGCGGCGGTCCTGATGCTCTACCCGATGGTGGCGAATTTCGTGCTGATGGGGGCGCTGCTGCCGTTCGTCTATCGGCCGATGCCGCTCGGCGACCTCGGCCTCTGGGCGATGATGGCGGCGCTGGCATTCCTCGCCGGTCTCGCCCTGATCCAAGCCTATCGCCGGGCCGACGCGGTCCTTGTGGCTCCCATGCAGTACAGCCAGATCATCTGGGCCGCGCTCTACGGCTGGCTGTTCTTCGACGAGACGATCGACTGGGGCACGGCGACCGGTGCGGCGGTCGTCATCGTCTCGGGTCTCTACATCGTCTTCCGCGAGGGTCGCGGCGGCTCGCGCACCACGCCCGTGCTGCGCACGCGCTCCCGTGCCGAGACGGGCACGGTGCCGCGCATCTCGCCCATGTTGTCCGAGGAGGACCGCGAGACGCCCCGCCGGAAGGCGGCCGAGTGATCGTCGCGTCAAGCCGGCAGCCAGGCCGGATCCCCGGGCAGGGATCGCCGAAGCCGCACCGAGCGGACGACGCGGCCCCCCATGACCTCGCAGGAGGCCCCGATCGTCCGCAACGGGAACCGCCCCTGTCCTTGCCGGCCGGCTCGGCATCCGGCTCGGGCGCGCGGCTCCGATACCCGTCCTGCGCGCGGGTGGGCCGGGCCGCGGTTTCGCGGTGATCGGCGCGAAGATCCGAACCCTGATGCGGGATGCCCCCGCCGCCCCCGTGCCGTCCGGTGGGGCAGGGGCGGCAAGGGAATAGGGCCTTGCCTCGCCCCGGCGGCGCGCGTAAAGCGCCCCCACGGTCGGGCAGTGGCGCAGCCTGGTAGCGCACCTGCTTCGGGAGCAGGGGGTCGGAGGTTCGAATCCTCTCTGCCCGACCAGTCGTCCTCCTCTCGCCGGTCACGCGATCCGATGCCGCTGCGGCTCCGGGGCCAGCCTTCGGTCGCAAACATCGGTGCTGTCGGGATCCATTCTCTCGGGGCAAACGGTGCGCGTCGGTCCGGCAATCGCGGCGCCGGTATGGGCGGTTTGCGCCACGTTTCGAGGTCGATGTCCCGCCCGGCTTCCTTGAGCCGACGCGGCATGGAGACGACCGCGGCGGCGGGATCGTCCGGGGCTGTGACAGGAGGCAACGCCGGACCGGGTGCGGCATGTCCGCGACCCGCGGTCGGATCACGCGGTCGGGGCACCGGGGGGGAGCGGGGCATCCGGCTGCGCACCCGGGGCAGGAAAATTGGACGCGGTCAGGGAACCGCGTTGAAGGTGAAGACCTGCGCGCCGCCGACCCGGTAGCCATCGATCAACTCCTTCGCCGTATCCGACGTGAGCCATATCTCAACGGCGTCGGCGGCCTCGACCTCGAGGTGATCGTATTTCTCGGGGTTCACCGGCAGGTAGGCGTATTGGTTCGAGAGCGCCGGATCGCCCTCGAAGCCGATGGCCATCCGGCCCTTGTTGCCGAAGTTGAGCCAGCTGGCCCGGTCCGACAGGATGTAGGCCCCCATTCCCACGGCGGTGTTGAGGGCGGCGCCCATGCCGGAGCCGGTGGGGCGGTACCAGGCGCCCTCCGGCGCGATGCCTGCCGCGTCCCACAGGGCAAGTTCCGCCTTGTGGGTGCCGCTGTCGTCACCGCGGCTGACGAAGGCGGCTTCGGCCCGTGCGATGCGGGTCAGGGCCTCCGCCGCGGTGTCGGCCCCGGCGGTGCCGGCCGGGTCGCCGGCGGGCCCGACGACGACGAAATCGTTGGACATGATCTCGGTCCGGTGGGTCGCATGGCCGGCGGCGACGAAGGCATCCTCGGCGGCGCGGGAATGGACGAGCACCGCATCCACGTCCCCCGCCTCGCCGAGCCTGAGCGCCTGCCCCGTCCCCACGACGACGAGTTCGATCTCGACGCCGGTATCGGCCGCGATCCGGGGCAGGAGGATCTCCGCCAGGCCGGAGTTCTCGAACGAGGTCGTGACCGCCATCCGCATCGTCTCGGCAGCGGCCATGGGAGCGAACGGCAGAAGGCTCAGGGCAAGCGCGCGGAAGACCATCGGGAACCTCATGGGGGCCGGGTTGTGGCCTGATGCTCCCGTCGGCGACGGCGAAAGTCAAGGCGGCGCCGTGATGCCGGCGACGATAGGAGGGACATCTGCTGCGTCAGTCGACGATATCTCCGCGCAGGAAGGCGGCAGCCTCGCGGGTGCGGGGGGCGTCGAAGAATGCAGGCGCGGGCCCCGCCTCGTGAACCTGGCCATGCAGCAGGAACAGCACTTCGGTCGCCATCCGCCGCGCCTGTCCCATGTCGTGCGTCGCCAACCCGAGGCGGGTGCCCGCGGCGGCCGCGGCGGCCATCAGCGTCTCGATCTCGCGCGTGGCGCGGCCGTCGAGGGCGGCGCAGGGCTCGTCGGCAAACAGGATCTGCGGCTCGGTGATCAGGGCGCGGGCGAGGGCAAGTCTCTGCATCTCGCCGCCCGAGAGCGACGGCGCGGGCTGGTCGAGCCTGTCAT
>JBBQDX010000090.1:0-14655 GCA_038320125.1 Rhodobacterales bacterium | reverse complement strand
GAAGATCCGGCTGATGTCGGTGACGTCGCCGATGGTGCCCATGGCGAGTTGCGAGCCGCCGTTGAAGCCGAACCACCCCAGCCAGAGGATGAACGTGCCCAGCGTCGCAAGTGCCAGGTTCGAGCCCGGCATCGGCACGACACGGCCTTCCCTGGTGTATTTGCCGAGCCGGGGGCCGAGCACGATGGCCCCGGCGAGCGCCGCGAAGCCGCCGGCCGCGTGCACCAGCGTCGAGCCCGCGAAGTCCGAGAAGCCGGCTTCCGACAGCCAGCCGCCGCCCCACTGCCACGATGCCTCGACCGGGTAGATGAAGCCCGTGAGCACGACCGTGAACATCAGGAACGGCCAGAGTTTGATGCGCTCGGCAAGCGTGCCCGAGACGATGGACGCCGTCGTGGCGAGGAACATCAACTGGTAGAAGAAGTCCGACGCGCCGGAGTAGCCGGTTGCGAGGTCGTCGCCGCCCACCGCGTCTAGCGCCTTGACGGAGATGGCCCCGAAGTAGCCCTCCACGATCCAGTTGCCCTCGCCCGGATACATCATGTTGTAGCCGACCAGCCAGTACATGATCGAGGCGATGGAGAAGAGCGAGATGTTCTTGGTGAGCTGCATCGCCACGTTCTTGGAGCGCACGAGGCCCGCCTCCAGCATCGCGAAGCCGGCCGCCATCCAGAAGACGAGGAAGCCGCCGATCAGGAACAGAAGCGTGTTGAGGATGTAGGCGGTGTCGGGAGCGGCGGCGAAGGCGGGCGCGGCGGCGTCCTGCGCCAGCGCCGCGACGGGCATCAGGGCGGGCATCACGGCGGCGAGGCCGAGGGCCGTCAGGAAATTGCGGATGTTCATCGGTTCTGTCCCCTTGGAATGTCAGATGGCGTCTTCGTTCGTCTCGCCCGTGCGGACACGGACCGCCTGCCCCACGTCGAGGACGAAGATCTTGCCGTCGCCGATCTTGTCGGTCCGGGCGGTGGCGGCGATGGTCTCGACCACCTGATCGGCCATGGCGGTCGGCACGACGATCTCGAGCTTGACCTTGGGCACGAAGTTCACGGCGTATTCGGCGCCGCGGTAGATCTCGGTATGGCCGGACTGGCTGCCGAACCCCTTGATCTCGGTGACCATCATGCCGCGCACGCCCAGGGCGGTGAGCGCCTCGCGCACCTCCTCGAGCTTGAACGGCTTGATCGCTGCGACGATGAGTTTCACGGCTTTCCCCTTCCATTGCGGCCGCTGCGCGGACCCCCGGGGCAGATCACGGGCCGGGCCGGGCCGGCGCAACGCATTGGCGGGCGGCTCGCGGGGGCGGGCGCGCCGCATGCCGCATAAATCGTCTGTTCCTGCGGCAAAGCCCGGAAATTGGGCGGGCGGTAAAATATGACATTTGCCGCGGATGCGAAGGATGGGGTGCACATTCGGCTCGGCCCGCAGTATCCTGCGCGCAAAACCCCCCGAAGGGACGAGCAGAGATGGCCAAGACACCCGGCTCCCGGCTGGTGGCGGACAGGCGCAAGACCGCGACCCCGCCCGCCAAGCCCGCCCGGCGCAAGCGCGCCGTCCGACCGCGCGCGGCGGCGCGCCGTCGCGGGTTGCTCGGATGGCTGCTGCTGCCCGTCACCCTGGTGGCCCGGCTCGGCTGGGCGCTGGCCTGGCGAGGGGCGGTGATCGTCGCGGTGCTCCTCGCGGTGGCGACGGCCTATACCTATACCCGTATCCCCGACATGGCGACATTGGCGGACGGGCGGGCGCGCGGCTCGGTGACGCTGCAGGACCGCGACGGCGGCACCTTCGCCTGGCGGGGCGACAACTTCGGCGGCCTCGTGATGCTCGACGGCGTCTCGCCGCATCTGGCAAACGCTGTCATCGCCAGCGAGGACAAGCGCTACTACGGCCACTGGGGGGTCAGCCCGCGCGGCATCCTGGGCGCGATGCGCACCAACGTGAGCGCCGGGCGCAGCCCGTTCTCGGGCTCGGGCGGCTCGACCATCACGCAGCAGGTGGCCAAGCTCCTCTGCCTCGGCCAGGACTGGGACCCCGCGACCGGCATCAGCGAGGCGGACTTCGAGGCCGACTGCCGTACCGGCTCGGTCTGGCGCAAGCTCAAGGAGATACCCTACGCCTTCGCGCTGGAGGCCAAGTTCACCAAGGACGAGATCCTGGCGATCTACCTCAACCGCGCCTACCTCGGGGCCGGCGCGCGCGGCTTCGCGGCTGCCAGCCAGCGCTATTTCGGCACCTCGGTGGCCGAGGTGAACCCGTCACAGGCGGCGATGCTCTCGGGGCTCCTGCCGGCGCCGTCCTACTACGCACCGACGAGCAACCTCGAGCGCGCGCAGGACCGCGCCAGGACGGTGCTGCGGCTGATGCACGAGCAGGGGTATCTGAGCAGCGCCGAGTTCGCGCTGGCGATGGAGAGCCCGGCCACGCTGTCGCCCGCCGCGCGGCAGGACACGGGGGGCTATTTCGCCGACTGGGTGATGACGGACGGCCCCGATTTCCTGACCGGCGACACCACCGAGGACGTGATCGCGCGCACCACGCTGGACCAGCGCATCCAGAAGGCGGCGGAGGACGCGTTGAGCTACGTGTTCGAGAACAAGGTCAAGGCGGGGTCCGAGGCGCAGGCGGCCATCGTGGTCATGTCGGCGGACGGCGCGGTGCGCGCCATGGTGGGCGGGCGCAACACGCGCGGCGGCGGCCAGTTCAACCGCGCGACACAGGCGGTGCGACAGACCGGGTCGAGCTTCAAGCCCTTCGTCTATGCTGCGGCGCTCGATCTGGGGCGCCGGTTCGACGACTACGTCCTCGACGCGCCGCTGACGATCGACATCCCCGGCTCGGGGTCATGGTCGCCGGAGAACTACACCCGCGAGTTCGCGGGCGAGGTCACGCTGACCGAATCGCTGGCGCGGTCGCTCAACACCTCGACGGTGCGGCTGTCCGAACAGGTCGGGCGTGACATCGTGCGCAACGTGGCGCTGCAGTTCGGCATCCAGAGCGACCTCGCCGCCGGGCCGGCGCTGGCGCTGGGGGCGAGCGAATCGACCTTGCTGGAGATGACGGGGGCCTACGCGGGCATCCTCAACGGCGGCACCAGCGTCACGCCCTACGGCCTGTCGTCGCTCACGCTGCGCGGCGAGGACACGCCGCTTCTCGACCACGAGAGCGGGCTGGGCGAGCGGGTGATCCAGGAGGCGGCGGCGCGGCAGCTCGTCTACATGATGCATCGCGGCGTCGAGGCGGGCACCGGCCAGCGCGCCAAGTTGCCCGATGGGCGGCCCGCGGCGGGCAAGACCGGCACCACCTCGAGCTACCGCGATGCCTGGTTCGTGGGCTTCACCGGCGACTACGTGGCGGGCGTCTGGATCGGCTACGACGACAATTCGCCGCTCTCGGGCGTCACCGGCGGCGGCTTGCCGGCTGACATCTGGCGCGAAACGATGATCCGCGTCAGCGACGGCCTGCCGGTCGCGCCCTTGCCGATGATCGACCCCGTCGCCGAAGCCCGCCGGGTGCCGCAGTTCCCGCCGCAGGTCGCGCAGCAGGGGCCCGTGCCAGAGGCCAGGCAGCCCGATATCGCCGAACGCATCCTGATGGATGTGCTGGGCGGCATCTTCAGGCAGAATTAACGCCCCTCGGGTAGCGGTCATTGCGGGGCGGCCCCGGATGGCGATACCACCCCCGAGACAGCTACCGGATCGACTCCCCCTGATGCGTTCACCGAACCCCACCAATCGCCCGTCCGGCAACGACGAGGTCACGGCCATCCGACGGCGGATGAACGGCCTCCTGACGATGGCGTTCCTCTTCTCGGTCGCGGTGAACCTGCTGATGCTGACCGGGCCGCTTTACATGCTGCAGGTCTACGACCGCGTCCTCAGCTCGCGTTCTGAGGAGACGCTGATCGCGCTGTCGGTGCTGGTGACGTTCCTGTTCCTGATGATGGGGGTGCTCGACCATGCGCGCGGCCGGGTGATGGCCCGGGTCGGCGCGCGGTTCCAGTCGGCGCTCGACGGGCGGGTGTTCGCGGCCCACCTGCGCCGCGCCGCGCTCACCCCCGGCGGCGCCGGCGCCCGCAATCCGCTGCGCGACGTGGAGGCGGTGCAGCGGCTGCTGTCCTCGCCGGTGTTCCTCGCGCTTTTCGACATGCCCTGGACGCCGTTCTTCCTCGGCGCGATCTTCATCTTCCATCCCTACCTCGGCATCCTCGCCATCGGTGGCGGCCTCGTCCTCGTGGTGATTGCCCTCGTCAACCAGATCATGACCTCCGGGCCGATGGCGGACGCGAACACGGCGACGGCGCGCGCCGAGCTGACCGCGCAACAGCTTGCCTCCGAGGCGGAGCTGGTCCAGTCGCTGGGCATGCGCGGCGCGGCCTTCGCGCGCTGGATGAAGGCGCGCGGCACCTCGCTCGGCCAGTCCATCTCCTTCTCCGACCGCTCCGGCTTCTTCACCGTCTCGACCAAGACGCTGCGTCTCTTCCTGCAGTCGGCGATGCTGGGCCTCGGGGCCTGGCTCGTGCTGCAGGACGAGTTGACGGCGGGCGCGATGATCGCGGGCTCGATCCTGATGGGCCGCGCGCTCGCCCCGATCGAGATGCTGATCGGTCAGTGGCAACTGGTGCAGGCCGCCCGCAAGGGCCGCGCCTCGATCGTCGAGATCCTCGACCAGATCCCCCCCGACATGCCCCGCACCGCCCTGCCCCGGCCCCAGGCGCTTCTCGTGGCCGAGAACGTGACCATCGTGCCGCCGGGCGCGCAGCAGGCCAGCCTGCGGGCGGTGTCCTTCGTGCTCAAGCCCGGTCAGGCGATGGGCGTCATCGGCCCCTCGGGTGCCGGCAAGACCTCGCTCGCCAAGGCCGTCACCGGCGTCTGGCAGCCGGCCGGCGGGCGGTTGCGCCTCGACAGCGCGACGCTCGACCAATACGACCCCGACGTGCTGGGCAGCTACATCGGCTACCTGCCGCAAACGGTGACGCTGTTCGACGGGACCATCGCCGAGAACATCGCCCGCCTGCAGGAAGATGCCGACCCTGCCCGGATCGTGGAGGCCGCGCGCCGCGCCGCCGCCCACGAGATGATCCTCGAGCAGCCGATGGGCTACGACACCCGCGTCTCCGCGGTCGGCGGCCGCCTGTCGGGCGGCCAGATCCAGCGCATCGGCCTCGCCCGCGCGATGTATGGCGACCCGGTGATCCTGGTGCTCGACGAGCCGAACTCGAACCTCGACAACGAAGGAACGATGGCCCTGAACCGCGCCATCAAGGCGATGAAGGAACAGGGCCAGTCGATCATCATCATCGCCCACCGCCCCGCCGCCATCCAGGAGTGCGAGGTGCTCCTGATGCTCGAGCACGGCACCCGCGTCGCCTTCGGGCCGCGCGAGGAGGTGCTGCGCAAGATGGTGAGCAACCACGGCGAGATCGCCGCGAACCCCATGCCCGGAGGCGTGACATGAGCCGACCGCCCGCCCCGCGCAAGGCCGCCGGAAAGATGGCCCGCGCGACCGCGCCCGCCGCCACGGGGGGGGTGGAGCAGCCGAAATGGTCCGCCCGCGGGGGCCTGACGCTCGGCGTGCTGGGCCTCGTGATCCTGGTCGGCGGCTTCGGCTCCTGGGCCGTGCTCGCCAACATCTCCGGCGCCATCATCACCTCGGGGCGCGTCGCCGTCGAAAGCAACCGGCAGGTCGTGCAGCACCCCGACGGCGGCGTCGTCAGCGAGATCCTGGTGCGCGAGGGCGACCGGGTCGAGGAGGGGCAGGTTCTCGTCCGGCTCGACCCGACGCTGCTTCGCTCCAACGCCGACATCCTGCGCGACCAGCTCTTCGAGTTCGAGGCCCGCACCGCCCGCCTGATGGCCGAGCGCGACGAGGTCGACGAGATCACCTTTCCCGACCGCATCCTCGAGGCCGCCGAAACCGATCCCGCCATCGCCGAGATCGTCGAGGGCCAGCGCAGCCTCTTCGAGGCGCGCGGGGACTCGCGGGCCCGCGCGGCCGAGCAGCTCGAGCGCCGCAAGGACCAGATCGCCAGCCAGATCGACGGCATCGGCGCGCAGGACGACGCCATGGCGCTGCAGCTCGGCTTCATCCGCCAGGAGCTCGCCGCGCAGCAGAGCCTGCTCGGTCGCGGTCTCGCACAGGCGCCGCGCGTGCTGGGGCTGCAACGCGACGAGGCCTCGATGCTGGGACAGGTCGGGGATTTCGCGGCGACCGTCGCCGAGCTCACCGGGCGATCCACCGAGATCGACCTGCAGATCCTGGAGCTCGGGACCACCGCGCGCGAGGAGGCCATCACCGAGCTGCGCGAGCTGCAGTTCCGCCAGATCGAGCTGGCCGAGCAGTTCCGCTCCGTGACCGAGCAGCTCGCCCGGCTCGACATCACCGCGCCGGTGGCCGGCATCGTCTATGATATGCAGATCTTCGCGAACCGCAGCGTGATCCGCCCCGCCGATCCGGTCCTCTTCGTCGTGCCGCAGGACCGGCCGCTGGTCATCCAGACGCGGGTCGATCCGATCCATATCGATTCGGTCTTTCCCGGCCAGCCGGTGACCCTGCGTCTGCCGAGCTTCGATGCGCGCAACACGCCCGAGCTCTTCGGCTCCATCGTCCGCGTCTCGCCCGACGCCTTCACCGACACCAACACGGGCGCCACCTACTACCAGGCCGAAGTGCTGCCCGACGAAGGCGAGATCGACCGCCTCCAAGGCCAGGTCCTGCTGCCCGGCATGCCGGTGGAAGCCTATCTGCGGACCGACGACCGCACGCCGCTGGGCTATCTCGTCAAACCGCTGGCGGATTACTTCAACCGCGCCTTCCGCGAATAGGAGCGCGGCCGACAGGTGGGGTTTGCGTCCCTTGGCTTCCGGGCGCCGCCGTGGCAGCACTCGGGCAAACCTGAAGGAGCCATCCCCCATGTCCATCGCCGAAACCCTCGCCAAGCTGGGCGTCACCCTGCCCGACGCGCCCGCGCCGGCCGCGAACTACGTCCCCGCCGTGCAGTCGGGCGACCTGCTGTTCGTCTCCGGACAGGTCTCGAACGGGCCGGAGGGTCTCATCAAGGGGCGTCTGGGCGACGGCATGTCGGTGGAGGAGGGGGCGGCCGCGGCGCGGCATTGCGCGATCAGCCTGCTGGCGCAGGTCAAAGCGGCCTGCGGCGGTGACATCGAGCGGCTGGAGCGGGTCGTGAAGCTGACCGGCTTCGTCAACTGCACGCCCGACTTCACGGATCAGCCGAAAGTGATCAACGGCGCGTCGGATTTCCTCGTCGAGGTGCTGGGCGACGCCGGACGCCACAGCCGGTCGGCCGTGGGCGCGGTGCTGCCCTTCGGCGTGGCGGTCGAGATCGAGGGGATCTTCCGCATCCGATGACCGACGCGCCGGCCCTCCCCGCCGCCCTCCTGCGGGGCCACATCGCCCACCGCGGCCTGCATGATGCGGGCGGCGGACGGCCGGAGAACTCGATGGCCGCCTTTCGCGCCGCCATCGAGCTGAGCCTCGCCATCGAGCTCGACCTGCAGCCGTCGGCGGACGGCGTGGCGATGGTGTTCCACGACGTCGAGCTCGACCGGCTGACGGGCGTGCAGGGCGCGGTCTCGGCCCGGCAGGCCGCCGACCTGCAGGCGATCCCGCTCCTCGGGTGCGACGAGGGGATGCCCCGCCTGTCGGAGGTGCTGGCGATGGTCGCGGGGCGGGTGCCGCTGCTGATCGAGATCAAGGACCAGGACGGGGAGCTGGGCCCCGCGGTCGGCCTGCTGGAGGCGGCGGTGATCGCCGACCTCGCGGACTATGCCGGCGATGTCGCGGTGATGTCGTTCAACCCCCATTCCGTCGCCTACATCCAGGCCAGGGCGCCGCATCTGCCGCGCGGCCTCGTGACGGCGGCCTACGACGCGGAACACTGGCCCACGTTGCCGCCCGAGACCCGCGAGCGTCTCGCCGCGATTGCCGACTTCGACCGCGTCGGCGCGGGCTTCATCAGCCACCAGGCAGATGCCCTCGGCATGGCCCGCGTCCATGAGCTCAAGGCGCGCGGCGTGCCGATCCTATGCTGGACGATCCGCTCGCCGGAGGAGGAGGTGCGGGCGCGCCGCATCGCCGACGCCGTCACCTTCGAGGGTTACTTGCCGTGACGGGGCGCGGCCCCATGTCGGGAGGATGACCGAGCCCCAGACCGAAACGGCGACCGAGACCGCGCCCGAGACCGCGATCGAGATCCACGTGCTGCCCGACCTGGGGCAGATCGACGCCGCCGAGTGGGATGCCTGCGCCTGTCCCGAGGCGGAGGACGGCGGGCCGCCGGACGCTCCCTTCACGACCCACCGCTTCCTGCGCGCGCTGGAAACCTCCGGCAGCGTCGGGGGGCGCAGCGGCTGGCAGCCGCAATATCTGGTGGCGAAGGCGGGCACGCAGGTCATCGCCTGCGCCCCGCTCTACGCCAAGGGGCACAGCCAGGGCGAATACATCTTCGACCATTCCTGGGCGCAGGCCTGGGAGCGGGCGGGGGGCGATTACTACCCGAAGCTGCAACTCGCCGTGCCGTTCACCCCGGCCACCGGACGGCGGTTCCTCCTGCGCCCCGGCTTCGAGGAGATCGGGTTCCGGGCGCTGGTGCAGGCGGCTTTGCAGGTGACGGAGCAGAACGGGCTCTCCTCGCTGCACATCACCTTCTGCACGCCCGAGGAGCGGGAGGCGGGGGCGGCGCTGGGGCTGATGCCGCGGTCGAGCCAGCAGTATCACTGGTTCAACGAGGGGTATGCCGGTTTCGACGACTTCCTTGGCGCGCTGAGCTCGCGCAAGCGCAAGACCATCCGAAAGGAGCGTGACGTCGCGCAGGGCTTCGGCGGCGAGATCAGGGCCTACACCGGCGACGGGATCGAGCCGCGGCACTGGGATGCCTTCTGGCAGTTCTACCAGGACACGGGGGCACGAAAATGGGGCACGCCCTACCTCACCCGGCGCTTCTTCGACGAGATCCAGGCGACGATGCGCGACGACGTGCTCCTGGTGCTGGCCGAACGCGACGGGGTGCCCGTCGCCGGGGCGCTCAACTTCCTCGGGCGCGACGTGCTCTACGGGCGCTACTGGGGTTGCACCGAGCATCATCCGATGCTGCATTTCGAACTCTGCTACTATCAGGCCATCGACCACGCCATCGCGCGCGGCCTTGGCCGCGTGGAGGCGGGCGCGCAGGGTGACCATAAGCTGGCGCGCGGCTACCTGCCCGTCGCCTGCCATTCCCTGCACCATATCCCGAACGAGGGGTTCCGCCGCGCCGTGTCGCAGTTCCTGACGGCCGAGGCGCGCGCGGTGGAGCAGGACATCGAGGTGCTTACGGCCTACGGTCCCTTCAGGCGGGCCGATGTGGAGGAACAGGAATGACCGGCGTTGCAGAGGACGACATCCCCGGGGGATGGACGCGGGACGGCGAGGCGATCGTCCGGCGATTCGCCTTCGACGACTTCTCGCAGGCCTGGGGCTTCATGTCCCGGGTGGCGCTGCTGGCCGAGGCGGCGGACCATCACCCGGACTGGCGCAACGTCTGGAACCGGGTGGACATCCGGCTCACCACGCAGGATGCGGGAGGCGTGACGGACAAGGACACCGCCCTCGCCCGCGCGATCGACGCCCTGACCTGAACGACCCGAGGCCCCGATGAACGAGCTCCTCTCGACCGAACTCTATCCCGGGCGCGCGCTCGGCGATTTCATATCGCTGGAGTTCCTGGTGGGCGTTCTGGGCAGCCTGTTCTCGGCGATCCTCGTCCTCGTCGCGGGCTTCGCCATCGCCGGCTGGGTCGCCCGCCGGATCGAGCGGATGGCCCACCGCCATGCCCGCCTGGACGACACGCTGTTCGATTTCCTCGCCAACATCGCGCGCTATTCGATCATGGGGCTGTCGTTCCTGATCGTGCTCAACACCTTCGGCATCCAGACGACCTCGCTCGTCGCGGTCATCGGTGCCGCCGGCCTCGCCATCGGCCTCGCCCTCCAGGGCACGCTGTCGAACGTCGCGGCGGGCGTGATGCTGATCTTCTTCCGGCCTCTCAAGGTCGGCGATTTCGTCGCCATCAGCGACCAGAGCGGGACGGTGAAGGCGATCAACCTGAACTACACGGAACTGGCCAGCATCGGCAACGTGCAGATCATCATCCCCAATTCGCAGGTCTGGGGAAACACGATCGTCAACTATTCCGGCTACGACACCCGGCAGGCGGAGTGGACGTTCGGCGTGGGCTACACCGCCGACCTCGCGCTGACCGAACGGGTGATCCGCGAGACGATCCTCGCCGATCCGCGGTTCATGGCCGACACGGAACCGACCATCAAGGTGGATGCGCTGGGGGCCTCCAGCGTGGATTTCATGGTCCGCGCCTGGGTGCCGCGCACGGAGTTCTTCGGGTTCTGGAAGGACATGAACCGGGAGATCAAGCTGGCGCTGGACGCCGCCGGCATCGAGATTCCGTTCCCGCAGCGGTCGGTCCACATGATCAGTCCGGCCTGACCTCGGCCCAGGCGCCGTCCCTCTTCTCGAAGACGGCGGTGCGGGTGGCGGCGAAAGCCGTCTCGCCCTCGCCCGCCGTCCACTGCGCGATCTCCACGGAGCCCCGATGAACCGTCAGCAGGTTGAAGTCGTTCGGCTCGCCGCGCAGGCGGGTGGAGAGGCCGGTGCCGGCCTGCACGAAGAGGAGGCCCGAGCGGTCCGCGAAGGGGCGGGCGTGCCAGGTGTGCAGGTGCCCCGAGAGGATCACGTCGACGCCGCAGCCCTCCAGCGCGTCCAGCGCGGCCCCGGCCCCCCGCATCAGGCGCTTGTCCACATCCGGGCCGTGCTCCAGCGGGTGATGCAGCATGGCGATCCGGGTGCGCGTCCGTTCCGGCCCCAGCACGGCGGCGATGCGGCGCAGGGTATTGCCGCCAATCCGGCCACGCTGCCACGACCAGCGGTTGACCGTGTTGACGCCGACCACGGCCACCTCGTCGTCGCGCCAGACGGGTTGCAGGTCGGGGTGGATGTAGTGCCGGTAGCGCCGCCATGGCGTGAAGAACCGCACGAAGAGGTTGTCGAGCGGCGTGTCGTGGTTGCCGGGCACCGCGATCCAGGGGGGCTCGAGCTTCGACAAGAAGGCGCGGGCGGCGCGGTACTGGCCCAGCCGCGCGCGTTGCGTGAAGTCGCCGGAGATGGCCACGAGGTCGGGGGCGAGTCTGTTGATCGTCTCGATGAGCGGGCGCAGAAGCTCCGGGCGGTCGCGTCCGAAGTGCAGGTCCGAGATATGGACGATCCGCCGCATCAGTCCTTGCCGGGCGCGATGACGGTCAGCGGCACGTCGCGCATCCGCAGGCGGAACGGCGATGCCATCCGTTCGCGTTCGCCGTCGCGGGCCACGAGCCGCCGTTTCGCCTTGGTCTCGATATCGATGCTGTGGCCGGTGTAGACGTCGTAGTCGCGCCCCGGCTGGGCCGCCCGCCATGCCAGGCGCAGCGCGAAGCGGAACAGCGCCCAGCGGCCCTGCTCGGGGGCGAGGAACAGCGCGAACTTGCCGTCCCGCACCGCCTCCACCCCGTCGAGGCCGTAATGCTCGAGCTGGTAGGCGCTGCGGGCCACGAAAGCCAGCGGGGTCCGCCGCCGCACTTCCCTCCCGTCGATGGTGACGCGCAGGGCGAGGGGGCGGTGGAAGCGCACGAAGGTCACCAGCATCGACCAATGCGCCGCGAGCCGCGACCGGCCCCAGCGGCGGTACGTGCCCTCCCGCTCGGCGAGGATGGCGGGGTAGAGGCCGAGGCTGGCGTTGTTGAGAAAGAGCTGGCCGTTGACCTCGCCCACCGCGACTTTTCGAGTCGGCCCGCGCGCCAGGAGGTCCAACGCCGCGTCGGTATCCTCGGGGACGTCGAGGCCGCGGGCGAAGAAGTTGAACGTCCCGGAGGGAAGCAGGCCCAGCGTGCGCCCCGCCGGATGCGCGACGCTCGCCACCGCGGCGATCGTGCCGTCGCCGCCGGCGGCCACCAGCACCGGAAAGCCGTCGTCGACGGCGGCCTGCGCGGCCTCGGCGATATCATCGCCCTTGTGCAGCACGCGCAACTCGAACCGCCCGGGGTGGCGGGCAAGGCCGGCCCTGATCCGTGCGAGCGCTTCGCGCTTTTTCTTGCCGGAGCCCGGGTTCAGAATGATGCAGAGATCGGGGCCGGAGGCATCGCTGCCGGCTGTCTCGTCCGTGTCTCGCATATCCTGTCGCCCTCGCCGCCCCTGAGTGGACACTTCGCCCCTGAGTGGACACATTGCAACGGGCGCCGTGCCGTTTTGGTTCGCCCGCCACGTGGTCGGAGCCTGCCGCGACATCATCGTCCGCTAGGCGACCGGGGCCCGCCGCGGAGCCGTCGTCCGTCAGGCGGCCGAGGCCCGCCGCGGAGCCGTCGTCCGCTACGCGGCCGAGGCCCGCTGGATCATTCCGAAGAGGTCGCGGGGGTCGTCGGGGTCCGCGAGCAGGTCGAGGTCCGTGAAATGCCCGGTGCGCAGGGCCTCGCCGTGAAGGTGCCGCAGGGCGCTGAAATCCTCGGTGGCGAAGCCGACGGAATCGAACAGCGTGATCGCGTCGCGGTGCCTGCGTCCCTCGGCCTTGCCGGCGATCACCTGCCAGAGTTCCGTCACCGGATGGTCCGCGTCGAGCTGCTGGATCTCCCCCTCCACCCGCGTCTGCGGCGGGTATTCGACGAAGATGTCCGCCCGCATCAGGATGTCGCGGTGCAGCTCCGTCTTGCCCGGACAATCGCCGCCGATGGCGTTCAGATGCACCCCCGTGCCGACCATGTTGTCGGTCAGGATGGTGGCCTGCCGCTTGTCGGCGGTGCAGGTGGTTATGATCTGCGCGCCCGCGATGGCATCTTCGGGCGTGGTGCAGGCCGTGACCGCGAGCCCCGTGCCCGCCAGGTTGCGCACCGCCTTCGCCGTCGCCGCCGGGTCGATGTCGTAAAGGCGCACCTCCTTCACCCCGAGGCAGTGATGGAACCCCAGCACCTGGAACTCGCATTGCGCGCCGTTGCCGATCATCGCCATGACGGTCGCGTCCTTCGGGGCCAGATGGCGCGCCGCCACCACCGAGGCCGCCGCCGTGCGCAGCGCCGTCAGCAGCGTCATCTCCGACAGAAGCACCGGATAGCCGTTGTCCACCCGCGCCAGCACGCCGAAGGCCGTCACCGTCTGGAACCCGCGCGCCATGTTGGCCGGGTGGCCGTTGACGTATTTGAAGCCGTAGAACTCGCCGTCCGACGTCGGCATCAGCTCGATCACGCCCTCCCTGGAGTGGGTGGCGACGCGGGGCGTCTTGTCGAAGCTCTCCCAGCGCAGGAAATCCGCCTCGATCCGGTCGGCGATGGCGGCGATGGTTTCGGCCACGCCGGCGTCGTTGAGGATGCGCATCATGTCGGCGACCGAGACGAAAGGCACCATGGCGAGGAGGGAGGGGTCGAGGTCGGCCGGCATCACGCCCTCCGCGTCGGCCGGTCGAGGACCGCCTTGCCGAAGAGCGAGGCCGCGAAATCGACCATCAGCGCCGCCGTCCGCCCCCGGTCGTCCATGAAGGGGTTCAGCTCCGCGATGTCGAGCGAGGTGACGAGGCCCGAATCGTGCAGCCATTCCATCACCAGATGCGCCTCGCGGAAGGTGGCCCCGCCCGGAACGGTCGTGCCGACGGCGGGGGCGATGGCGGGGTCGAGGAAATCGACGTCGAAGCTGACGTGCAGGTCGCCGCCCGCCGCCTCCACCCGCTCGAGGAACGCCCGCAGCGGGGCGGCGATGCCGTGCTCGTCGATGGCGCGCATGTCGGCCACCTCGATGTCGGTTCCGGCCAGCACGCGCTTCTCGTAGGGATCGACGGAGCGCAGGCCGATCATGCAGATGTTGGCGGGGTCGACGCGGGCCTCGAGCGGCGGGAACTGCGGCGAGAAGTCCGACAGGCCGGTGAAATAGGCGACCGGGGTGCCGTGCAGGTTGCCGCTGTCGGTGCTGTCGAAGTCGTGGATGTCGGAATGGGCGTCGAGCCAGAGGACGAAGAGCGGCCTCTCCGCCGCCTTCGCGCGCCGGGCCATCGCGGGGACGGTTCCGGCGGACATCAGGTGATCGCCGCCGAGAAAGATCGGGGTGGTGTCCGGCCCGACATCCGCCGCCGCCTGCAGGGCCGCGACCCAGCCGGCGCAGAGGTCGAGGTCGCGGATCGCGGGGTTCCCGGCGGGCGTCACCTGCACCGCCAGCGGCGCCACGTTGCCCGCGTCGGCGACGGTGTGGCCCAGTTCCTCCAACGCGGCACGCAGGCCGGCGGTGCGCAGCGCGTCCGGCCCCATCAGGCAGCCGCGGCGCCATGCGCCGGTCTGGACCGGTGCGCCGATCAGGGTGATGTGCCTCGGCATGGGGACTCCGCAAGGTTCTTCGGCGCGATTGAACGCCGCTGGACCGGCAAGCGAAAGGGGAATAACCGCACGGAACGCGTAGCAAACCGCGCAGTTTGCCCAGGAGGATCGAGCAGGGTGGACGATCTTGACAGGATGTTGCTCGCGGCCCTCTCGAGCGACGGGCGCGCCAGCGCCTCCGCGCTCGCCGCCCGGCTCGGCGTCACCCGCGCCACCGTGCGCGCCCGGATCGAGCGGCTGACGGCGGCGGGCGAGATCCTGGGCTACC
>JBBQDX010000089.1:0-14708 GCA_038320125.1 Rhodobacterales bacterium | reverse complement strand
TCCCGGCAGATTGCTTTGCAATCGCCTGACGGGCAGTGGATGATCTGCTCTTCGCTGAACCTGCTTCGCTTCATATCCAGTCCCTTCGCTTCGGTCTGGATTCCAGCAGCGTCTGGAGGAGAAACAAGGGGTCACGTCAGTCGGGACGGCAGACCCCTCGGCGCAATCCATGTCGCGGGCTCCCTGGCGGAGTGGACGCCCGGGGATTTCACGGCCCGGACCTCTCCCATGGCGATGGAAGCCGCGCGGGCGATCATCGGCGGGTTGTGACGGGAGGGCCGGAACCTGACCCGGACTGCCCGCTCCGAAGCGGGACTCACACCTGGACAGGATCATCCCGTCTTCGGGAGAACCGAAGGATCGCGGGACCGGGGACCGGCTTTTGCTGCACGCGTTCCCGGTGCCAATGCCGGTCAGGGGGATCGCGGGGGCGGCAACGGGGGGAGAACGTCCTTCGCTCGTCCCGAAGCCGGTCCCATGTGCATGACGCCCTAGATTTTGGAACGTCGGCCCCGCCGCGCCCCGGCCCGGAAACGGTCCACGTCGCGCTTGGTGCCTGCCGGATTGGTGGAAGGAAATCGGCGCCATTCGCTCATCTCGCCGGCACGATCTGCCTTGTTTCCAGCGATGCGGCCGACGGATTCCGAACGCCGCATGCGTCGGGCCACATGACGGGGCGAGCGGCGGAGCCGGTGATGGCCCTGCGTTCCGATCCAGCCCGCGGGTGAGCGGCGGAAAACATGCGGCGATGTCCCGAAGACGTGCGGACGGCGGCTCGATGTCGTTTTTCGACCGACAGCTTCCGGGCCACCCGAGGTGCCAGCTCGACACAAGCGATTTAGTATCGATCCAGCAATACTCGAGCAAGCTCGATATCTGAAGTTCTCCAAGACAAACATTTATGAACTATGATTTAGATTCGTCCGAAAGATTACTGTTTGCGGACGAAAACCAACTCTTTCGCGCCCGGTAGCTGACGCTGTATTGTCTTATCAGGCCCTGGATATCCTTGGACACCCTAGCCCAGGTGGCCACCATCATTGGTGCAGTTGCCGGGGTATTGGGTCTGGTGGTCCTACTGAGAAAGCCTGATCAGCATAAGTAGCAGCAGGACCACCATCGTCGTTCCGTTACGGGAACACTTTGCAACCAAGACCCGGAGGGAAAGCCCTCCGGGCGTGAGGTGTGCCGATTGGTAGATACTGCACCGATTTTAAATAGGCGTAAACGCCTATCGATAGATTTTCTGGGACTGGACGATTCGAGTCATTTGCCTAACGGAACCGCATCGCCTTCGGCTTGGAAGATCTTCCCGAACAGCCACCGATGCCGCGCCCCGTTTCGCCCGGAACCAACGAGTCTCGACCGATTGTCCAGGATTGGCGAGGGAGCCGTCGCTGCGGGAGCGGGGATGCTGCAGGATCAGCCGGTATCCTCGTTCTCTCGGCTCCTGGGCCCCGCCCCGGGATCAGGCTCACCCAAGGCACCGAGGCATCGTTCATTCCGACCGCAATCACCCCTCCGTTCACTCGCGCGCGCAGTAGATCCGGTAGAGCGCGTCGATCATCTCGCACACGCGCGGGTCGGCGATCCGGTAGTAGATCGTCTGCCGCTCCCGTCGCGTCGCGACCAGTCCGCCGTCGCGGAGTTTCGCCAGATGCTGGCTCAGGGCCGACTGGCTGAGGTCGAGCATCGTCTGGAGCGTTCCGACCGATTTCTCGCTGTCGAGCAGGTGGCACAGGACGAGGAGCCGGTTCGCATTCGCCATGAGCGCAAGATGATCGGCAACCTCGGCTGCCCGCTCCCGCAGGCGAGGAAGCGTGGGCGGACCCCGATCAGTATCAGAGTTGACTAATTTAGACATGACGCAGATGTACCTCTGACAGAGGATGGCTGCAACGCCACGGAAACCGAGGAAGGCCAGTCATGGGATCGATCGTCGCGACCGAAGCCATGCCCAGGCCGTTGCTCACGGGCGGCGCGCTCATCGGGTCGAGCGCCGTGATGGTGATGGGCCTGTTCGGCAAGATCGCCGGTATCGCCCGGGGCCTCGTCGGCTTGCTGCCGGGGGTCGATGGCCCAGAGAACCGCTTCTGGCCGCTCGCCTTTCTGGTCGGGTCGATCGCCGGTTCCGTCGCCGTGGGGCTCGTCACCGGCAGCCTTCCGACGCAGTCGGCGCCCGCAAACCTCGCCGGCATGGCGATCGCTGGGCTTCTGGCGGGGGCCGGCACGGCGTTCGGCTCGGGCTGCACATCCGGGCACGGCGTCTGCGGTCTCGCCCGCCTCTCGCCGCGCTCGCTCGCCGCCGGGACAACCTTCGCCGCCGCGGCTGTGCTGACCACGACCATCGCCCGTCACGTCTTCTGAGGTTCAGTCCATGCGCAGCGCCTTCGGCTTCCTCTCCGGCCTCGTCTTCGGCATCGGCCTCTTCGTCTCGGGGATGGCGGACCCCGCGAAGGTTCTCGACCTCCTCGGCCCTTGGGACCCGAGCCTCGCCTTCGTCTTGGGCGGTGCGACGCTGACGGCCTTAGCCGGCTACCACCTCGTCTGGCGAGGCCGGGCGCGGGCGCTGACCGCGTCCTTCGACATTTCCACCGCCATCGACCGGCCGCTCCTCGTCGGCGCCGCCCTGTTCGGCTTCGGCTGGGGCCTCGGCGGTTTCCGCCCCGGCCCGGCCTGGACGTCGCTCGCCCTCGGATTGGCCGGCATCCTCGTCTCCCTGCCCGCCATGCTGATCGGCATTGCGCTCGGCGGCCGCGCGACGTCCCGTCCCCTCTTGCAGAAGACCGGAGCCTGACAATGGCCGCCACATCGCACCTCGACAGCCCCGTCGTCCGCCATTCCGCATCGCGGGGACCGGGGAGCCCCGACGTCTGGGGGATCTACGAGCCCGATACCGGCTCTATCCAGTACATCTGCGCCGATCCGGTGACGAAGAAAGCGGCGCTGATCGATGTCGTGCTGAACTTCGACCCGGCGAGCTTCGCTTTCTTGACGGACAGCATGGAGCAGGTGCTGGCGTTGGTGGAGGAGCATGGCCTGTCGGTCGAATGGGTGCTCGACACACATCCCCATGCCGACCACGTCATGGCCTCGGCCCGCCTCAAGGACCGCACTGGGGCGCAGACCGGCATCGGCGAGAAGGTGCGCGGGATCGCCGCGCTCTGGCGGGACATCTACAACACGCCCGAGGCCTTCGACGCCGACCGGAATTTCGACCGGCTCTTTGCGGGTGGCGATACATTCCGGCTGGGCGAGATGCAGGTCCGGGTGATGCTGTCACCCGGGCATACGCTGGGGTCCGTCACCTATCTTTGCGGTGACGCCGCCTTCGTGCACGATACCCTGATGCAGCCCGACAGCGGAACATCGCGGGCCGACTTTCCGGGCGGAAGCGCCGCGGTCCTCTGGGACTCGCTGCAGACCATTCTGGCTCTGCCCGGCGACACGCGGCTCTTTATCGGCCACGACTACGGGGCCGAGGGCCGCGACGCGCCGGAATGGGAGTCTACCGTCGATACGCAGAGGGACGCCAACATCCACGTCAGGACCGGGACCGAAAAGGCATCCTACGTCGAGGTCCGCCAGAAACGTGACGCCACGCTGGCGCTGCCCGCCCGGATGCTGGCGGCGCTGCAGGTCAACCTGCGTGGCGGACGCCTTCCCGACGCCGAGGGTGACGGGAACCATTATCTCAAGATCCCTGTCGGAAAATTCTGAGGAGACCCGCCAGATGCGTAAATCGATGAAGGACCTTGTCGCGGAGGCGAATGCCCGCGTGGAGACGATCCCGCCCGCCGAGGCACAGGCGGCACAGCAGACCGGTGACGTCATCCTCGACGTGCGCGAACCGGCGGAACTGGAGAGCGAGGGCCGTCTGGCAGGAGCGATCCACATTCCCCGCGGCCTGCTCGAGAACCGGGCCGATGCCGACACCCCGAGCGGACACCCGGCGCTGGTTGCCCGACGCGACGGCGGAGGTCGCGTCCACGTGCTCTGCGCCGCCGGCGGGCGTGCGGCCCTGGCGGCGGACAGCCTGCGCCAGATGGGCTATGCCGCGACCGTGATCGAGGGCGGCCTGACCGGCTGGAAAGAGGCGGGGCTGCTGGTCGAAACCTGACGCCCGCGCCCGTGCTCCGCCGACGATCTCCGCTGCTCGCCCCGGGGCCGGCGCGACGACCGGGACGGGAGCGGCGGCGATGCGGAAGCGGCGGCGATCGCGACGACCATGCCGCTTCCGCGGCCGTCGGTCCATACCCTGCCCTCCGGCAGACCGCCAAGGACCGGGCTTCCTGCCGCGATCCTGCCGATGCCACCCTGTGCTGTTCCTAGCGCCGCACGCGACGCTCGGCGTCGGTCCGGACGCGATGCCCCAGGCGACTGGCCGGTTCTCGCTGGGTCGTGGCCTTCGATCCGCATGTCTTCCTCACAATCGGTCCTGCCTTTGCCGCGCGTCCGCTTCCGACCGGGGAGCATCGCGCGCGGCCACCGTCGTCGTCTCGCCGAGCCTCGTCGGTTCCTCGAACCGTTGGCGGAGCTTTCCGAATGTGGCTTCGATCCTGGCGCGACGCCGTCGTCGGCATCGCCGCGGATTGTTCCGGTCAGAGAAGTTCCGACGTGCCGGGTATCGGACCGCGCCATGGCCCGGCCTTGGGACGGGCGGTTTTGACAATGGTGCCGGCATGATGGAGAAACCGCATATGCGGCTGATCCGGTTGTTTCCCTCCCTTCTGACCATGCTCCTCATGCTGCCGTGGGGGGCCTATGCCACCACGCTGCCGGGGCCAGGTCTCGAGACAGGCATTCATGCGGTGCCTGTCGGCCAGACCGGTGATGTCCTTGCCGGCCCGGCCGTCTTGCAGGACATTCCGCCGACGGAGGCCTCGATCCATCGGCGATGCCGGATCGCGACGCTGCCCGGATCGCTCTGCGGTCCGGACCGGGCGCTCGTGTCCGAGGCAGAAGGATTGGAGCGCAAGAGCCCGCCTTACAGGGACGATCGTTCTCCGGCAGGAGCGACCGCATTCCGAAGTCTTGAAGGATGCCCCCCGAGCAAGCCGCCCCGTCGCCTCTGATCGACCCTTCGACGCATCCGCGAGAATCCCGTTCCGATCATCAGAGGATCCCCCCATGTTCACCCGCCGCTCCTTCGTCGCCCTCGCCTCGACGGCCGGTCTGGCTGCCTGTGCGCGACCGCCGGTCGAACCCGTCGGCCGTGCCGCCACCATGCCGGCCCTTCCACCGCTGCCGGATTTCTACGGTCCCATCGGCACCGAACCCTGGCCGATCCCCGCCATCCCCGAGGGGTCCATCGCCCCCCATCTGTGGCGGCAGGAGGTCGCCAACCCCTGGCCATTCCATGTCCGTGGCACGATCGTCGTCGATCCCGACGATGCCATCCTGCACTTCATCGAGAGCCCCGAGACGGCGATGCGCTACGGCGTCAGCGTCGGGGCAGCCGGGTTTGCCTGGGACGGCAGGGCCCGGCTTCAGTTTTCCCGCGAATGGCCGCGCTGGAAGGTGCCGGAAACCATGATCGAGCGGCAACCCCAGCTCGAACCCTACTCGGTGGCGAACGGCGGCATGGACCCCGGACCGGACAATCCGATGGGCGCGCGGGCGCTCTACCTCTTCCAGAACGGCGAGGACACGCTCTACCGCATCCATGGCAGCGCCGACCCGCAGGAACTGGGCAAGGCCGTGTCGCAGGGCTGCATCCGGATGCTGAACCATGACGTGATCGACCTGCATGCGCGCTCCGTTCATGGGGCGGCGGTGGTCGTGCTGCCGTCGATGACGGCGGGTGACGCGACCCGATTGTATTGAACGCCAGCCGCGGGATCAGCCGGCCGCGCACGGCCGGCTCTCCGACCCCTAGCTCCGAACCCCGGACAATGTCGGCGCGCGGCTCGCCTTCCGGATGGGCGGCACGCATCGACGACGCTTCGGAAAGGGTCACGCCGGCGCTTCTCGGAAGAAAATGCCGACGCAGGCTTCCGCGGGAGCCTGCCGGCTCCACCCCTCGCGGAGCCACACTCCGGCCGGCCCCGTGGCGCCGGCGCTGGCTCCTGCTCCTGATCCATCCTCCGCTCGTGGCGCTTCGTCCCAAGCGCGAGCGGAACCGCGACATGGCGAGGATCGACGGCCTGGGCCGGCACGACGACGCCGGCGCGGTGACGCCCGAATTCGGAGCAAGCGCCTTGGGGATACCGTGACCATCGAGCACGATTGCCGTGGCACCGGGGGAACGGCCAGTTCGCGCGCGCTGACGCCTTCACTCGAGACGATCCGGCGTCAGTCGAAACCCAGCGTTTCGATCAACCCTGCCAGCAGGACGGTGATCGCGCCTCCCAGAAAGATGGCGGAGCCGACCATCAGGATCGCGGAGGCCGTTCCAAGAAGAACGAAGATGCCATCCTTCTGGATCAGCCCCCAGGCGAGCAGGATCAACGTAAGGGCCGGCGCTCCGTTCAGGAACGGGATCGGCAGGAACAGGACGAGCGAGACCAGCATGCAGAGGAGACCGACCAGCCGCTTCCGTTCGGCAATCAGCCTCAGGCGCGGCCGGGACCACCGCTCGGCGAACCGGAGCGGCGGAAGGGCATAGCGCGAAAAGCCCGCGACGACGCGTGCCGGAAGGGAACGGTGGAGGATCGAAGCCGGAAGGCGGACCGCGTCGCCGAAGACCGCCAGATGCAGGGAGACCATCAGCAGCGGCACTCCGAGGAGCGTCGAGAGCCAGGGAATGGGTATGGGGATCATCTCGGGGAGCGCGAGCAGGAGGATGACCAACCCGTGACTGCGGTTGCCCGCGGCCGACAGCACGTCGCTGACCTTCACGCCGTCCCGCAGGCTTCCATCTCCCGCAAGGGAGGCCAGCACCTCGGAGATCGGTGGCGGGGGTGCTACCGGCCCCGTCATGGCCGATGCCGCCGGTCCGTCACGTCTTCAGCCTGGCCCGCCCCTCCAGCGGCCGCCGGCGCATGCGACCGAAAGCGGCGGCCATGTGGTCCGGCCTGTCCGGCGCGAGTGGCCACCTTGCCCACCGCAAGGATGAGGGTCTCGACGCGATGGATGCGGCGTCGGGCGATGGCTCCCCGGGCCGTTGGCCGTTTGAAAACGACAGCAGAGATCGGTAGCGGAAGGGCGCGCGGCGGGAGCCCAGCGCCCCCGACCTGCGCATGGGCCGATCGGGAGGGCGCGGTCTTGCGCGTGCCGCGCTCGTGGCCCGGGCGCATCGCGATTCCGACGACAGGATCGGCGCTCGACGCATCAATGCCATCGGCGTCTCCCCTGCCGCGACCGAGGACGAGCCTCTCGGCGACGATATCTCCTGCGAGGACATGCGTCGCCTTGGCGCTGGCGTCGGGATCCTCGTCGCCGGTGACGCCTGCGCGGAGTCCCGGTAGGGCCGGACTCCGATTCATGGCCTTCGGGATCCGGCGCAGCGTATCGGCGCAGACCTTCACCACCTCGCCTTGGCCTTCGTGCCGGGGGCTGGATCGCTCCGCCGGCCGCGCGAGCCGGTTCCCCTTGGCGGCGTGCGGATCGGTATGGGACCGGCTGTCGCGCTGAGACGGAGACGGACCCGCCCCGTCCCGATCACCGGGACAGGCACCTCGACGGGCACTTCGCGGGTATCGAGCGGTCGACCGATCTGCATGGCGACGGCGGCTCCCTTTCTCTCTTGCATTGCGGGATCCTGCGTCGATACTCCAACCCGTCTGCCGGGTCGCGGGGGTCGGCTTCCTCGCGCCGGTTTGCGCCGATGGCCGATCGATGACCTCTGCCGGCCCCGGAGACGGCCATTCTCCGGGATCGGGATCGACGCGGCCGCACGCCGGTCTTCCCTGCGTCCTGCGACCTTTCGCCGGACTTTTTCAGCTCTCCACCACCCAGTTCGCAATCTGGGGAAGCAACACATCCAGACTCCGCTGGAAGGCCGGAACGACGGCTTCTGCCACGTCGTCGACAGCGACGGCGGTCTGCCGGAACACACGGCTCCGGAGGACCTGCTGGTCCCGGTCCCGCATCAGCGTCAGGTCGAGATCGACGATCGCGACGAACGCGGCTCCCGCGCTCTCGACCTGGAACGCGTCGATGCGCGACAGGAGGGCGATGTCAGGAACCGGCCCCCCTTCCCCCGGTCCGACATACCCGACCCGTCCGGTGCCCGCGATCGAGCGGACCAGCAGCGACTGCAGGACCGCCGGCAGGTCGTCGGGCCAACGGCCGTCGGGCAGATACGCCACGGAGAGCGCGTCCGGCTTGATGACGATACGGTCGGTGGAAATGGCCGCGGGCGCTTCGGGGCGCGCCACGAGGATGGTCCGTCCCGTGCGCGGCCCGGTGGTGGCACCGGGGGCGGGCGTCGGATCGTAGGTCGCGAGCGGCGTGGCCGCCGCGTTCAGGGACGACACTGCGCTGCACCCCCCGAGGCTGATGGCGGCGCCGATCAGGGCGGCGCGGCGGGTGAGGGGGCTCGCTTTCATCATGTCATCTCCGGTATTCTGGAACGCGGTTGTCGAGGAGGAATCGGGCGGGATCCCGCTCGATGCGGCGCACGAGTTGGTCGAGCGACTGGACGAGCGTGCGTGCCTCCGCGCTCAGACCGGTCAGCTCGTTCAGGCCGCTGCCGGTGAAGGTGCGGATGCCCGGCGCCGCGTCGGCGACGGTAGCCTGCACCTGCGCCACCACCGCGTCGGCGCGCCCGATCAGCGCCCGCAGGTCGGTGGCGATCGCGGGCAGATCGCCGGCGACGCGCTCGGCTGCGGCACGGATGCGGTCGGAGGCCACACGCAGGTCGCCGAGGAGCGGCGCGAAGTCGGTGGCGAGCGCATCGGTCGCCGCGTCGAACGCGCCGTCGGCCGACGTCAGCGTGGCGGTCGCCGTGGCCAGCGTTCCGTCGAGGCCCGTGAGCGTGGTCTGCGCGCGGCCGAACAGGCTGGTGGCCGAACTCAGCGCCGCCTGCGCGCCTTCGGCCAGCGGATCGAGACGGCCGGTTGCCGCGGTGACATCCGCGGCCACCCGCTCGACGGCTTCCGATGCGCTGGCGACGGCGGCGCGGATGTCGGCCACCACGGCGGGGGCATCCTCGGCCACGACCGTCTCGATGGTCGAGAGGGTGGTCTCGAACTCCGACAGCAGGGCGCGGGCCTCCGAGACCAGGAGCGCTCCGTCCCCGTCCACGAGCACGTCGAAACTGTCGGAGGCCTCGGTGACGGCGGCGAAGGCGGTCTCCGCCTCGGAGAGGGTGCCTTCGAGTTCGGCAAGCCGTGCGTTGAGCAGGTTCGCGGTCTGCCCGAACCCGTCGAGCGTCGTGCCGGTCCGGCTCGAGATCTCCGCGACGGCAATGTCCAGCGCGTCCGCCGTCCCGCGGATCCGGGCCACGATCCCCGGCACCTCGTCGCGCATCAGCGCCTCCGCCTGCGCGAAGGCCGCCCCGGCGCTGTCGATGGCGGTGGCCGACCCGGTGAGCGTCGTCCGTGCCGCATCGAAGGCCTCCCCGGCGGAGGCAAGGGCCGCGTCGGCACCCGACAGCGTCGCCTGCGCCGATGTGCCGATCACGTCGAGGCGCTCGGTAAAGCCGCCGATCTGCGCGGTGGCGTCGGCGACGCTTGCGGTGATGTCGGAGAAATCCGTCAGCGCGCGATCCAGCCCGCCCGAGGCGGTGTCGAGGTTGCGCAGGATGCCGGCGACATAGGTCCGGTTCTGCGGCCCTGCCATCTCCTTGAGCTCCGCAAGAAGCTCCGCAGCCTGCTCGATGAGATCCGGCGCCCCCTCCACGAGTTGCTGCAGCGTCGAAGGTCTGGACGCGATGATCGGCACCTCGCCGGGTGGAGCCGTCAGCGGAGCGGACCCGGCCGCCACATTGGACAGGGAGATATAGGACACGCCGGTTACCCCCGACGAGCTGAGCTGCGCCACCGTGCCCTCGCGCACCGGGGTGGTGGAATCAACCTCGATCCCGACGTAGACCTTCGACGGATCCGGCGCGTGGATCCGAAGCTCGATCACCTTGCCGACGCCGATCCCGTTGAATTGCACGTCTCCCGACGCGTCGAGGCCGGACACGTCCTCGAACAGGATGCCGTAGTAGGCATACTCGCGGTCGAGCTGCACATTGGCGAGCCAGATCATGAAGCCGAGCGCACCGAGGATGCCGGCGAGGGTGAAGGCCCCGATCAGGATGAAGTTTGCGCGCGTTTCCATCAGGGCTCCCCCTTGTCACCGGTCGTAGCCAGCGCGGCGCGGGCGCGAGGTCCGTGAAAGTACTCGCGGACCCAGGGATGGTCCACCTCCAGCAGCTCCGCCATCGTGCCGACCGCCAGCACCTTCTTTTCGGCGAGCACCGCGATCCGGTCGCAGATCGCGTGCAGGGAATCCAGATCGTGCGTCACCATGAATACGGTCAGGCCCAGGGCCGCCTGCAACCGTCCGATCAGCGTGTCGAAGGCGGCGGCACCGATCGGGTCGAGGCCGGCGGTCGGCTCGTCGAGAAAGACGATCTCGGGGTCGAGCGCTATGGCGCGGGCCAACCCGGCCCGCTTGCGCATCCCCCCGGACAGGTCGGACGGATAGGTGTCTTGCGCGTCGTCGGGCAGGCCAACCATCCGGACCTTGATCCCCGCGAGCGTCCGGCGCAGGTCTTCGGGCAGGTCGAGCTGCTCGCGCATCGGCGCCTCGACGTTCTGGCGCACGGTGAGCGACGAGAACAGCGCGCCGTCCTGGAACATCACGCCCCAGCGGCGGCGCAGGGCGAGGTAGTCCGCGTCCGAGGTGTCGCGAACGCTCTGGCCGAAGACCTCGATCCGGCCGGCATCGGGTTTCAACAGGCCGACGATCTGATGCAGCAGGACCGACTTGCCGGTGCCAGACCCGCCGACGATGCCGATGATCTCGCCGCGGCGCACGTCGAGATCGACGCCGTCGTGCACGACATGATCGCCGAAGCTCTTCACCAGCCCGCGCACCCGGATGATCGGCCGGTCGTCCTCCTCCGCCATCAGACGCCCACCAATGCGAAGAAGACCGAGAACAGCGCGTCCACGACGATGACCATGAAGATCGCCACCACGACCGAGGTGGAGGTCAGGCGGCCGAGCGACTCCGCGTCGCCGCCGACCTTCAGCCCCTCGTAGCAGCCTATCACCCCGATGATGAGGGCGAAGAACGGCGCCTTGATGATGCCGACGGCGAATTGCCAGAGGTCGATGTTGGCGACGAGCCGCGACTGGAACACGACCGGCGAGACGCCGAGTTCGATCCACGACATGACGGCGCCACCGACAAGGCCCGCCACATCCGCGATGAACCCCAGTAGGGGCAGCGTCAGGATCAGCGCCAGCACCCGCGGCACCACGAGGATCTGCACGGGATCGAGCCCGAGCGTGCGCATCGCATCCACTTCCTCGCGCATCTTCATCGATCCGATCGCGGCGGTGAAGGCCGAGCCCGACCGACCGGCGACGATGATCGCGGTCAGAAGGATCCCCAGTTCGCGCAGGACGGCGATGGCGATGAGGTCGACCACGAAGACCTCCGCCCCGAACTGCCGGAGCTGCGAGGAGCCCTGGAAGGCCAGCACCACGCCGATGAGGAAGGCCATGAGGGCGACGATGGGAATGGCGTTCCAGCCGACCTCCTGCATGTGGTGCACGAGCGACGTCAGCCGCAGCCGCCGGGGCCGGACCGCCAGCCCGGCGATGGCGGCGATGACCTGGCCCAGAAACCCCGTCATCTCGACCGCGATGCGCCATGCCCCATGCGTGGCCCGCCCGACATGCGCGATCCGGTCGACGAGCGTGACGCGGCGTTCCCGCAGGTCCTCCCCGGCCGGCATGTTGGCACGCACCGTCTCCAGCAGCACGGACTGCCTGGCGCTCGCCCCCGAGATCGGCGGCTCCTGCCCCGGCCCGGCCATGCGGCCGGCGAGGTCGAGCACGAACCACGCCCCGGCGGTGTCCATCCGGTCGACCCGTTCCAGATCGACGGACCCCGCGCCGCCCGCATCGTGCGACAGATCCGCGATCGTCCCGATCAGCAGGTCGCCCGACAGCAGGAGGCGCCCGTCGATCACTTCCGACGTCGGTGCCATCTGCGTATCGCGATCCGATCCTGTCACATGCATCCTATCGGGCATCCTTACGGGGCCGCGAGGCTTTCCGGCCCCGGCGGACAACCTATAGCGATCCGGTATCGAAGATCGAAGAGGACGCCGCGCCGCGCATTGTCCTGTCGTTCGCGGCGCAATTCAATCGATACCCGGCAAGACCTTCGAAATCCGGGTGGCGTGAGAAACGACGGTGATCGACCCTGCATTCGCCGCGAAACTCCCTAGTCCTTGCGCAGGAGCGCCTCGCGGACCTGCTCGTGGGGTTCCATGCTGTCAAGGCAAGCAATGCCCTGAAGGGAACGGTTTTCGCCGCGAAGGGCGATCCGGCGATACATTCCTCGCGTCTGCCCGAAGGCTGGATCGGCCTGTCGAAGACCCTGCCGGGCGGCAGGACACAAATCCTCGACGTGATGCTGCGGGGGGTTTCACGCTGGTCGGGACCGAACTCGTGCCCCTCTCCGGTCGCACCGTCGAGGCACTCAGCGATGTCGGGTCCCTCGCAGCTCCGCCGGCTGTGGCGAACGGGCCGCAGGTAAGATCCGCCCGGCTGCGCAAACTTCTGGCGACCCCGGACCCCGTCACGCAATCGCGGACGTCCGGGCTTCTTCAGCGGTTTGACCAAGGCAGTGCCGCGAACCGTGTCGCCTATGCCCGGCTCGAAGTCCGCACCCGCCTCGAGGCGTCCGGACGCACCCACGGGGCGACTTTCACGTTTCCCATCACCCAGCAGGGGATCGGAGAAACTACCCGTCTGACCAACGTCCATGCCTGCCGAACGCTCATGCGGATCGCCCGTGAGCGCCTGATCCATCGTCCCGACAACCGGTCCATCACGCTCCCGGATATCATTGCTCCGGCGGCGCTGGCCGATGTCGACCTTGCGAAAGCGGGTGGCGCGCGGCAGGATCCGGGCGACCGGGCCATCGGCAAGGGCCTCCGCCTCCGGAAAGCGCGGGCATGGCAAGGCCGCGGTCCGTCGCCGCGCCGACCGCACGACCGTCCGGAACGACCGGCAACCTCAAGTTGTTCCTGTCTGCCATGCGCGCCGGCGCCGGGCGCATGGAGGGGCCCGGCCCGACCGGCGAGATACGTAAGCGCAGGAAGTGACTTTCAGTTACCCACAAGTCCACGCGGCTGGCGATTTCTGTCTTGATCCATATGAATCCGCGGTGATTCCTTGTCTGGCAGCAATAATCGAGCAGGTGCTGACATGGGGACGTGGGTGGAAGATGAGACGGCCGCGTGCGGTCTGGAAGACGCGCGGCTGAACCGACGGCTGGGCTTGATGCTGGCGGCCATGGGGGAGAGACCGGGTAAATCGCTGCCGACGGCGCCTCGGAACTGGGCGAACACCAAGGCCGCGTATCGGTTCTTCTCCAACGGACGCGTGAACGAGGACAGGATCCTGGCGGGGCACTTCGGGGCGTCCGCCCTGCGCGTGCAGGCGACGGACGGTCCGATCCTGGTGCTTCAGGACACGACGGAATTCTCCTTCACGCGCGCCTCGCCCGAGAAGATCGGGTTCACCAGGACCTCCACGGGGCGAAAGGAGAAGGACGGACGTTTCCGTCAGCACACCCTCTGCGGGCTGCTCATGCATGCGAGCCTCGCCGTCACGCCCGAAGGGCTGCCGCCCCCCACAATCATGGCAGGCTGACGGCTGTGGAGTTCTGGTCGCGCGACAAGTTCAAGGGCACGCGGGCCCTCAAGCGCAAGATCAACCCGACCCGCGTGCCGACCCTGAGCAAGGAGAGCATCCGCTGGCTCGACAACCTGCGCAGGTCGACCGAGCTGATCGGCGCGCCGGAACGGTGCGTGCATATCGGCGACCGCGAGAGCGATATCTATGAACTCTACTGTCTGGCGCAGGATCTCGGCACGAACTTTCTGGTCCGCAGCTGCGTAGATCGTTTGGCAGGGAACGGCGACACAACCATCGCGCAGGTGATGACAGACGTCGCTCCAAGTGGCACTCACAGGATCAGCTTTCACGACGCATCCAGTCGGAGCCAGAAAGCCCTTCTGTCGGTGAAGTTCTCGACGATGGTGGTCCGGCCGCCGATCGGAAAGCAGAAACGCTACGTGCATCAGCAGCTTCAGATCATCCACGCCGAGGAGATCGACCCGCCGGCAGATCGTCCGCCGCTGCTCTGGAAGCTGATCACCAACCTCGAGGTGAAGACGCACGAGGAGGCCGTCCGCAAGCTCGGCTGGTATGCACGGCGCTGGACCATCGAGACGTTCTTCAAGACCCTCAAATCAGGCTGCCGCATCGAGCAGGTCCGGCTCACGACCGCCGATCGCCTCGCCAACTGCATCGCGCTGTGCTGCGTCGTTGCATGGCGCATCCATTGGTCAGTCATGCTTCGGCGGAGCAATCCTGCCGCCTCCCCAAGGGCCGTGTTTACGGATACGGAAATCGAGTTCCTCGACAACTTCCCGCCCGGGCCTGCGCCTGGCTTTGCACGCAATCTCGATTTCTACATGATCCGCGTTGCACGTCTCGGCGGCTACCTCGCCAGACGAAATGACCCTCCACCAGGGGCGACCGTTGTGTGGCGTGGTTTCTCGCGCCTTGCGGATCTCGTCGAGG
>JBBQDX010000088.1:0-14815 GCA_038320125.1 Rhodobacterales bacterium | reverse complement strand
TCCGTCACCGACGGGTCCGGGTGGGAGCGGCGGCCGGGCGAGCGGTCAGGTTGCGGCGGGACGCCATGACCGGTCGGGGCAAGGCGGGGCGCCGATCCCGCACGGGTGTCGATGTGGCCGGTCCCTTGGGAAACCGCGTGTAGCTTTCGCGGCTGCGGTCGTGGGCTTCGGGCTCGGGTTCGGGCGCGTCGTTCCGGTTCTCGGGTTCGGCCGTCAGGAACCAGACCCCGGCCCCGAACATGAAGAACACGAAGGAATAGATCGATCCCCAGATATGCACCGTCGCAAGCGTGAAGGTCAGTCCCGCGAAGGAGATCATCCAGGCGCGCCGCAGGTCGATCAGAAGCAGATCGCCGCCCAGATCGCGCTGCCCCACCTTCCACAAGAGCCAGGCGTAGCCCCCGGCCAGGGCCGCGAAGGCCGGCAGCCCGTTGCGCACCGCGACGACCAGCCAGAAATTATCCATGCTCCCCGAGTGCATGAAGGACGGACGGATCCAGTCGTTCAGGCCGATGCCGAAGAGCTTGGCCGACGGGATGCCCTCGGCCACGCTGCCCATGATGTTCATCACGCCCCAATCGAAGATGATCGAGCGCCAATAGGCGTTGTGCGCCGAGAAGGTCGCGTAGCTCATGAAGACCCGGATCGGCGTCCGGTTCGAGGTGATGTCGATGAACACGTACATCACGGCCAGCAGGCCGAGCAGCATCAGCCAGCGTTTCTCCACGTCCCGGAAGACCACGCTCCAGGCGATCAGAAAGATCTGCAGCAGCAGCGCCAGCAGCGCCCCGCTCGACAGCGACAGGAACACGCCGAGGCCGAAGCCCGCCGCGCAGGCCCGGCGTGCCCCGGAGCTCATCACCCGCGCCAGGCCGACATAGACGAGCGCGAAGGCCATCGAACAGAACAGACCGTAGTGAATCGGATGGATGAAGAGCGTCTGCACCCGCTCCAGACCCATGCGCGGCTCGTTGTTGACGTTCGCGTAGCTGGTGATGCTCGGCAGCTTCCGGATCAGGTTCAGCACGAGGGGCTGTCCGGTCACCGTCTCGAGAAGCGCCAGCGGCAGGGTGAGGAGCACGATCGTGCCGACCAGTTTGGTCAGGGCAATCAGATCGCCGCGATTGCGGATGTAGGCCCGTCCGATCAGATAGGCTCCGAGGAACTCGATCGCGGCCGAGCCGGTATTCTCGACCACGCTGTCGGGGTTCACGACGGCCATGCTGACCGTCATCCAGCCGATATGGGCAAAGAACAGGTAGTCGACGGGCAGGATCTTGCCGAACCGCCCGGAAAAGAGCTGCGCGGTCAGCGGCACGATCATGACGATCAGAACCATTCGTGTGACGCTCATGTGAAGCGGCCCGAGCCGCATCAGGATCGGGGTCACGACGCTCAGCACGTAGATCACGACGGGCAGCGCCAACCGGGCGCGGTGGACCGCATCCGTGTCGGCACGTCCCGACGAAAATCCCGAACTGATCTCTGCCACGTGACTACACCTGTCGTCAGGCCGGGCGAAGTCCGGCAGTTGGTCCGATGACGATCAGGACGTCATAGCACGTCGAATATGACATGACAGACAATGTAAGGCGTCCTGCTGACGGGATATCGCGGGAGAATGCAGAGAATTCGCCGCATTCTCCCGGCAGGGCGGCGCTCAGCGCGCCCGCAGGCGGGCCGCGCCCAGTCCCGGCCGGTCGGCGGGGCCACCGGGGCGGGGCGCGTAGCTGGCCGGATCGGCGGGGTCGCCCTGGGGGACATTGGCGAAGACCTGGCCGTAGAAGCCCGGCTCCATGCGCGCGTGCGGCTGCACCTCCAGGTTGTTCGTGACCCGCCATCCCGACTGCGCATCGGGTATGTGAGCCGCGATGTTGCCCTCGATCACCACCTCCTGCGAGGCACCGGAGACCGAGATCCGCGGCAGCCATAGATCGCGCTTGGGTTTGTCGCCCGCACTCTGGGTGTTCTGCACCAGCGTGTTGCCCCGGATCGTGACGTCCCGGCTCTCGCCCAGCGTGATGCCGTGCCGGTGTGCGTTGACGATCACGTTCCCTTCGATGAGGACGTCGCGATAGAACATCTCGGGCCCGGCGCGGCCCCGGTCGACCTCCTCGTTGCGCATGAAGATCGACTGGGTGAATCCACCTTGTCCCGAATTCAGCACGTTGTCGCGGATCACGATGCCGGTGCTCGGCTTGTCGGTCTTGTTGGTCCAGAACTGGATCATGTCGGAATGATCCTTGCTGTTCATCGACCGGGCGAAATCATGGATGTGGTTGCCGACGATGCTCACGTCCTGAACCATGGCGAAGTTCAGCCCGTCCATCCGCAGCCCGTGGATGTCGTTGTCGAGGACCGACACCCCGTCGCTGCCACGCACCGCGATGCCCCGATAGAACGTGGTGACCTCGCTGTTCTCGAGGGTGACGTTCTGGCTGTACTGGATCGAGAGGCCGATGCCCCAGGGAAAGCCGCGGGATGTCGCCGAACCTTCACGCGCCACGTCGCCCACGATGCTCAGGCCGCTCAGGGTAACGTCACGGCTCTCGATGATCTCGAAGGGTCGCAGCCGGATCTTGTCGTCGCGGCTCCAGTCGTATTTCAGCGACAGGTTCTCGAGCCGCAAGCCCTCGACGTCCTTGACGAACATCCGCGAGAAGACGGCCGGGTCCGAGGGATCGACCGAGCGGACCACCGAAGGCCCGGCTCCGCGCAGGGTCAGCGTTCCCCAGTCGCCGCCCGGCAGCGACAGCACCCCGCCTGCCGGCACCGAGGCCAGTGCCGCGGCGAAATCGCGGGTCTGGGCCACGGCGGGAGCCGCGAAGGCGAGCTGCAATATCACGAGGACAGGCAGAAAGAATCGCGCGAGCGCGGGCGGGGGGGTCGAGAATGCGGGCGGGGTCGAGAATGCGGACATGGATCAGATCCTTCGGGATGAAACGACTTCGGACGTAAAGGGAACAGATGGCATCTCGTACCCCGTCAGGTCCAGCGGATGAACCGCAATCCGGGCCAATTCTGCGTTACTTCCGGCGTAATGTCCGGCAAAGCGGCGTGCGACCTCGTCGGTGACGGGCCGCCGATCCTTGAGCAGCGACGACAGGAGCGGTCGCTTGAGCAGATAACCCGCCACCCTGTAGAGGCCCCCCGGCGTCTCTCCCAGCCGGACGATCGGCACCGGGTTGAGCGTACCGGCCTGAACGTGGTTGATGCGCCGCAGAAGGCCGGTGCCGTATTCCGGATAGCTCGCGCTCTGGACCTTCCTGGCTGAATTTCGAAGGCCGTCGAAGTGGCTCGCCTCCGCAAAGGCCGCCAGAGTTCTTGCCGCATCGTCCATGTCACGCGCCAGCGACTCCTGCGTCAGGACGAAAACATTCCTTGCGCCGAACAGCTCCTGATAGAGGGCGGTCAGGCGGTGATACTCGAAATGCACCGGATCGAAGCCGAAATACCCCGGCACCGTGGTGCCCTCGAAGAACGTTCCGGGGGGCATGGTGCCGCCGCGCAGCAGGTACTGCATGTAGACCGACGGCAGGATGCGGTGCTGGGCGCGGATGCCGATGAGGATGCGCGCCCCGGGCACGATCCGCGCCAGTCGCCGTGCCAGGACGGCACCGTCCCGGCCGGCCTGGAAGGGGTGGCCCGACAGGATCTCGGAGGAGATGACCGGCACCTCGCCGGCTGCGATGTCCGTCATGCGCTCGGAGATCAGTGCGCGCATCGGGGCGGGATCGAAGGCCATGTCGACGGGACGTTCGATCAGGTCGGAGACCTCCTGATGGGTGACGATCTGGCGGAACCCGTGTTCGGGCCGGAACAGCCGCATCTGCAGCCAGGTCGTCGCCGTCTTGTGGTATCCGACATGCAGCAGGACAGGGGGGGACGGGGCCGTCATCGGGGGCCATCCCCGGGAGGCGCGGTCCGGCCCCGCCCCAGCTGCATCGCGTAGCGTTGCAGCTGGGGCATCGTCGCCAGCGCCGCCAGCACCGTCAGCGTCGCGATCGCGATGGCGGTCAAGCCCGGAAGATCCGCGGCCGAGGCCGCCGGGATGCGCCAGGCGATCGCGGCCATGACGGCGATCGCCGCGAGGCTGCTCGCCAGGGGCAGCGCCAGACGGCGCAGGGAAACCTTGAGCCGCAGGGAGACCATCAGGAGGGAGACCGCGAAGCCTGCGGCCTCGCCGGCGATCGCCACGGCGATGATACCGATCAGGCCACCACCCTGGGTCGCGACCCAGACTGCGACTGGCAGGGAGGCGACGCGCAGCGCATTGGCGACCATCGCGTTCGCCGTCTGGCCCCGTGCCAGCGCCACGGTCGCGCCGCCCGCCTTGAAGACCCGCAGCGTCTGCTGGATCGCGAGCCAGGTCATCAGCGGCGGCAGGGCCGCGAATTTCTCGCCCAGCAGAAGCATCGACACCGGGCCGCCCACTACCGTCATCACCAGCAGGTAGACCAGCGTTATCGCCATCACGGCCTGGATCGCGACTTCGGCCAGCCGCTGGAAGGCCGCGTCGTCGTCCTGCGCTGCCGAGAGCCGGGGCAGGAACAGGTTCTGCAGGCTGCGCGCCAGCACGAGCGTCGGCGTCATCGTCAGCGTGAGGCCCATGGCGAGGATGCCGAGCGCCTCGAGGCCGAGCATCCGGCCCGCCACCAGCTTCTCGCCCTGCATCACCGCGAAGAGCAGGATGCCGTTGGCCAGAAGAGGCCAGCCGAAGCGCGTGCTGCCCATCCATGTCGCCATGTCGAGGCGCAGCCGGTATGGCCGTTCGGCGAGGACGTGCGAGATGATCGTCGCCACGGCGGCCTGCACCAGAAGCGACACCAGCATGACCCGGTAATCGGGAAAGACGAGATAGGTGGGCCAGATCACGATCACCGCGGCCACCGCCGAGCCGAACCCGGTCCAGAGCGACGGGCCGAAGCGCATCGCACGCCTCTGCCGGTAGGTGTCGAAATGTCCGAAGCCGCGGATCAGCGGCGACAGCGCCATCACCTGATAGGCCCAGGCCAACTCCGGTACGTCGAGGAAATCGGCCATCAGCCCGGCGGTCGCGAAGAGGAGCCCGAAGGAGATCAGCCCGCGCAGCGCCGTGAAACCCTGCAACGCCGCCTGGAACTCGGGGTCCTCGCCGCGCTTGGACTGCACGATCTGGGCCTCCATGCCGAGCGCCGAGACCATCTCGACCACGCTCATGGCGATCGCGAAGGTCGCGGCGACGCCGTAATCCTCGACCGGGATCAGGCGCGCGATCGCGAGGTTTCGCACCAGCAGCAACAGCGATGTTGCGGAATTGCCGGAGAGCAGCAGAAAGGCGGAGCGAAACAAGGCGGCGGATCCGGAAGGTTGGGAACGGGGTCGCAGGCGGGCGTTCCCCCCGGACAACCCGTCCGGCGCTTAGCACCCCGGCCAATGCGAAACAACTGCAGGTTCCAACGGGCGAGGGGCGGTGCTAAGCGCGCCCGGACGCAACATGATCCGACCGGATGCCGCCGCCCCGTGACCCGATCCCCAGACCCTGAAACAGCCTCGCCGGCGCTGGCGCGGGTCGCCCGCGGCGATACCTGCGCGGGCTGCGGCGGCTGTGCCGCGATCGCGCCCGGCTCCGTCGTGATGCGGATGCAGGCACCCGGCTGGCTGCGCCCTGTCCAGACCGCACCCCTGACCTCCGGGGAGGAGGCCGACATCGCCGCGACCTGCCCCGGCCTCGTCCAGGACGTCGAGGCGCGGGGCCGCACCGACGACGATCTCTGGGGGCCTTATGTCGAGATGCGGACCGGCTGGTCCACCGACGCGGCCCTGCGCCACGGCGCGTCGTCCGGCGGGGCGCTGTCGGCGATGCTGACGCATCTGCTCGAGACGGGCGCGGTGGAGGGGGTGCTGCAGGTGTCGGCCGCGGCGACACCGCCCTACGCCAACCGGACCGGCCTCTCGGAGGACGCGGAGGACGTGGCCGCGGCGGCGGGGTCGCGCTATGCGCCCTCCGCGCCGCTGGCCGACCTGCCGGCAGCCCTTGCCGCGGGGCGCAGGCTCGCCTTCGTGGGCAAGCCCTGCGACGTGGTGGCGCTGCGCGCGCTGGCGGGGCGCGATGCGCGCGTGGATGCGGTGTTTCCGGTCATGGTGTCGTTCTTCTGCGCCGGCGTGCCGAGCGAGACCGGGGCCGAAGCCCTGCTGCGCAAGATGGGAACGGAGCCCGGGCGGGTGACGGCCTTCCGCTACCGCGGTCGGGGCTGGCCGGGCCATGCGACGGCGACGCTGGACGACGGGTCCGAGCGCGCGATGAGCTATCACGAGAGCTGGGGCACGGTCCTGTCGCGCCATGTCCAGCACCGCTGCAAGATCTGTCCCGACGGCACCGGTGTCGCGGCCGACATCGCCTGCGCCGATGCGTGGACCGCCGATGCGCGCGGCTATCCGCTGTTCAGGGAGGCCGACGGCATCAGCCTGATCGTGGCCCGGACGGAGACGGGGCGCGACCTGATGCAGGCCGCCGAGGCGGCCGGGCGGCTTGCGACCGAACCCTTCGACGTGGCCGCCCTGAAGCCGATCCAGCCGGGTCAGGTGCGCCGGCGCGGCGCGCTGGCGGCCCGCCTCGCGGCGCTTCGGGCGGCGGGGCGGCCGGTGCCGCGCTATCGCGGCCTGCGGATCGTGGCGGCGGCCCGGCAGGTGCCCGCCGGCTTCATCTTGCGAAACTTCTTCGGGATGCTGCGGCGCGCGCTGAAGCCCGGCTAGACCAGAAACGTTTTGGATTGAATCAATCCGAAAAAGCATTCTGTTGCAGACTCAATGCTTTGAGCAAAATCCTGGGATCAGACTGAAGCAGTCTGATCCGTCTTTGCTCTATGGCCTCAGCCGCTCTGGCTGTAATCGTAGTCGTAGCCGTCGACGTCATCCTCGAAGCGGCACTGGTTGAGGACCACGCCGAGCATGTTGGTGTGCTCCGCGATCTCGCGCTCGCAGGTGTCGATCTGGGAGATGCTGGATTTCTCGGCCCGCGCGACCATCAGGGCGCAATCGACATTGCCCAGAAAGGCGCGGGTATCGTCGCTGACCAGAAGGGGCGGCAGGTCGAAGATCGTCAGTTCCGGCTGGTAGGTCTGCTCCAGCCGGTCGATCGTTTCGATCGTCTCGGGGCTGAGCATGTAGCGCGTCGGATCGTTCGACGGCCGCCTGGCCATCGAGATGGCGACGTTGCCGCGAATCCGCACCGCCTGTTCGGCGAACGGGATCTCGCCGCTCAGCATCTTGGTGATGTCGTGTTCGGGCCTGTGCCCCAGCATGCCCGCCATGTTGGGGCGGCGCAGATCCATCTCCAGGAGCATCGCCGAGAGATCGGGCTGCCGCGACAGGCCGAGGGCAAGGTTGCAGGCCATGGTCGTCTTGCCGCAACTCGCCATGGGCGAGGTGATGGCCAGTCGCTTCCAGCCGTTCTTGCGCATCAGCAGCAGGATCTTGGTCCGCAGGATATCGAAATGCGTCGCGCCCGCACCTGCGTCGAAGGTGACGATCCGGTTGTGGACCAGCGTCGCGACATCCGGATTGAACTGCCGCAGGTCGCCCCAGATCGAGTTGCGGGGCTCGGACTTGCGCGAACCGGTCTGCGTCGGCTGGGCGGGATCGTCCGGTCTTGGCCTGTTCCGCGCGACGACCTCGGCCGAGGGAGCGGCCCCGCTCTTTCCGCTGCGGGCGCTGCGGGCCTTGTCGAGAGCCTGTTGAAGCTTTTCCATCGTTGGTTCCGTTCTCGTGGCGGTCCGGATCGATGTCCGGCGCGTAGCTGTCATGCGGTCCCGGACGGACCTGTCGGCGAACGTCAGGCCAGACCGATCCTGTCCAGAACCCGTTGCGCCAGAAGGTCCAGCGGCAGGTAGTAGGTGTCGATCGCCCAGAGCGCGGCCGGCACCCCGGCCAGGACGATCAGCATCGCGGCGATCTGACCGGTCCGCCGCCAGAGCCGCCGGGTCCGGCTCTCGATATAGGGGATGGTGGCCAGCGGCACGATGCCGAGGCCCTTCTGCACGTCGGCCGGACGGCGCACGGTGTTGTTGAGAAGCTCCAGCAGCACGAACAGAGCTGCCGCGAGGGCGAGACCCGCCCCGACGCCTGCGATCGCGATGAAGGGCCGGTTCGGGCTGGCGGGCTCGGTCGGCACGTTGGCGGCCTCGATCAGGGTGATGCGCTGACCGCGGGCGGTCAGCTCGATGCGCTCGCCGACGCTGGCCTGCGACAGCCGCGAGATGGCGGTGTCGTACTGCGCACGGATATTGGCATAGTCCCGCTGCAGCCCTTCCAGCGCGATGGCGTTCTGCGGGGTCCGGGCGATGGATTCCTCCAGACGCTCCAGTTCGCTTTCGATATTGGGCAGCTGGATATCCAGTTGCTCGATCCGGCTGTCCAGATCGTTGAGTTGCAGCCTGTAGAGCGTGGTCTGCGCGTCCTCGCCCTCGTTCGACGCGGTGCTGGATGTGGCAGCGGCCGCGGTGCGGGCCTGTTCCAGACGTATGCGCACCTGGGTCACGCGCGGGCTGGTCTCGGAGAAGACGGCAAGAAGCTGCCGCATCTCCGCTTCGAGATCGGCGACGCGGCGCTGCTCCACGCTCATGTTGCGGTCGGAGACGGGGCCGATGCTGCCGGTCGACTCGAAGAGTTCGACGAGGCGGCCGCGTTGGTCGGTCAGGCCCGCGATCTCCCGCTCGAGGCCCGTGAGACGTTCCTGCAGTTGGGACTGCCGGCCGAGGCGATAGTTCTGGCCATCGGGCAAGGCACCGGCATTCGCCTTCTGGTACTCGGAGATCCGGGCCGAGCGCAGGTCGAGCTCGCCCGACAGGCGCTCCACCTCCTGCTGGAAGAAGTCGAGCGTATCCTCGGCCGCGCCGGTGCGGTTGCGGACGTTGGCCGTGGTGATGCGGGTGACGTATTCGTTGACGACCGCCGCGGCGATCTGCCCGGTGCGCGCGCTGAAGCTGACGGTGACGAGGGTCGGCTGCGATGGCCCGCGGCGGGAATCGCCGCCGCCCTGGGAGTCGATGTTCGTGGCCGTGCGCATCGCCTCGACCACCTCGCTCGGCGCCATGCGGTCGTCGGGGGCGAAGACGTTCAGATCATTGGCGATGTCGATGAGGTTGGCCCGTGTCATCAGCTGCTGGCGAATGATCTCGATCTCCTCGGACGCCCCGATCGTCACCGTCGAGGAGGCGAGATCCGGCGAGATCTGGGGCGCTTCGACCAGCAGGCGGGCCGAGGTCGCATAGGTCGTCGGCAGGCGCACGGCCAGCACGAGGCCCAGGCCCGTGCAGATCAGGAACAGCAGGGCCATCGCGGGCAGGCGCCGCACGAGCAGTTTCGTATAGAACTTGAGTGTCTTGTTCATTCGTCGACATCCCTGTCGGGCAGATGGTCATGGAGACCGGGGCCGACGGATCTGAGGGGGCTTCTCAGCCGTGAGCTGGGTGGAAGGGTGAGGGGGGGAGCCGGCTGCGGTGCCGTCTCGGCCTCCGGTTCGGGTTCGGACATGTCGTCGGTGGCGATGAAGAGGGCGTCGCCGAGCATCTCCGTCACGATCTGCGCATCCACGACGTTCTGGTCGTTGGTCACGGTATAGACCATCGAGAAATCGCACAGCTTGTTGACGAGGCGCGGCACGCCGCCGGAATGCTCCTGGATGATGGCGATCGCCTCGTCGGTGAACTCGTGGCCGGTGCCGCCCGCATGGCGCAGCCGGTGGCGTATGTAGGCCTGCGTCGTGTCCGCATCCATGGCCGGAATGTGGAAGCTGGCCGAGACGCGTTGCGCAAACTGCCGCAATTGGGGGCGCGAGATCATGGCGCGCAGCTCGGGCTGCCCCATCAGGATGAGTTGGAGGAGCTCGTCCTTGTTGGAGTTGATGTTGGTGAGCATCCGCAGCTCTTCCAGACCCTCGACCGACAGGTTCTGCGCCTCGTCGATGATCAGGAGCACGTGACGCATCTCGGAATATTCGTTGATGACGAAATCCTGGAGCTTCTGGAACTTGGTGACGTAGGGCGCATCGAAATCGCAGGCGATGTTCAGCTCGTTGAGCACCCAGTGCAGCAGGTCGCCCCGACCGCCCTGCGCGTTCGAGATCAGCCCGACGGTGGTGTCCTCGTCGATGTTGGTGAGCAGCTTCTGCAACAGGGTCGTCTTGCCGGCCCCGACCTCGCCGGTGATGACCGTGATCGGGGCCCGGGTCATCACGCCGTATTCCAGCACGGCATAGGCGCGCTTGTGCACCGGCGTCCAATAGAGGAAGTCCGGGTCCGGCAGCAGCGTGAACGGCCGTTCCGTCAGGCCGAAATGCTGGGCGAAGAAGTTCGTACCGGACATGGTCGGCTAGGCCTTTCGAGCCGGAGCGGAGGACGTGCCGGTTCGGCACGGTGAAGGGTCGTCGGTCTTATAGGGGCGGAAAGACCGGAATGCATAGGGTTCGCCGACGTCTGACGGTAGGTTCCGAAGCCGATCTCGACCTCCAGCATGGGTGATACGGGATAATCCTGACCAGAAGGTTGAGATTGTGCGCCCGGCGTGGCGAGCGACCTTTGCGGGCTTGGCAAGAAGCGAATCAAATGCGATCATCTCGGCGTAAACGAACCAAGGCAGTCGAACGGAGTGTTTCCAAAAATTGCCTTTTTATCAGGCGCTTGAGCCTGTATTGAGTAAAAGTAGCAAGAAACGGCCAACTGCGAACATCGAATTATTACAGTGAGATCAGTGGGTTGATCTGGTCTTGAGAGGTTCGCGGTCGAAGGGCGGGATGATTGACTCGTGTCTTGGTCTGGAAAAGTTGAAGAAATGCTTATCTGTTCTGCCTTGATCGCGTTCTGCCGCAGCCAAAGCGGAGCGAGCAGGGAAGTCTTAGCTGTCAGGCCGTGTTCTGGTCGTGGCAGTAATATGAAATTTGATTTATTTCCGCTGCTTATGCGGTTTGGAGAAGCCCAGTGTCTGCTCATTCGACCGACCTGAACGATTTCGACTACGATCTCGGGCGTAGCGTCGTCCCGGCCGCGACGGCTCTGCCGAGTTCGGGATTGTTGTACCGCCGCGTCCTCAAGCGGCTTTTCGATACTCTTCTCGTGATCGGCAGCGCTCCGTTCTGGATGCCGGTCGTCCTGATTACGGCTCTTCTCGTGGCGCGTGACGGGCACAACCCGTTCTATACGCAGGATCGCGTCGGCCGGAACGGCCGCTCCTTCCGGATCTGGAAGTTGCGCTCCATGGTCGTCGATGCCGAGGCGCGCCTCGAAGCGCATCTGATGTCCGATCCCGACGCGCGTGCGGAGTGGGAAAGCACCCAGAAACTGAAGGACGATCCCCGCATCACGCGCGTGGGCCGGATCATACGCAAGACGTCGCTGGACGAGTTGCCGCAGCTCTGGAACGTCCTGACGGGCGACATGAGCTTGGTCGGTCCGCGGCCGATGATGATCAGCCAACGCGATCTCTATCACGGCGACAGCTATTACGCGCTGCGGCCGGGCCTGACCGGCTTCTGGCAGATCTCCGACCGGAACGAATGCCGGTTCAGCGACCGCGTCCGCTTCGACGAAGCCTACCACCGCTCCCTGTCGCTGCGCACGGATATGACCGTCCTGGCGCGCACGGTGGCGGTCGTGGTCCGGGGAACCGGATATTAGCCGCCCCGATAGCTAAATTTCGCTGAAATTGCTCTGCGTCCCGGCCCGGCAAGACCGGGCCGCTGGCCGTTCTTCTGTCCGTCCGGGGCCAGGCCGGCGCGAGACATCGCGCAGTCTACATCGCGCAGTCGGCTGCATCGCCCGCGCCCCGTCTCGCGGGCAGTGGCCCCGCCTCGCGGGCAGAGGCCCGGCCCTGCCTGCAGCCAGAGGCGCAGGGTTTCGCGCCATCCCTCGCAGCCCCGTCCCTGCCGGGGCGATGGCAACCGGGACCTTCCGGGGAAGCTTCGAATGGATGCTTCCCCGCGACCCGGCAGCCTTGGCTACTTGCGGGCGTAGGCATCCTCGTAGCGGACGATATCGTCCTCGCCCAGATAGGTGCCCGTCTGTACCTCGATCAGGACCATCGGCACCTTGCCGGGGTTCTCCATCCGGTGCGTCGCCCCGAGCGGAATGTAGACGGATTGGTTCTCGGTCAGAAGCGTCACCTCGTCGTTCACGGTGACGCGGGCCGTGCCCTCGACCACGACCCAGTGTTCGGACCGATGGTGATGGGATTGCAGACTGAGGGCCGCGCCCGGATGAACGACGATCCGCTTCACCTGGAACCGCCGGCCGATCACCAGGCTGTCGAACCAACCCCAGGGGCGGTGGTCGCGGGGAAACTCGACGGCCTGCTTGGCCCCCTTGGCCTTCAGGACGTCGACCGCTTCGCGGACGCGCTGCGTCTCGGATTTCGGAGCGACCAGAACGGCGTCCGCCATGGCGATGACGACCATGTCCTCCAATCCGATGCCGACGACCTGAAGGCCGGGCGTCTCGGACCTCAGCAGCGTGTTGTGGCAATCGATCGCGGTCGCGGAGTCCGACAGGACCATGCCCTGCGCATCGGGGCCGCTCTCCTTCCAGATGGCCTCCCAACCGCCCAGGTCGGACCAGGCCCCGTCATAGGGCATCACCGCCAAGTTGTCGGCGCGCTCCATGATCGCATAATCGACGGAGTCGCTCGCGACCTTGGCCCAGTGTTGGGCGGCCAGCCGGGTGAAGCCCAGGTCGGTCTCGGCTTCCGACATCGCGCGGCTCACTGGCTCCATCAGGTCCGGGGCATGGATGCGGTAGGCGTCGAGAATGGCCGTGACCGAGAACAGGAAGATGCCCGCGTTCCAGAGGTAATGTCCGTCCGCCACCATCTCGGCGGCGGTCGCGACGTCCGGTTTCTCGACGAACCGGTCGAGCGAATAGGTTCCGTTCGCGTCGCGCTCCCCGGCCAGCTGCAGGTAGCCGTAGCCGGTCTCGGGACGGTCGGGACGGATGCCGAAGGTCAGAAGGTCGCCCGCCATGACCCGCGGCACGGCCTTCGCCACGGCGGCCCGGAAGGCGTCGGTATCGGGGATCACGTGATCCGAGGGCACGACCAGCATCACGGCCCCGGGGTCGCGCGCCTCGAGCCAGAGCGCGGCGGCCAGGATCGCGGGCGCGGTGTTGCGCCCCTCGGGTTCGATCAGGATCGCCGAAGGGGCCTGCTGCACGGCGGCCAACTGCTCGGTCACGATGAAGCGGAACGCTTCGTTCGTCAGCACTACGGGAGCCGCGAAATCCGGGCCCGACAGGCGCAGGGCGGACGCCTGGAAGAGACTGGTCTCGCCGGTCAGCCGCGCGAACTGCTTGGGAAAGCTCGCCCGCGACAATGGCCAAAGACGTGTCCCCGACCCTCCCGCGAGGATGACTGGATGGATCTGCGGCACGGTGATCTCCTTGGCAGTGTTTGCTGGCAGCATCCCAGCATATGGTAAACTTTCACACCTCCTCGATGATGTAATCCGGATGACTCTCGAAGACTGTAGCCGTGGCGGAGCCTATGGCTCCCCGCCTATGCGAAGAGGACGTTCCCGCTTTCCAGATCTCCGAGGTCGAGATTGTGCAGGAGGATGCGATTCCCCGATCCAAGGTCGAGCCTGAGGCCGGTTCCCTCGTCGGAGAGCCTGTCCTCCACCTGGGAAAATCCGTTCAGCCCGAACCCCGCCAGCATCAGCAGATCGCCGCCTTCGCCGGAAACGAAATCGAGGATCTCGTCCTGGCCCGCGCCGGGAGCGAAGACGAACATGTCGCGCCCGCTGCCGCCCTCGAGCCGGTCGTTGCCGCCGCGCCCTTCGATCCGGTCATTGCCACCGTCGCCCGAAAGCACGTTGGCGCGCCCGTCGCCCAGGATCTGGTCGCCGGCCTTCGACCCCGTGACATCGGTGATTTGGGACTCGATCGCCTTGGGGTCGCCGTTCAGGTTGGCGCTCCGCGTGATCGCATTCCCCCAGAGCCGGGCGAAGAGATCGTATCCCGACGCCGAAGGATGCACCTCGTCATAGATGTCGTCGAGGCCCACGTCCGACATGTCGACCAGCGTGACGTCGATGCCGTCGGCCCGCGCCTCGGCGACGACCCCCGGCAACTGGGCATTGATGCGATCGATCTGGGCCTGATAGCCGGAATCTGTCCTGGGCGTCAGCGTCGCCAGCAGGATATCGGCGTCCGGGTTCACCGCCGCCAGCTTCTCGATGATCGAGGTCAGCTTGCCCGGCACCGTGTCGGGCGCGTTCGAATATTTCCAGACATCGTTGGTGCCCAGCATGATCGTCACGATATCGGCGGGATGGTCGCGGGCGATGGTGGAGATGCCGAGCGCGACCTCTGTGGCGGTGATCCCGCTTTTGCCCTGGTGGTCGGGATCGAGCAGGTTCGCGCCGGGGTTGCTGGAGTAACCGCCGACGAGATCGACCCAGATCCCGCGCTCCATGAAATCGTCCCAGAGCGGCGCGCGCCAGCCGCCCGGCGTGCCGGACCCATAGGTGATCGAATCGCCCAAGGTGAGGACCCGGGCGGCTTCGGCGCGGGTTCCCTCGGTCAGATCGACCACGCTCGCGATGCTGCTGCCGGCCAGCGACAGGGTCTGCCCCGCGTCGGGCGTGAGGGTGAGGGCGCGGAAGTCCTGGTCGTCGCCGCGGAAGGCGACGCGGATGGTCTGGGTTCCGGCTTCGAGCGCCAGGCCGTCCGCGGCGTTCTCGGCGAAGCGGGCGTAGCTGCCGGTGTTGGCGGTGGCGATCACGGTGTCGAGATAGGCGCTGGCCTCGCCGGCGCGGGTGAAGCTGACCTCGACGGCGCGGCCGTCGTGCTTG
>JBBQDX010000087.1:0-14893 GCA_038320125.1 Rhodobacterales bacterium | reverse complement strand
ACCGCCTCATCCTCCACGGCCATCGGTTGCGCGTCGTCCGGAGAGGAGGCCGGTGTCGCGGCTCCCCGCGCCATGTCGACTGCCGCCGCGGGTCCGGTCAGGGAACCGGTGCCGCGGCCCGGCTCGGTCGGCACACCTTCGTCGGTGACCCGTGGCCTCTCGGCTTCGGGAGCCGCGGCTGCGCTGGCGAGCGGCGTCGACGACAGGGTGTCGGAGCCGGCCAGATTCCCCGGTGCGATGATCACGCTGTCGCGCGCGCGCCTCACCCCGCCCGACGGATCGCGGGCCTCCAATGTGAGAACGCGCGCATCGCGCGATGGCGGTGCGTCGAAGAGCAGGACGAAGTTTCCGGCATTGTCGGACCGCGCGGATGCGATCTCCTGTCCATCGAGGCGCAGGACGACATCCGCCCCCGGTACTCCGGCACCCGCGACGATCGCCGCGCCATCCGCGCCGATCCGCACGAGATCGAGGCTGGGCGAAGCCGTGTCGCGCTCTCGAGGCATGGGAGGGATGGGCAGAGTAGGATCCGGCCGAACTGCCGCTGGCGGAAAGACCGATCGCGCTTCAGGCACCAGGGCATCCGCACCCGTCGCCGGCCCGAGACCGGCGCTGCCGATATTATCCCGCATGCCGGGTATCGGACCGTCGTCGCGCAATGAGTGGGACGAAAGCAGCAGGACACCCGCACCGGCGAGACACGTGACCCCGATAGATCCGATCATGCGCCTTGGCGACGTCCTGTGCGCCATCAAACCCTCCGCCCCCTCCCCGTCCGCCGGGGTCGAGCGAATGTTAGACGCACTGCGCGCGTTCGTCAAAACTGCAAGCGGACCTACTATCTGGCGGTGGCATCCTGGCGGTGGCATCGTTTCGTTCGTATCCTAACGATCCATAAGACCGCGCGGTTTCCACGAACGCGGGGGACCGCTTCTGCCGAATGCCAAATCTTCTCGCCACCCAATTATACAACCCAACTGAACCCAGTTCTATCCGGGGAAAAGACATCCGTTACAAAAGCACTCGTATCGGATCTGAACGGACTTTCACCGCTCTGCCGCCATCGGACGGATGCCCCGCCAGACCTGACTGGGCGGTCTCGGCCTTATCCCCGCGAACCCGCGCGTCAGGCGGCACTGTCCATATGCGCCTTCACCAGCTTCTCGATCTCGTCGACGGGATGGTTCGTCAGCGTCTTCGGAATCTCCGCCACGATCCGATCTGAGACCTCCTTGTGCATCTCGCTCCGTAGGTTGCCAAGAACTTGCGGTGACGCGACGAGGACGAGGCGCTCGAACTTTCCCGCATGGGCCATCTTGTAGAGGCGTTCGGCCAGGTCAGCGGCAAAACGCTCCTTCTGCAACTCATGGAAGTCGGTGTTGTCGTAGCTCGAAATGCGCGACCCATGGCTAGCCTGGTCGCGCCCGGGACGGTTGGCACTCTGCTCCCGGTCGGGCGGATTCGCCTCCTCGGTCTTGCGGATCAGCTCAAAGTTCGGATCATCGGCATCGGTCAGATTGACCAGGAACAGGGCTTTCTCGCTGTCGGCGACAACGATCATCGTGCCCTCTTTCAGGCCCGCCATCAGGCGTCCTTCCCGTCGTCGCTCTCATCCGCCTTGCGGACTCGCGTCACGCCCTGGCGTCCCTGTTGCGTCGCCTTGTCGAGCGCGGCCCCGGTGCCGATGTCGCGCGCAAGCTCGCCGCCTGCACGACCCTGCTGGCCCGGGGTTGGCGGCATGTCGTCGATGAACGCGTCGGTTTCGCGGGTGCCGTCGCTCGATCGCTTTCGCTCGGTCATATCATACTCCTGCGTTGATGCGGATCCTTGCACCACAACGCCCCGCCGCATCGACAGTTCCAGAACGAAAGAAGGGGGCCGCACCGGCCCCCTTTGCATATCCCGGGATTCCGCGTTCCCTTACATCCGCGAGGCGACATCTTCCCAGTTGACGAGGTTCTTGAGGAAGTTGTCGAGATAGGCAGGCCGCTTGTTGCGGAAATCGATGTAATAGGAATGCTCCCAGACGTCGCAGCCCAGAAGTGCCGTCTGGCCGAAGCAGACCGGATTCACGCCATTCTCGGTCTTCGTGACCTTCAGGCCGCCGTCCTTGTCCCTGACCAGCCAGGCCCAGCCGGAGCCGAACTGGCCCGCGCCGGCGGCAGCGAACTCCTCGTGGAACTTGTCCACCGATCCGAAGCTCTCTGTCAGCGCCGACTCCAGCGCGCCCGGCATCTTCGACTCGCCCGGTCCCATCATCTCCCAGAACTGGTTGTGGTTCCACAACTGGCTGATGTTGTTGAAAATGCCGGACTGGGCCACCGCACCGGACTGATAGGTGCCGGTGATGATCTCCTCGAGGGACTTGCCCTCCCACTCGGTGCCCGCGATGGCCTTGTTGCCATTGTCGACATAGGCCTTGTGGTGCAGGTCATGATGGTACTCAAGGGTCTCCTTCGACATGCCCTTTGCGGCCAGGGCGTCGTGGGAATACGGAAGGTCGGGAAGCTCGAAGGCCATTTGGTCTCTCCTTGATTGCGTCCCCGGACATGTCGCCCGGATGGGGTCGGGGTCAAGCCCGCGACGTCTCGGCTGCATCCTTGAGCAACGCCTCGGCATAAAGGGCGACCGACCGGAAGCAGACGACGCGCCAACCGCCGCCCTCGCGCCAGAGGGCGGCCGGGATCTGCGCCATCCGGGTGCGGCGCACCTCCTCGGGGGCCAGGGACGCGAAATCCACCGGCATGAGATGCGCCAAGGCGATCTCGGCGCCCCCGCCCGTCACGTCGAAGACCGCCCGGGCGTCGCTCACGTCGGCCACCGTGGCGAACTCCCCCTCCAGGGCGCGTGCAAAGTCGGTCACCCGTTGCGCGACTTCCTCATGCGGACAGATCAACAAAAGCTCGTCGGGCGACATCCAGTTCAGCCTGCAATCCTCGGATTTCACGGACATCCGCTGCGCGGGTGCGGTCATTCCCACGGCTTTCGCCAGCGCCGAAATCTCGCCGCGAAGGGTGATCATCCCGATGTCGCGCGCCGCGGCGATCACGATTTCAGACATTGGCCTTCTCCCCGTCCGGATCGAAGAAGACCGGGTTGACGATGCGGGCCTCCTGCGGCGACGCGCCGATGCGGCTGAACCGCAGAACCTCGCCCATCCGCTCCGGCCCGTGCGCCACCAGCCCCATCGCGATACCGCGCTCCAGCGTCGGCGACATGTATGTCGAGGTGACGCGGCCTTCCACGCGTCGCTGCCCGTTCTCGTTGACCCCCTCGCGCACGGCGTAAGCCCCATCCTCCAGCATCGACCCGTCGAGCGTTTGCAGCCCGACCAGCTTCCAGCGGTCGTCCCTCTGGAACTCCGCCCGCGCCTGCCCGCGCTTGCCCAGATAGTCATCCTTCTTCTTCGAGATGGCCCAGTCGAGCCCCAGATCCTGAGGGATGACGGTGCCGTCGGTCTCGTCGCCGATCATGATGAAGCCCTTCTCGGCCCGCAGGATGTGCAGCGCCTCGGTGCCATAGGGCATCACGCCGAACTCCGCGCCCGCTTCGGCGAGCCGATCCCAGAGTGCCTGGCCCTGGCCGGCCGGAACGGCGATCTCGTAGCTGAGCTCCCCCGAGAAGCTGATCCGGAAGACCCGCACGTTGACGCCGCCAAGCTTTCCATCCGCCCAGGCCATGAAGGGCAGCGCTTCCGCCGAGACATCCATGCCGCCCAGCTTCTCCAGCACCTTGCGGGCTTTCGGGCCGACGACCGCGATCTGCGCGAACTGCTCGGTGAGATTGATCGTGTGGACCTTCCAGTCCCACCACTCGCACTGAAGCCAGTCCTCCATCCAGCCGTGGATCCGGTCGGCGCCGCCGGTGGTGGTGTGGCAGAGGAAGGTCTGCTCGTCGATCCGGGCGACCACGCCGTCGTCGATCAGGAAGCCGTTCTCGTCGCACATGAGACCGTAGCGGCAGCGCCCCGGTTTCAGGGTCGACATCAAGTTCGTGTAGAGCATGTCGAGAAAGCGCGCGGCGTCCGGGCCCCGCACGAGGATCTTGCCGAGCGTGCTCGCGTCCAGCATTCCAACGGCTTGCCGGGTGTTCTTCACCTCACGCTGGACCGCTTCATCGTGGCTCTCGCCCGCTCGCGGGTAGCAATAGGGCCGCCGCCACTGGCCCACCGGCTCCCAGAAGGCACCGCGGTCCTCGTGCCAGGCGTGCATCGGCGTGCGGCGCAGGGGCTGGAAGATCTCGCCCCGCGCCTCGCCGGCCAAGGTTCCGATGGTGACGGGTGTATAGGGGGGCCGGAACGTCGTGGTGCCGACATGGGGGATGGCTTCGTCCAGCAGGTCAGCGAGGATGGCCAGACCGTTGACGTTGCTCAGTTTGCCCTGATCGGTGGCCATGCCGAGGGTGGTGTAGCGCTTGGCATGTTCGACGCTTTCGAAGCCTTCCTGCGCCGCGAGGCGGACGTCCGACACCTTCACGTCGTTCTGGTAATCCAGCCACATCTTTGCCCGCAGCTCCGGCCCGGCCCCGTCCGGCATGATCCAGACGGGACGGATCGGGGCTTCCTCGTCGGAATCGGTCGCCGGCTCCTCCGTGTCCATGAGGTCGGCCACGTCAGCCAGCACTTCGCCGATCGTCAGCGCGCCCGAAGCGGACCCGGCGACGGCGACGAAGGCTCTGCCGTCCGCGCCCGTCGGCGGACGGTCGGCATCGGGCCGGAACATCGCGCGCACGTCGTCCCACCAGAGCTTGCCACCGCAATGCGACCAGAGATGGACGACGGGCGACCAGCCGCCGGACATCGCGACGCAATCGCAGCGGATCTCCTGCGTCGGCGTCCCGTCGCCGGATTGCAGGCAGACGGTGACGGCGGTCACCCGGTCGTCGCCGTGGACCTTCGCAATGGCCCGGCCCGCATGAACATTGACGCCCAATTGCTTGATCTCGCGTATGATGCGGCTGTCCGCATCGGGGCGCGCTTCGAGGATCGCGGCCACGCGGAGGCCCGCCGCCAGCAGGACCCGCGCCGTGCGATAGGCGTCGTCGTTGTTCGTCACGATGACCGTGCGTTCGCCGGGGGCGACACCGTAGTCGGCCACGTAATCGCGCACGGCGGAGGCCAGCATCACGCCCGGAACGTCGTTGCCGGCAAAGCTCAGGGGTCGCTCGATGGCCCCCGTTGCCGCGATCACCCTGCCGGCGCGGATCCGCCAGAGACGTTGTCGCGGTCCGGTCTTGCCGGCAAGATGGTCGGTCAGGCTCTCGCAGCAGAGGACGTAGCCATGATCGTAGACGCCGGAAGCTTCGCATCGTGACAGCCGAGTGACGTTCTCCATCGCGTCAAGCGCTTGCACGGCGTCCTTAACCCATGCGCCAGCCGGGCTCCCGTCGATGCTCGCGCCATCGACGGGCGCCCGCCCGCCCCAGACGCCAGCCCGCTCCACAAGGATGACCCGTTCGCCCGCGCGTCCCGCCGCCAGTGCGGTGCTCAGCCCGGCGATCCCGCCGCCCACGACCAGCGTGTCGCAGAAAGCATATCGCTGGGCGTAGCGATCGGCATCCGGCTCGAGGGGGGCCGCGCCAAGGCCGGCGGCCCTGCGGATGAAGGGCTCGAACACGTGCTTCCAGAAGGCGCGGGGATGCATAAAGGTCTTGTAGTAGAAGCCCGCCGGGAGAAACCGGGAGCCCCAGTCGTTGACGCGTCCGACATCGAACGCCAGGGAGGGCCAGGCGTTCTGGCTTCGTGCAACGAGACCGGCATAGAGCGCCTGCTGCGTCGCCCGCTGGTTCGGCTCGAAGCGCCCGCCCTCGCCGATCCCCATGAGCGCGTTCGGCTCTTCCGGACCGGAGGCGACGACGGACCTCGGGCGGTGATACTTGAAGCTCCGGCCCATGACGAGCTGGCCGCTTGCAAGCAGCGCCGACGCCAGCGTATCGCCGGCATAGCCCGCCAGCGGCTTGCCGTCGAAGCTGAACTCCACGCGCCGGGAGCGATCGATCAGTCGACCGCCGGACTTGAGACGGCGGCTCATGCCTTTTCGCCTTTCGTCATGCGGGCGAGAATATTGGGCGGCGGCGTCTTCGACTGCGCCGGATAGGTTCCGAAGACTTCCAGCGTGGCCGTGTCGCGGGCGGCCAGAAACCATTTCCCGCAGCCATAGGCATGCCGCCACCGCTCCAGATGCGCCCCCTTCGCATTGTCGCGCAGGAACAGATAGGCCTCGAAGGCCTCGTCCGATGAACCCGGCCCGGAGCGGACCAGATGCGCTTCTCCCCCCGGCGCCAGCTCGGTTTCCTCGACGGCGATCCCGCAATTCGGGCACATCAAAAGAAGCATCGCGCACCTCCGGTCAGAAGGTGGCGGGCGGCGCCCCAGTCAAAGACGTCAGCGGCTCGCCAACGTCTCCTGCGTGTCGATGCGCACGGCGGGTGCGGCGCCGATACCGAAATCGAACGTGCCGCCCACAAGGGCGACGACGACGAACCCGAGAGCAACGATCGTGCCCCCGAGCAGGAAGTTGATGCCGCGTGGCAGACGGCGGCGGACCGGATGAGCCATGGCAGGTGGCCTGTGCTGAAATCGCTATACGACCACGTCCCTACACCATCGGCGAGGTTCCGCCTACCCCCTAAATGCGACTTGCCTTCTGTGCGATCGCGCAAGTGGCGCGATGGCGACAGTCCGCCCGCTTTCGGCCACGATCGCTCCGCCCCGGTCAATGCGCCACCCCCGCGGCGACCGATTCGTCGATGAACCGCCCCTCCCGGAACCGCTCCATCCCGAAGGCGGCCGTGAGCGGCGAATGCCCCCTGGCGATCAGTTCCGCCATGGCCCAGCCCGAACCGGGGATCGCCTTGAACCCGCCCGTGCCCCAGCCACAGTTGACGAAGATGCCCTCCACCGGCGTCTTCGACAGGATCGGCGAGCGGTCGCCCGTGATGTCGACGATCCCGCCCCACTGGCGCAACATCCTGAGACGGCTGATCATCGGAAAGGTCTCCACCAGGGCGCGCAGCGTCTCCTCGATATGATGGAAACTGCCCCTCTGGGTGTAGTTGTTGTAGCCGTCGGTGCCGCCGCCGATCACCAGCTCGCCCTTGTCGGACTGGCTCATGTAACCGTGGACCGTGTTGGCCATGACGACGACGTCCATGCAGGGCTTGATCGGCTCGCTGACGAGCGCCTGCAGCGCCACCGATTCGATCGGCAGCCGAAACCCCGCCATCTGCGCCATCACCCCGGAGTGGCCGGCTGTCACCAGCGCCAGTTTGCCGCAGGCGATATCGCCTCGCGTCGTGTGCACGCCCGTGACCTTGCCGCCGGACTGCGCGATGCCGGTCACTTCGCATTTCTGGACGATGTCCATGCCCATGTCGGTGCAGGCCCGCGCCAGCCCCCAGGCCACCGCATCATGCCGCGCCGTGCCACCCCGCGCCTGATAAAGGCCGCCGAGCACCGGGTAGCGCGGCCCCTCGACGTTCATGATCGGGCAGAGCTCCTTCACGCGGGCGGGCCCGATCCATTCGGTCGGCACGCCCTGCAGGGCATTTGCATGGGCCGTGCGCTTGTAGCCGCGGACCTCGTGATGCGTCTGCGCAAGCATGATGAGACCTCGGGGCGAGAACATGACGTTGTAGTTCAGGTCCTGGCTCAGCGTCTCGTAGAGCGCGCGGGACTTCTCGTAGATCGCCGCCGAGGGGTCCTGTAGGTAGTTCGAGCGGATGATCGTGGTATTGCGCCCGGTGTTGCCGCCGCCGAGCCAGCCTTTCTCGAGGATGGCGACATTGGTGATGCCGTGATTCTTGCCAAGGTAGTAGGCCGTCGCCAGCCCGTGCCCGCCGGCGCCGACGATGATCGCATCGTAGCGTTTCGCGGGCGGTCGCTTGGCCCAGGTCCGCCCCCAGCCCTCGTGGTTGCGAAAAGCCTCGCGGGCGATGGCGAAGGCGGAAAAACGTCGCATCTGGCGGTCTGCCCCCTGCATGGTGCGCGGCGTGAACTTCGGTCCGGTTTGCCCGGTCCGGTCCCGGCGCACTGGCGTTCCAGCGGCACCTCATGGGAGTTCCGCGACATCTGTGCTTGAGAGGCCCCGAAGGAGCAAGGGGGGGTTCTGTCGCAGGCGCGGGGCGTCTATGTCGTGCGGATACCCCCTGACCGGCCAGAAGCGCCCGCCCGACTTACCGGACCGAAACACCCATGACCTTCTGGATCGTCGCTCTCCTCGTCCTGGCCCTCTGCGTCGCGGTGCCCGCCACCGCGCTGCGCAGGGCGGGGGCGCTCGCCGCTCGGCCCGACGCGGACGTCTACCGCGACCAGCTTCGGGAACTCGAGCGCGACAAGGCCCGCGGCACCCTGCCGGAAGCCGAGGCCGAAGCCGCCCGGGCCGAGGTCGCCCGCCGCCTGCTCGCCGCCGACCGGGAGGCCCCAAGCGGGGCCGCACCGGTTCCTCGCGGCGGCAGCCGATGGCTGGGTGTCGCGCTCATCGCGGTGCCGATCGTGGGGGTGAGCCTTGCGACCTATCTCTCGATCGGCGCGCCGGGCTATCCCGACCTGTCGCTGCGGGCGCGCGTCGAGACCATCGAGGCCAACCGCGCCGCCCGCCCGTCGCAGGCCGCCGCAGAGACGCAGGTGCCCGATGCCATCGACGACAGCGACCCGCAGGTCGTCGAGATGTCGACCCGCCTGAAGGCCGTCCTCAACGAGCGGCCCGACGACCTGCAAGGCTGGCGGCTCGCGGTGCAGACGCAGGCGGGGCTGGGCGACCTGGAGGCCGCCTGGAGGTCGCAGGACCGGGTGCTGGCCATTCTGGGCGACGACGCCGGGGGCAATGAGTTCGCGCTGCTGGCGGAGTTGATGGTGATGGCGGCGGGCGGCTACGTCTCGCCGGAGGCCGAACGGACACTGGCCGAGGCTGTGGCGCGCGCGCCCGGCACCGGCACCGCGCGCTACTACCAGGGGCTGATGTTCGCCCAGGGGGGCCGCCCCGACCGCGCCTGGCCGATCTGGCGCCGCCTCCTGGCCGACTCGCCCCCCGATGCTCCCTGGCTGGATGCGATCTATGCGCAGATCGAGGACGTGTCGGTGCTGGCCGGCGACCCGACGCCGCTGGCCGACCTGCCCGCGCCGCAGCAGGCCCCGCAGGCCGGCCCGACGGCGGACGACCTCGCAGGGGCCGAGAGCATGACGCCCGAGGCCCGGATGGAGATGATCGGCGGCATGGTCGAACAGCTCTCGTCCCGCCTCTCCGATCAGGGCGGGCTTCCCGCTGACTGGGCGCGCCTCATCACTTCGCTGGGCGTGCTGGGACGGTCCGGAGATGCGGCGGCGGTCTACGGTGAGGCGAGGACGGTCTTCGCCGATGACGCCACTGCCCTCGACGTCCTGTCGCGCGCCGCCGAGCAGGCCGGGCTCGCCCGATGATCTTCGACACCATCGAGGAGTTCGCCGCCGCCCTGCCCCGGATCGGCGCACTCGCCGGCCTCGACCTCGGGACCAAGACGCTGGGCGTCGCCGTCTCCGACACCTTTCGCAGCGTGGCAAGCCCGCTCCGGACGATCCGTCGGACCAGGTTCACGCTCGACGCCGAAGCGCTGGAGGCGATCCTGACAGGGCGGGGCATCGTCGGCATCGTCCTCGGGATGCCGCTCAACATGGACGGCTCCGAGGGGCCGCGCCTGCAATCGACCCGGGCCTTCGCCCGCAACCTGTCCCGCCGGATCGACACGGCGATCGCCTTCTGGGACGAGCGCCTTTCCACCGTCGCCGCAGAACGCGCGCTTCTGGAGGCGGATACGTCCCGGAAGCGTCGCGCCGAGGTCATCGATCACGTCGCCGCAGGCTATATCCTGCAGGGCGCGCTTGACCGCCTGACCTATCTTGGACGTGCATCTTGACCGACGACCCGACTTCCGACCGCATCTGGAAACGCGCCGAGATCGAGAGCCCCTGCGTCAAGCTCTGCGTCCTCCACCCCGAGACGCAGCTCTGCGTCGGCTGCGCGCGCTCGATGGACGAGATCGGGGCGTGGTCCCGGATGACACCCGCCGCGCGGGCCGAGGTGATGGCGCAACTGCCGGGCCGCGCCGTTTCGCCGGGGCGCCGCGGCGGCCGGTCCCGCACACGCTCCTAGGTTGGTGCGGTAGCGATCCTCTGACCGGAATGGAAACGGGCCTTGTGGGACGGGCTCCTCACGGCCGCGCGATGCGGAGGTCAGAAGCCGGCCCCCGGATACGTTGTTCCGCTGGCCGGCGGGGCAACGGAGGGGGCGACGCTTCATTCGCGCCGCATTTCGGCGGGTCGGGGATCGATCCCGGGACGGTCGCGATGAGGCGTCAGCGCCAAACCGCGGAGACCATCGACCCCTGAGCCTGAGCGCGGCCGCTTCGACCGGATACCGGGACGGAAGACCTAGGCCATGAACACCTTGCGGAGCATGTTGAGCGCCACCAGGAAGAGGAAGAACGCGAAGGCGCGCTTGAGCGGCGCGGGGTTCATCGAATGGGCCAGCTTCGCGCCAAGCGGCGCGGTGAGGAGCGTCATCGCCACGATCACGAGAAACGACGGCACGTTCACCAGCCCGACCGTCAGGGGCGGGCGCACCCCGTCTGTCGGCAGCGCGAGGAAGAGCACGACCGCCGGCACCGCGATCAGCACGCCGAACCCCGCCGCGGTGGCCACCGCCCGGTGGATCACGACGCCGTGCAACGTCATCAGCGGCACCCCGAAGCTGCCGCCGCCGATTCCCATCAGCACCGAGAAGAACCCGACGAACGGCGAGTAGAGATAGCCCTTCCACCCGGTCGGCATCGTTTCCGCCAGCCGCCACGACGAGCGTGAGAACGTCATGTAGAGCGCGACGATCAGTGCAAGGCACGCGAATATCGCCGTCAGCGTCTCGGACCTGAGCGCGGTCGCGACCAGACCGCCGACCAGCGCACCGACCACGATCCCCGGGCCCCAGCCCTTCAGGATGCCGAACTCGACCGCGTCCTTCCTGTGGTGCGCCGAGACCGACCGCAGCGAGGTCACGATGATCGTCGCCAGCGACGTCGCCACGCAGACCTGCATGATGTTGGGTCCATCGTAGCCCAGAACCTGGAAGACGTAGTAGAACGCGGGCACCAGCACGATTCCGCCGCCGACGCCCAGAAGGCCCGCCAGCACCCCCGCGAAGGCACCGACCGCCAAGAGGAAGAGGAGGAGCGGCGCGAGGGTGGCGATGTCGGGCATGGGATGGCTCCTTGCGATGCCCTCCGGCGCATACCTTCGCCCCTGCGCCGCGGCCAGACCCGATCTGCGCGGATGCGGCATTGACGGGGTCCGCCTGCCGGTGTCTGCAACGGGCGCAGTCGAGAGGTCCGCCGCCATGTCCGAGATGTTCCGCCGCGCCGCGATGCTGGGGCTCCTGTCCGCCGTCGGCCCCTTCGCGATCGACATGTACCTGCCCGCGATGCCCGAGATCGCCGCGGCCCTCGACACCGACATCGCGGGAACGCAGGCCACGCTCATCGCCTTCTTCCTCTGCTTCGGGCTGGCACAACTGGTCTACGGCCCCTGGGCCGACGCCGCGGGCCGCAAGATCCCGTTGATCTTCGGCCTCGGCGTGTTCTGTGCAGCCTCGGCCGCCTCGGCCATGGCCCCCGACATCGGCACGCTGACGCTGGCGCGCGCGGCGCAGGGCCTCGGTGCGGCGGCGGTCATGGTCATTCCCCGCGCCATCATCCGCGACTGGACGACGGGGACCGAGGCGACGCGGCTGATGGCAATGGTCATGCTGGTGATCTCGGTCTCGCCGATGCTGGCGCCGCTGGCGGGCAGCCTCGTGATCAAGATCGCCGACTGGCGCGCGATCTTCTGGGTGATGGCCGTCGCCGGCCTGGCCAGCCTGGCGATCTCGACCACCGCCCTTCCCGAGACGCTGCCGCCCGCGCATCGCCGTCCCGTCGACCTCGCGCGACTGATGCGCGATGCCGGCGGGCTGCTGCGCGACCGCAGCTTCATGGTCCTGACGCTGATCGGCGCCTTCGGCATGGCGAGCTTCTTCGTCTTCATCGCCTCCGCCTCCTTCGTCTATACCGCGCAATTCGGCCTCACTCCGACGCAGTTCTCGCTGGCCTTCGCCGTAAACGCGGCAGGGTTCTTCACGGGAACCCAGTTCGCGGCGAGTGCGGGCGAGAGCTTCGGAATGGGCCGGGTCGTGCGCGGCGCGACCGCAGGCTTCGCGGGCATCTCCCTGCTCCTGCTGGCGCTCTGCCTCGGCGGGTGGGGCGGATTGCCGGTGGTGATCGTGCTGCTGGCCGCGGGCAATTGCTGCCTCGGTTTCGTCATCCCCTCGGTCATGGTTCTCGCCCTCGACGATCAGGGCGAGGTGGCGGGCCTCGCCTCGTCGCTCGGCGGCACGATCCAGATGGTGACCGGCGGCCTGATGGTCGTCGTCGCGGGTCCGTTCTTCGACGGCACGGTGACGCCGATGATCGCGGCGATCGCGGTCTGCGCGGTAGTGGCGTTCGCACTGGCCCGGGCGATGCCGGCTCAGGCGGCGGCGGTGCCGACCTGAGCCAGCGCCGCGTGCAGCACCTCGACCCCGGCACCGGGCCGCGCCGCCTCCTCCGACAGCACCCGCCGCCAGCCCCGCGCACCCGGCTTCCCCGAAAAGAGCCCCAGCATGTGCCGCGTGACGTGCCCCAATCTGCCGCCTGCGGCCAGATGCGCCTCGATATGGGGCGCCATCCGCAGCGCCGCCTCCGTCCGGTCGCGGCAGGGATCGGCCTCCCCGAACACCCGGCTGTCCACCTCCAGGAGCACCGCCCCGGGGTCGTGATAGGCCGCCCGCCCGACCATCACCCCGTCCATCACGCCCAGATGGACCAGCGCCGCGTCCAGCGTATCGACTCCGCCGTTAAGCGACAGGCGCAGCTGCGGAAACCGCGCCTTCATCGCATGCACGAGGGCGTAGTCGAGCGGCGGCACGTCCCGGTTCTGCTTCGGGCTGAGCCCCCGCAACCAGGCCTTGCGCGCATGCACCGTCACCTGGCTTACGCCGGCATCCGCCATCCGCGACAGTATATCGGGCAGCACCGTTCCGGGGTCCTGATCGTCCACCCCGATCCGGCATTTCATCGTCACCGGCACGTCGCCTGCCGCGTCCGCCATGGCCCGCAGGCACCGCGCCACCAGCTCCGGCCGTTCCATCAGCACCGCCCCGAAGCAGCCGGACTGCACCCGGTCCGACGGACAGCCGACGTTCAGGTTCACCTCGGCGTAGCCCCGCGCCGCGCCCATGGCCGCGGCCTCCGCCAGTTCCGCCGGGTCGCTGCCGCCGAGCTGCAACGCGACCGGATGCTCGCGCGCGTCGAAATCCAGAAGATGCACCGCCCCCCCGCGCACCAGCGCCGCCGCCGTCACCATCTCCGTGTAAAGGAGCGCGCGCCGTGTCAGAACACGATGAAACGCGCGACAATGGCGGTCGGTCCAGTCCATCATCGGTGCCACGGACAGTCGGGTGTTGTGATCTTTACGCATTTGTTCGTGTCGCTAGAAGATTGGCGGCGGTCGGCGCTATGTTGGAATACGCCTCGATACCCTCGGATTTGCCCCTCTGCGACGACTCATCGCACACACAGCAGACGAAAATGGCCGCGATCACCAAACTCCCCTCCGATGCCTGACCTTCGTCGAAATCATAGGAAAGGGCCGCAACGCGAGCGAGACGTCCCACCGCCGCCACGATGCCCGTCGCTCGGCCCTGCCCGAGCGGAGACCCCCGGCGGATCAGGGTTTGGCCTCGAACAAATCGTCCATCTCCCGCATCACGACCTTCGGCAAGCTCAGTGATCTCCACTTAATCGATATTTGCGAGGGAGCAAACCGCCGCGCCGCAGCATCTTTGCCGCCGCGCCCGCGTGGAGATCGGTGTGAAGGATCCGCACTGTCATGACTGGCGCGATGACGGCACAAGCGGCCTGTTCGAGGCCGGCATTGCCATCGAACAGGTCGCGCTGGTCATCGGCCCGAAGGACTGAAAGACGCTGCGCCGCTGCACCCACATCCGCCCCGAAGCGCTTCACCAGCTGGCGGCTTCCGCGCCCCCTTCCCGTCCGGGAACCTCGCAGCCGAATGATCGGATAGTCAGAGGGGAGCCGTCCGGCCGGTGACGGGTTTAGAGGGTCGAAAGAGTAATTTTCGACCGCCCTTCGCGGGGGGAAACCCTGTAAATACCGAAACTATCGAAGCCAAGCGCGTCGAGACCGGCGGCCATGAGGTGGATGTATCGTGCGGTCAGACTTTGGACTGCGTGTCGTCCGAATGGTTCTCGTGGCCGCATAGCGGGCTATCTGTCGCTCGACGATCTCTTCGCCGCGATCAGAGGCTGGGCGCTGCGGATGTCTAGGGGATCACGATCCGCCGTTCGAATTACGCTGCCCTCCGCTTTGTCAAGCCCGCTTGCGCCCTTCGTCGACGGAATCCGCGCGGCGGGCGGGGAGATCGCCGCGCGGTTGGACGAGGACCGGCAGGATTCCCGGGACGATCGGGGGCCCGAGAAACCTCGTCAGGTCTTCGCACATATCCCGCTCTGGGCACAGCGATCATCGACGCTTGGCTTTCCATCAATCTTTCGGAGGACCGCCCTCAGCCGCTCCATCTGTCGGTCTGTCAGCGAGAAAACATTGCTCATCCGCACCTCTACACGCCCGAAGACTCTAATCGCGCAGCCCGTGCCGTCTCAAGCCGGTCAATGGATCCTGACGCTTGCAATTTCGGGTCTGACTCACATTTCGTGCAGGCCGTCGATCACGCTGCTGCCATGAGGCGTGCTCTGAGAAGGTCGAGGTCAGCGCGACCATACATCTGTCGCTTGATGAGCTTGAGGCGGTTCACCTTCCCCTCGACCTGACCGCT
>JBBQDX010000086.1:0-14956 GCA_038320125.1 Rhodobacterales bacterium | reverse complement strand
GGGGCAACCTGCCGCAGGCCGACCCGCAGGGCTCCTAGCCCCGCCTCGAAGACTCCGACGACCTCGGTAAGGGTGGCGATGCGGTCGCCCGGACCCTCCACCCGCTCGAGGGCCAGATCCGTGGCCTGCGCCGCGCGTGGCCTGCGCCGCGTCCCGCCTCCCCTTCTGCGCGGAAGCGGGCTGCGCGAGGAATACGGCGACACGGCAGAGCCGGCGCCTCAGAAAAGGCAGGTCCCCGTCATCGCCGCCGGCGGCTCGACCCCCATCAGCGCGAGCAGCGTCGGTGCCACGTCGGCCAGCCGGCCGTCGCGCAGCCGCGCCCCGTCCGGCCCGCCCCAGAGGATGACCGGCACCGGGTTCAGCGTATGGGCAGTATGCGGCCGGCCGGTGTCGGGGTCCACCATGGTCTCGCAGTTGCCGTGGTCGGCACAGACGAGCATCGCGCCGTTGGTGCCCTTCAGCGCATCGAGCACGCGGCCGAGCCCCCGGTCGACCGCCTCGCAGGCGGCGGTGGCGGCGGCCAGATCGCCGGTGTGGCCGACCATGTCGGGGTTGGCGTAGTTCACCACGATCAGGTCGTAGCCCCCGGCGATGGCGCCGACGAAATGCTCCGTGACCTCGACCGAGGACATCTCGGGCTTGAGATCGTAGGTGGCCACGTCGGGCGATTTCGGCATGAAGCGGTCCTCGCCCGCCTCGGGGGCCTCCCGCCCGCCGTTCAGGAAGAAGGTGACGTGCGGATATTTCTCGGTCTCGGCCAGATGGAACTGCGTCAGCCCCCGCGTGGCGACCCAGTGGCCGAGCGTGTCCGGAACCGTCTGCTTCGGAAACACGGTCGTCATGTAGGCGTCGTGCGCCTCGGAGTAATCGACCATGCCCAGCATCTGGAGCTGCGGGCGCCCCGGCACGTCGAAGCCGTCGAAGTCCGGCTGCGCCAGCGCCGCCATGATCTCGCGGGCCCGATCGGCGCGGAAGTTGAGGCAGAAGACTCCGTCGCCGTCGCGCATCCCCGCGTAGCCGCCGATCACCATGGGCTCGACGAACTCGTCCGACTGGTCCCGCGCGCGCGCGCCGGCCAGCGCCTGCTGCACCGTCGCGGCCCGCTCGCCCTGGCCGTGCACCATCGCCTCGTAGGCCCGCTGCACCCGTGGCCAGCGGTTGTCGCGGTCCATCGCGTAGTAGCGCCCGATCAGCGTGCCGACGCGCACGCCCGCGGGCAGACCGGCCATCAGGTCGTCGACGAACCCTTCGGCCGAGCGCGGGGCGACGTCGCGCCCGTCGGTCACGGCGTGAAGCACCACCGGCAGGCCCTCGGCGGCGACGCTGCGGCAGGCGGCGAGGACGTGGTCGATGTGGCCGTGGACGCCGCCATCGGAAATGATGCCGAAGAGATGCGCGGTGCCCCGCGCCTGCTTCACGGTATGCGCCCAGCTTCTCAGCGCGGCCTCGGCGGCGAAATCACCGGTCTCGATGGAATGGTTGATCTGGCCCAGGTCCATCCGCACGACGCGGCCCGCGCCGATGTTCATGTGGCCGACCTCGGAGTTGCCCATCTGCCCCTCCGGCAGGCCGACGTCGGGGCCGAAGGTCGTGAGCGTCGCATGCGGGCAGGTCGCCATCAGGCGGTCGAAATTGGGCGTCCGGGCGCAGTCGGGGGCGGAGTGTTCGGGCCGGTCGGAAATGCCCCAGCCGTCGAGGATGCAGAGGATGACGGGTTTTCTGGGCATGGTGCGATCCTGCTGTGGCCCACTCCTTCTAGGACCGGCTCAAGCGCGATGGTAGGGGGAGCCCGCGAGGATCGACGCCGCGCGGTAGAGCTGCTCGGCCAGCATGACGCGCACCAGCAGGTGCGGCCAGACCATCGCGCCGAGGCTGATGGCCGCCTCGGCCCGCTCGCGCAGGGCGGGGTCGAGACCCTCCGCGCCGCCGATCACGAAGGCCACGTCGCGGGCGGCGTCGCGCCATCCGGCGATCTGTCCCGCGAACTCCGGCGAAGTCACGGGGCGGCCGTGTTCGTCGAGCAGGACGAGAGCCGCGCCGCAAGGCAACGCGCGGGCGATGGCCTCGCCCTCCGCCGCCATGCCGGCACCCTTCGCATCGACCTCGGTGACGGTCACGGGCGGCAGGCCGAGACCGCGCCCGACCCTGGCGAAGCGGTCGAGGTAGTCGTCCACCATCGTCTTCTCCGGGCCCTTGCGCAGGCGGCCGACGGCGACGAGATGCAGTTTCACCTCAGCCCGGTTTCACGACACGCGGGTGGGCTGGGCTTCGGGATCCTGCCACATCTTCTCGAGCTGGTAGAACTCGCGCACCTCGGGGCGGAAGATGTGGACGATCACGTCGCCCGCATCGAGTAGCACCCAGTCGCCCTGCGCCTTGCCCTCGGACCGGGCGTTGCGGCCCAGCGTGTCCTTCAGGCGTTCGGCGAGCTTGTCGGCCAGCGCGGTCACCTGGCGGGTGGACCGGCCGGAGCAGACGACCATGTGATCGGCGACGGAGGACTTGCCTTGCAAATTGATCTGCACGACGTCCTCGGCCTTCTCCTCGTCCAGCGACTTGAGGATGAGGGCCAGCATCGCGTCGCTGGCTTCGGTGCTCTGGGAGCGGGTGGCGGCCGGAGCGGCCGCGGCAATATCGGCAGACAGTGTCCGACCCTCCGGGGATATGGGGCCGCGCGCGGGGCACGGCATTCGGGGAGCGTAGCATCGGGGCACCGCCCCGGCAACGCCGAGCCTGTGATGTGGGGCCGGTGGCACTCCGCTTCAACCCGGCCGCCGCTCCGACCAGGGCCGCGCCGCATGCATCCGCCGCGCCAGCGCGATCAGCGCCGCGTCGGTGCCCTTGCGCCCGATGAGCTGCACCCCCATCGGCAGCCCGCCGTGGAAGCCGACCGGCACGCAGATCGCGGGCAGCCCGCCCAGCGAGGCGGGAACGACGACCTCCATCCAGCGGTGATAGGTGTCCATCGCCCGGCCCGCGATCTCGCGCGGCCAGTCGAGGGTGGCGTCGAACGGGAAGCATTGCGCCGCGGGCAGCGCGATCACGTCCACCTCCAGCGCCGCGACCCGCCGGGCCCAGGCGGCGCGCAGGCCACTGGCGCGCGTCACCTGCGCCAGCGTCGTGGCACGGCCGCGCCCGACCTCCCAACGCATCGCGGGCTTGGACTGCGCGGCAAAGGCATCGGTCCAGAGGGGTCGCATCTTCTCGGCGATGGCGAAGCTGCGCAGCACCGTCCAGCTTTCCCAGAGGTCTTCGGCGGGCATCGGCGGGGCGAGCGGCTCCGCCAGCCCATCCAGCGCGACCTCGCAGAGCGCCAGAACGCCCTCCTCCATCGGATAGGCCCCGCCCCAGTCGCCCAGCCAGCCGATCCGCAGGTCGCGCGCGGGCGCGGGATGTGGCATATAGTCCGGCGCCATGACGGAGAGCAGCAGTTCGAGATCGTCCGGGGTGCGCGCCATCGGCCCCTCGGTCGACAGCGGATGCAGCACCGGGTCGCCCTCCGGCGGAGGCGGCAGCAAGCCGTGAGTCGGCCGCATCCCGAAGACGTTGTTCCAGGCGGCGGGGTTGCGCAGGCTGCCCATCATGTCCGACCCGTCGGCAAGTGCCACCAGCCGCGCCGCCAGTGCCGCCCCCGCCCCGCCCGAGGAGCCGCCGGCACTGCGCGTCGCGTCCCAGGGGTTGGTGGTCGTGCCGTGCACCGGGTTATAGCTATGCGAGCCCAGCCCGTACTCGGGCGTGTTGGTCTTGCCGATGACGATGGCCCCGGCCGCCTTGAGCCGCGCCACCATCGGCGCGTCGGTGGCGGGCACGTGATCGGCGAAGGCCGGGTGGCCGTAGGTGGTGCGGATGCCGGCGGTGTCGGCCATGTCCTTGATCGCCATCGGCAGGCCCGACAGCGAGCCGGGGCGCGGGTCTGCGGCCTCGGCCAGCAGCGTCTCGCGGTCGCGCAGGGAGACCACGGCGTTGGAGCCGTCGGCGGCGATCCGGTCGAGCGTTTCGGCCATCAGGTCGCGCGCGTCGAGCCGCCCGTCCCGCATCGCGGCCAGCAGGTCGAGGGCGGTCGGATCAGTCACGGTCGAGGATAGCTGCATCGTCGGGTCCCTCCAGTGAAGTTGCGTCGGGGCTGCCACTGGCCCCCATGCCGTTCAACATCCGCACTTCGCGCTGCGGGAACGGGACCGAGATACCGTGTTCCTTGAACGCATCCCAGAGCGCCAGATAGACATCGCCCCGAATGTTGGTCAGCCCGTCCGTCGGGTCGGCGATCCAGAACCGCAGGATGTAGTCCACCGAGGAGTCGCCGAAGCCGACGATGTGGCAGACCGGCTCCTTCGAGGACAGCACGCGCCTGGTCTTCGACGCCGCCTCGATGGCGACGCGGCGGACGACGTGCGGATCGTCGCCGTAGGCGGTGCCGAAGAAGATGTCGAGCCGGACTAGCTGGTTGGAATGCGACCAGTTCACCACCAGCCCGGTGATGAGATCCTCGTTGGGGACGAGGTATTCCTTGCCGTCCCGCGTGGTGATCGAGACGTAGCGCGCGGTCAGCGCGTTGATCCAGCCGAAGGTGTCGCCGATGGTGATCACGTCGCCGGGCTTGATCGACTTGTCGAGCAGGATGATGACGCCCGATACGAGGTTCGAGACCACCTTCTGCAGCCCGAAGCCGATGCCCACGCCGATGGCGCCGGAGAGCACGGCAAGGCCGGTGAGGTCGAAACCGACGGCCTTCAGCCCGAGGAAGAACGCGCCGACATAGAGGACGATCTGCAGCAGCTTGACCACCAGCACCCGCATCGAGGGGCTGATGTCCTCGTTGCGGGCGATCCGCGCCGAGGTGGCTTGCGACAGGAACCGGGCGATCGCGAAGAGCAGGCCGATGACGACGAGCGCGGTGAGGATGCCGAGCACCGACATGCGGAACGTGCCGAACTCCAGGGCGAGGCTGTCGAGCGCCGTCTTGGTCTGGTCGAGGACGCCGAGGTAGAAGAGCGTCACGTAGATCCAGAGGCCCCAGCTCACGATCTTGCGCAGGAAGCGGTTGCGGATCAGCCGCGACACGAAGGCGACCACCGCCCAGGACGTCCCGATGGTCGCCGCCAGGCCCACCAGGGTGCTGCGCGACGGCCAGGTCAGCTCCCGCAGAAGGAGAAACGCGATCCAGGTGAGCATCGCGAAGATGACGAGGCCCATGCGGTTGCGGATGATGACGAGCGCGCGAAGCTGCCACTTGGGGCGGCCCGTCTGCGAGCGCATCCATTCCGTCATGTGGTCGGCGACGCGGCGGCGCAGGATGTAGGCGACGAGGACGAGGCCCAGGACGATGAGGATCTGCCAGAGCTTCCATCCCGGCTGCAGCAGGTCGTCGGTAAAGGCGGCGACGTTCGTCCAGACGTGCAGAAGCTCGTCCTTCAGGGGGATCGCGTCGAGAATTTCCTCGTCCATGCGGGCATATGGCCCTGACGTCCCGCCGTGTGCAATCGCCCGCCGCCTTGTGCAATCGCCCGCTCTCGGCCTTGGGTCGAGCGCCGGTCGCGGCACGCCGGTCCTTCGGCCGCCGCAGGACCGTCATGACGACGGCGGGGTGGCGAGGCCCCGGGCCGGCCGCAACCGGGGGTGCCGGACCGGTCGCGCGGACCGACGGGACGGGGGGCGTGCGACCGTTGCCGGACCGCCTTGTGGCAAGCGCGCCGAACGCGTAGTCATAAGGATGACGCGCTTGCACGACATGAGCGGCCTTGCCTTCCTGCCCGGGCGGCTTTTCGGCCGTGCCCATGGGGTGCCCGCACCGGCATAGGCCGCTGTCGTGCCGCAATCCGCTCCGCCACCCATTCCGCGGGAGACCTCCGCAATGACCGACCAGACCGCAAAAGCCCGCACCCTCTACGACAAGATCTGGGACGCGCATCTTGCCCACGAGGCCGGGGACGGCACTTGCCTGCTCTACATCGACCGCCACCTCGTCCACGAAGTGACCTCGCCGCAGGCCTTCGAGGGCCTCAGGATGGCGGGGCGCAAGGTCCATGCGCCCGACAAGACCATCGCGGTGCCCGACCACAACGTGCCCACCACGCTCGACCGCGCCGATGCCGCCACCATGACCGAGGACAGCCGCATCCAGGTCGAGGCGCTCGACACCAACGCCCGCGAGTTCGGCATCCACTACTACCCCGTCAGCGACGTGCGGCAGGGCATCGTCCACATCGTCGGACCGGAGCAGGGCTGGACCCTGCCCGGCATGACGGTCGTCTGCGGCGACAGCCATACCGCGACGCACGGGGCCTTCGGTGCGCTGGCCCATGGCATCGGCACCTCCGAGGTGGAGCATGTGCTGGCGACCCAGACGCTGATCCAGCGCAAGGGCAGGAACATGAAGGTCGAGATCACCGGCAAGCTGCGCCCCGGTGTCACGGCCAAGGACATCACGCTGTCGGTGATCGGCCGGACCGGCACGGCGGGGGGCACCGGCTACGTGATCGAGTATTGCGGCGAGGCGATCCGCGCGCTCTCGATGGAAGGCCGCATGACGGTGTGCAACATGGCCATCGAGGGCGGCGCCCGCGCCGGGCTCATCGCGCCCGACGAGACGACCTACGCCTATTGCAGGGGCCGGCCGCACGCGCCGAAGGGCGCGCAATGGGAAGCGGCGCTCGGCTGGTGGAAGACGCTGCAGTCCGACGAGGATGCGCATTGGGACAAGGTCGTGACACTCAGGGGCGAGGACATCGCGCCGGTCGTGACCTGGGGCACCTCGCCGGAGGACGTCCTGCCGATCACCGCCTCCGTGCCCGCGGCGTCGGACTTTACCGGCGGCAAGGTCGAGGCGGCGCAGCGCTCGCTCGACTACATGGGGCTGACGCCGGGCACGCCGCTGTCGGAGGTCGCCATCGATACGGTGTTCATCGGATCCTGCACCAACGGCCGGATCGAGGACCTGCGCGCCGCCGCCGCGATCCTCAGGGGCAGGAAGATCAAGGCGGGGCTGCGCGCGATGGTCGTCCCGGGCTCGGGCCTCGTGCGCGCGCAGGCCGAGGAAGAGGGGCTGGCGCAGGTATTCATCGACGCGGGCTTCGAGTGGCGGCTGGCCGGTTGCTCCATGTGCCTCGCGATGAACCCCGACCAACTCGCCCCCGGCGAACGCTGTGCCGCCACGTCGAACCGCAACTTCGAGGGCCGTCAGGGCCGCGGCGGGCGCACCCACCTGATGTCGCCCGCGATGGCCGCGGCGGCGGCGGTGACGGGGCGGCTGACGGACGTGCGCGAGATGATGTGAGAGGGTGCCGGCCGGGCGTCCCCGCCCCGGTCGTGACGCAGGCGTCACGGGGTCGGAAGGTCCTCAATACGGCGTAGGCGTCTCAAGGAGGTTCGGCGATCCCGAAACGGACCCGCCACGTCGCGTCCCCGTCCGCCACCTGGCCCGAAAGTCCGGGAGCCTGGTTACACGACCGTCGAGTGTCCCCGTCGTAGAGGACGGCCGTCGCCACCCGGCCCTGGGGGTGGCTCATCCCTAAACCTCTTTTACCGCCGATAGTAGGGCGGCCTCGGCGGGGCCTCGGCGCGGACCCTGTCGCGGGCGGTCCCTCGATCCCGAAGGACGGGGCCGGCAGGTCCGCCGGGGCCTCGCCCGGGCGGCGGACGCGACCCATCCCCATCGACTCGCAATGATGTTGGCCGTCAGCGCAGGACGTGGCCTGACCGGCGATCTCGCTATCCCGCAGTTTCGGCCCGCAGTTTCGGCCCGCAGGTTCGGCCCGCCGTGGTGCAGCAGAGGCTGCGGATCGGTCAGGCGAACTTGCACCCGCCGCCGCGCCAGACCGGCATCGCAACCGCGCACCACCGCATCGCGTCGCGGCCGACGAACCCGGTCCTGACCGCCTCGACGGCGAACCCGAGCCTCGCCTCGACGACGGGTTCCCCGCCGGTAATGTCTTGGCCGGAAGCCCCTCTCCGTCCGGCAGGAGTCCATCGCGTCCAGCCCGCGATGCAGCATCCGCGCCGCCTCCCCGCTCACCCACGTCAGGGGACGCGCCGCGCGCGGGCGGAGCCCATTCCGGGTTCAGTCCTCTGCACCGTGCCGAAGGGGTTGGCGGCATTCGAGACATCGTCCGGCGAGACCGGCGCCAGCCGCTCGCGCGAGCGCGGCCCCCTCAACTCCGGCACCGCCTCGGCACTCGTCATGTCGGTGATGACCACCGACAGCTTTCGGCCCGCGCCGCAGGGCATTCGCGCGGCAGGACATGCATGGCGAGTTCCTGACCACGGACCGCCTTCGCGTTGCAGAATCAGCAGCCCTCGTCCGTATGGTCGGTGCAGCGACGCGGATCGACGGACCGGCAGTCCCGCTCGGGGCGCCCGTGCATAAATTGGCCGGCGAGGATTTTCCCCGCCCCGCCCGCCTGCGCGATCCGAAAGGTGAAAGCGCTGGCCTCGAAGGAACCCTCCACGCCCGGCATCGGTCCGAGCAGCGGCAGCTTGCGACCGGTCCGGCGGCTCGGCGGCTCGATCTGCGGCACGTTGTCCGTCAGCATGTCCTGATGCGCCATCACCGCTATCGGGGGCCTCCCGCCCGCCGAAGGGCGGGAACTGCGAGCCGACGCGTCCGGCGTTGCAGCCGGCGGCGCTAATGGCCTTCTCGCAGCCGATCCCGCCCTGCGCATGCTCCGCCAACCACATCGCGCCGCCGGGCGGACGCCGCGTGTCGGACAGACCCGCAAAATCTTCGCGCCCTGGGCGCGGGCCCCCTTGGACAGCGCCTGCGCGAGCTGCGTGGATTCGATGTCGGCACCCTCGTGGGGCACGGAGCGCGACGGCCAGGTCATGCGTTTGCGTGGAGAGACAGCGCGCCGAGTGCTCCGCGATGGAGAGGAGCTCGGGCGGCGTGTCCTGAGGCCGCCCCAAGTCACGGAAGGTCGCGACCTCCGCCTCCCGGCGCGCGTCATGGGCCAGCCTGATCGACCCCGTGAGACGGTCGTTGCGCGGATCGTCCGCCCACTCCCCAGCTCCCGGCAGAGCACGGTGGAATTGCGCCGGATGTTCTGCATGGCCCGGTCGGGCGGGAAGGTAGAGGAGTTGCCGGTCGCATGTCAGGAGGAGCCCGCGGTCAGCGCGTTGCGCTTCAGTAGGACACGTTCGGCCTGACCCGCGAGGGCGAGGTGATAGAGGACGATGTGCCGATGGCCCCCCACGACCACCAAGCGCGCCGTCTTCGGTATCTCGGTCATCGTACCTTTTCGGCGTCGGTGAATCGGTCGGGCGATCGTCCGGAGCGCAGTCGCTGATTCGGGACAGGGGTTGGCTTGATGACAGGACTCGTCGCGGATGCGGAAACTGTCCCCGGGGTCGATGGTGAAGTCTTTCCCGTCGATCCAGGAGTCGAGCTGCCCGGAGAGCACGAACCCCAGCTCCGGCCGGGCCGACGGATCGCGGTGTCGCGGCGGTGTCGAGGCAGGAAGGTGGCATGGATGGTCTCGAAATCGTTGGCACGATCGGGGCCGGACCGGCTCTCGGGCAGGCCGTCGTGCCAGAGGCCCGATCGCCGGGCACGGGCGCGCACGATGCATCCCGCTTACACGCCGCCTCCCTCAGATTGCCGTCCGGGACTGGAGGGCGAGACGGCGAGGGCATTCGCAAGCGTCTCGATGTCGGCGTCAACGGCCTGCGAAATGTCGCGCTCGACCTGCGGCATGCACCCCACCGACCGCTCCATGATGGCGACGAGTTCCACGAGCCGGGGCGGGCGGGTCTTGCGGAGGATGCGAAGATCGGCGCCGACGCTCATTTGGACAAGTTCCCCATGACATGCCCGGAGCTTCGGACGCTCGCATGAAGGATAAACCTCGATCACATCCGCACGCGAGTATCACGCCGTCCGCCCGAGGACCTCGGAGGCGATCTGAACTGCAGGCTGCGATCATCCACGGCGGGAAGCACCCACCTGCTCGTCGCGCTCGAGGCAGAGATCATGAGGGGGAGGCAGAACCGGTTCGTTTGGTCCCTGCGGAGGCGGCGCCCTGTCGTTGCTGTTTTCGCGACGTCCCGGCCACCGCATGCAGCGACGGCCCGCCTTGCGCAGTGCCATTTCCCGGGAAGGATGGTCCTGCCCGCGCCGGGTCGCCTCCGGATGCCACAGGATCGTCCCCGGGATACTGATCGACTGGGCGTCATGTCGGCGATGTCCTGACCCGAAAAACGCGCCGCCGTTTCGCGACGGCAAAGCCAATGAGCGGCTTGGAACAATTGAGTCGGCCGAACCGTCGCGGCGCCTGCCGTCGCGCCACCGGCCCCTTCGAACGTCCATCGACGACGCAGAAGCGGCATGCGGCGGCGCTCGAGCCTCGCGTAACCCCGCGCCTCCCTCGCGGCGCCCCGTCGACCAAACCGAGGAACGGCGCCGCCGGCCTCGGGAGCCCCGCAGGTGCAGTGAGAGGCGTCCGGCTCGTGGATTCGGCGATGCCCTAAAACGCGCTGTCACGACCGGCATCGAACGAGGGTCGCCGTGCCTTGGACAGGTCCGTGCGATCCGCGAGAGCAGGACATCCGCTTGCTGCCGGCCGGTGTTTCGGTCCGGCGGGGCCGTGGGAGGCGCATCGCAGTCCCGCCAGGCGCCGGGCGGACCCCGCTCGGCGCCCGGCGCGCCGCCTGTTGCCTGCGGGGCTCCGATGCCGTGCTGCGGGGTCCGCGCGAATTCTTCGACTCGGCTGCAGGGCTTCCGGGGATGCACGAAGGATGTGCCTTGTCGGGGCGGAGGGGCGATCGGGTCGATCGCGGACCGGCAACATCGCCGTCGATATCGTCGCGCGGAGCATGGGCCGGGCGGGCGTGGCGCCCGGCGACCGGGATCCGTTGTCCGGCCTGCGGCGGCCCTTGGCGCAGCCCGGAGTTCTGCGCCGGAGGAGGGGCGCGGCACGGGGCGGCGGCACGGGATGCTCTCCGCGAAGGTTCGGCGCGAGGCGCGGTCTGGACGAGGGCCTCATCGAGATGCGGGTCCGCGAGATGCCGGGGCGTCCCTCAGATGCGCGACAGGGCCGCGAAGATCCGAGCCGAAGCATTTTGGAGTTAAGCCTCGAAGACTCGCCGCGGACGGCGGCGGGCCTTCCCTATCGGTGCGGGCCACGGCGGGGGCGGCGCGCGCCAAGAAGATCGCCGGCCTGCGTGGCGCAACACACGTCGTCTGAGCCTCTTCCGGGCCGCAAGTGTTTTTGCCTGCTTGCCGGATGCTGAGACGAACGCCGTCCCCGCCGGCCCGCGCGAAGTGTGGCGTGGACCGGCGCGTCGACCTGGCCCCCCGCGCGGTTCGGCCGGATGACATACCCTTGCGATGAGCACCTCTCAGCCGATTTCGCGTCGGGTGTCCGGTTCGGGACGCGCGGCGGATCGTGGGGGTTCGCCGACCGGAGGTGGTTGGACGGGTGCCGATGGGGGCCGGTCACGGGTCGTTCTGGGGTGCGGGCCCGACGAAGCGCCTCGCGCCCGTCGCGGATCGACTGCCCCGGCGGTGGCGTCCGACGCCCGGGTTCCCTTGCGGACCGAGCCCCGCGCCGACGCCCCGGAGGGGCCGGACGGGATGGATGCATTCGAGGCCGGACACCGCAACGGCGTCCGGGGTCGCACGCTCCTGACATGTGACCGTGCTGCGCTCTCGGCAGTCCCCTGCGTCCCCGCAACACCGCCCGGCACTGCGCGACGTTGATCGACGGTCTCGTCGCCACGGTCCGGCGGAATGTGGCCGCGCTGCCACGGCAGAACTTTGCGCCGAGGTTCCTTTGGGGCCTTCGGGCCGCCGGGAAAGCATGGTGCCACGGATCGAGGATATGGAACCGTCAAAGACCTCGTGATCTGATGTGCAGCTCGGCTCACCCCCGTCCGATCGTTACACGACGCAAAAATGTGGTCCGTGATCGGATGACCGCGTCAGGATGTCGAACCTAAGGCAGGAGAGCGAGGTAGTCCTCCCTGAAATATACCATTTAAAATAACGATAACAATAGCTTATACTGCCTAACCTACGTCTACTTCCCCTTTGTGGTCAGTGGCAAAGTTTGCCGAATGCCGAACCTCTCCGCCCCGCCCTCGCCCACGAAAACGCCGCCCCGACTGGCATCGGAAGCGGCGCATGGAGTGACTGCACAGGGGAGCGCGTCGGGAGTGACGATAGCCCGGTCGGCAGCTCTTTCGCAAGCGCCTTTCCGATCCTCGCCCTGCACTACGGGGTGGCGGCATGAACGCGATGAACCCCCCGCGCCGAGCTAACCACGGCAGGAACATCCTTGATCGCCACAGGCGGGCGGCGAAGATGCTGGGTTTCGCGCTGGCCGCCGATGCGCCGGACACCTGGCAATCCTTCGCCTTGGTGCTGACGGCGCGTCTGGAGGTGCGGGAGCGCGCTACCATCGCCACGATGGTTTGCGACACCTTGCCCGACGATACGTTGCACGAGGTCATGAGCGCGATCGGCCGCGGCGCAGGATTTCCAGCGGTGCCCTTCAATGACGTCCTGCGCGAGGCGGATATCTGGGCTGCGGCGGCATCCGATGCCGAACTGCGGGCCTACCTCCTCACGGCTTTCCACACCTTGGGACTGCGGGACCGGCGCGAATTCCTCGAGCACGCGAATCGGAGGGCTACCGCATGAACAGCCCCAACCGTTTCGATTTCATGGACAGCGGGCGGGACGAACTTCCGCCGGTCGACACCTACGTCGACGACACCAAGGGCCCACCCGGGCGTACCTCCCGCTCCTACTCCGCGGCGTCCCTCATGGGGCGCCCGGTCCCGCCCCGTGAATGGCTGGTCGATGGCCTCGTGCCTCAGAAGACCGTGACACTCTTCAGAGGGGATGGGGGCACCGGCAATTCGCTCCTGGCGCTGCAGCTGGCCGTTGCCGTGGCGTCCGAAACGGGATGGATCGGCAAGGTCGTGAGCGGCGGCCGAGTCATCTACCTGTCGGCCGAGGACGACGAGGAGCTGCACCGACGCACATTCGACATCGTCCGCGCGGCCGGCCTGAGCTTCGAAGAGCTGGATTGCCTGACGCTGCGATCGCTGGCCTGCGAGGACGCCCTGCTGGCCGTCGACAGTCAGGTCGCGCTGATGCAATAGGAACTGTCCGCCCGGGCGGATGACGAAGACCCGACGCTGATTGTCATCGACACACTGGCCGACGTCTATCCGGCGAACGAGAACGACCGGGCCAAGGTCCGGCAGTTCGTCGGCATGCTGCGCGGCCTCGCCTTGCGTCGGAGGTGCGCCGTGGTCCTGCTGGCGCACCCGTCGCTCTCCGGCCTCAATAGCGGCACCGGCACGTCTGGATCGACCGCATGGAACAACAGCGTCCGGCCCCGGCTCTATCTTGTGCGCATCGCTGAAGAAGGGTTCGAGCGGTATTCGAAGGCCCGCGTCCTCAAGATGATGAAGTCGAATTACGGGCCGACGGGCGGCAAGATCGGGCTGACCTGGAAGGAGGGCGTATTCGAGGCTGACGCGCTGCCTCAGGGCCTCGACGCGGTTACCCGGAATGCCAAGGCTGAGCGGGTTCTCCTTAATCTACTGGACACCCACGCGGCGCAGGGCCGGAACGTCTCAGCGAGCCCGTCCAGCACCTTCGCGCCATCCGTCTTCGCCAAGATGCCGAAGGCCGAGGGCTGCACCAAGAGGGTGCTGACGGCGGCCATGGAGGCGCTTCTGGAGCACGGCGACATCGTCCTCAAGACGTCCGGTCCTGCCTCGAAACAGCGCCGCTATCTCGCCCGCAAGGGAGGTGAAACCGATGCCGTTTGAACCTTCGAACCCCCCCACCAACGCGGCTTCCAACCCCCCTACAACCTATATCAATCCCCCTACCGACACTCTCTATACCCCTAAAAGGGTAAGGCAGGCCCCTGCGCCTGAAGCAGCAGGGCCTGCCATTGGCCGCCGCATGAAGTCGCAGGTGACCATGACCGAGGGCGAAGTGGCCACGCTGCTCCACGTGCTGCGGCACGTCATCACCTCGCCCGACCTGTCGACCTGGGAGCGGAAGTTCTGCGCCTCGATGCTCGCCCGCCATAACCGCGGCGGCTTCGTCCCGAGCGCAAAGCGAGGGCACGTCCTCCGCCGCATCGTGGCCGCCTGGAAAGCAAAGCACATGACCATCGATCTGATCGACACCGACGACAAGGAGTCCAGCCGATGACCAAGCCGTCAGACGGAGCTCGATGCGGCGCAGGGCGGGGGGCAGCTCCGAACTTCGGAAGCCGAGGCCGCGTAACCGGCTGTCCCCCGTTCTTTCAACCCAAATACAGTTTTTCGCGCCCGTCAGGGCCTCGGAGGTGACCATGACCAAGCACGACCGCAAAGAGCCGCTGGCCCCGGACATGATCCTGGAACGCGCGGCCGAACTGATACTGGAGATCGGCGCGACGCCGGAACTGATGGTCGATCGGATGCTGACCTATGACGCGGCGCAGGCCGTGAGCCTGGGCGGGTCCAAGGCGACCGGGGAAGCGTTCCGGGGGATGGCCGGGAGGATCGAGGAGGGGCTTTTCGCCCATCTCGAACCTCATGCGCGCCCGCGCGCGCCAGGGGGGAAGCTCCATTGACAATATCGGCGTCCGGGTACTATGATACCTCATGAGACGAGCGGCTGGTCTGCCGTCTCCCCTTCGACCGCAGCGGCATCCATACCGCGCCCGAAGCGAAACCCGACAAAAGCAGGCTCCGGCCTTCTCGTTTTCGTTTTCGGCGGATCGAACAATGACACTTAATCTCTCAGATCGCCTTGTGCAGGCGCCACCCGTCAAACTCGAGGTGAAGGCCAGCGCCAGCGGCCAGATCGAGGGCTAAAGCGGTTTGTCATCGACTTGACTCACTGGGGATTCCCTCGGGGTCGTTCGTCTGATTCACTTTCGGCAGGAGGTGGAGCATGGGCAAATTCTACTCGATGGATCTTCGCGCGCGGATCTTTGGCTACATCGCCGCC
>JBBQDX010000085.1:0-15227 GCA_038320125.1 Rhodobacterales bacterium | reverse complement strand
GGGCGCGCTGGTGCGGACCGGCGCGCTCGACTGGTTCACGCGGTTCGCGCAGAGCCAGGTCGGGACGCGGCCGAAGCTGGCCATCGGCCTCCTGATGGCCTTCGTGCTGGTCGCCTCGGCCTTCGTGGCGAACACCCCGGTCGTGGTGGTGATGATCCCGGTCTTCGTGCAACTGGCGGGAGCCATGGGGCTGGCGCCGTCGAAGCTGCTCATCCCGCTCTCCTATGCGTCCATCCTCGGCGGCACGATGACCCTGATCGGCACCTCGACGAACCTGCTGGTCGACGGCGTGGCGCGGGCGCAGGGGCTCGTCCCCTTCACCATCTTCGAGGTCACGCCGCTCGCCATTCCCGTGGCGCTGGCGGGGATGGCTTATCTCTATTTCGTCGGCCGCCACCTGCTGCCGGAGCGGACGTCGATGGCGGCGATGCTGAGCGGGTCGCGCAAGGCCGCCAAGTTCTTCGCCGAGGCCGTCATCCCGCCCGAGTCCAACCTCGTGGGCCGGGTGGCCACCGAGGTGCAGCTCTTCCGGCGGGAAGGCGTGCGCCTGATCGACGTGGTGCGGGGCGATGCCTCGCTCCGCCGCGACCTCAAGGCCGTGACGCTGGCCGTGGGCGACCGGGTGATCCTGCGGACCGAGATCGCGGAACTGCTGACGTTGCAGCGCAACCCCGGCCTCAAGCGGCTCGATCAGGTGGGCGCGGTGGAGACGACGACGGTCGAGGTGCTGATCACGCCCGATGCGAAGATCGTCGGACGGCGGCTCGGCGGGCTGCGCCTGCGACGGCGCTACGGCGTCTACCCGCTGGCCCTGCACCGGCGGGACCGCAACATCTCGGGACAGCTCGACAATGTCGTGGTGCGGGTGGGCGACACGCTTCTGATCGAGGGAGGGGCCGAGGACATCCACCGCTTCGCGCAGGATTTCAATCTCGTGGAGGTGAACCAGCCGCGCGAACAGGCCTTCCGGCGGGAGCGCAGCTGGATCCCCGTGGCGGCGGTCGCGGGCATCGTAGCGCTGTCGGCCTGGGGCGTGGCCCCGATCTTCGCACTGGCGGTGATCGGCGCGGTGGTGGTGCTGCTAACCCGCAGCGTCGATGCGGAGGAAGCCTTCGGCTACGTCGACGGGCGGCTGCTGGCGATGATCTTCGCCATGCTCGCGGTCGGCGCGGCACTCGAGGCCTCGGGCGCGGTGGCGATGGTCGTGGGGGCGGTGGCGCCGCTGCTGGCGGATCTGCCGCATCCCCTGCTGATCCTCGCGGTCTTCACGCTGACCACGACGTTGACCGAGCTCGTCAGCAACAACGCGGTGGCGGTGGTGGTCACGCCGATCGCGATCGGGCTGGCGCAATCGCTGGGCCTCGATCCGCGGCCCTTCGTGATCGCGGTGATGGTGGCGGCGAGCTGTGCCTTTTCGACACCCATCGGCTATCAGACCAACATGCTGGTCTATGGTCCGGGCGGCTATCGGTTTACCGATTTCCTGCGGGTGGGAATCGGCATGAATGTCGTGGTCGCCCTCGTTTCGTCGGCCCTGATCCCCATGATCTGGCCCCTGTGACCCGTTGAAGGGAGGCCCCATGCGCCCCGTCCGTTCCATTCTCCCGCACCTCTCCCTCTCGCTGGCGGTCCTTCTCGCGGCGGGCTGCCAGCCCATCACCGGCGCCTTCGACGATGCCGCCGCGCGCTCCGGCGTGATCGTGCCCGAGGGCGAGGTGCGCGTGATCGAGGCGAGCGCCAGCCCGAGCGTCGTGGAGATCCGCCTGTCGGACGGCGCGCGCTGCACCGCCGACCGCCCCGAGGGCGAGGCGGGCGGCTGGTCGGGCGTGACTTCGGACTGCGGCTACCAGCTGCCCTATACCGTCACCTTCCAGCAGGGCACGGTGCCGCAGCGGTTCGCCATCGAGACGCCGACGGCGGGCACCGGGCCGCGCGCCGAGATCTTCGTGACGGATGTGGACGGCGTGCGCCGCCTGTTCTCCTCGCCACTGGGCGACAACGTGCGATTCGACACCGGTCCGGCTCCGGTGCCGGCCGGCTGAGGCGTCACGACCCGGCGGGCAGGCCGCGCGCGGCTCCCGGCGGGGCCGCGGGCGTGAGGTCGCCGGGGGCGGTGCGCCCGGCCTCGGCCAGACGCGCGAGGGCCGCGTTGAGACGCCGGCGCGCGGCCGGATGGCCGGTCCGCCGCAGGATATGACCGGCGGCCATGGCCTGCAACCAGGGCCGGTCGGTCCGGTCGATCTTGCGCATGAGGCCCGAGAGCCATACCGCATCGCGCCGGCGGGCCCGCCAGAGCTGCGCGAAGCGAACCGGCGTCAGGGTGCCGCCATGGGCCCCGGCGAGCAGCCGGTCGAGGATGTGGATCGTCTCCAGCCGGGCCTGGATGTCGGTGCCGGCATGGGCGGCGGGCAGGCGGATGACGTGGTCGCCCCGGAACAGGCTCGCATGCATGGCGTCGGCCGCCTCCCACGGGTCGGTGACGACGTAGACGCGCGCCGCCGCGTCGATCATTCGCGCGGCATTGCCGTAGCGCGGCCCGAACTCCAGCGACCAGGCCGGGCGGAAGCGGCGCTCCCACGGGGCGACGTCGCGGGCGAGGCTGGCGTAGGGCTGCATCAGGACCACGACAGAACCGGGGCAGGCGACGGAGAAGGCGGCGGCGCCGTAGGCCCCCATGGCCCCACCGGCGAAGACGACGCTGTCGAATGCATCGAAGAAGCCGTCGTCGGTGAAGTGGTCGAAGGTCTCGTAGAGCGCGCGGTCGCGGAACCAGCCGCGCCCCTCGGCCATGATGTCGAGCGTGGCCCAGCCGCGCTTCCGGGCCATGCCGGTGGAGAACGGCAGGCCGCTGCCGCGAGCCCGGGTGACGTCGAGCGCCTCGAAGGTAACGAGGAGGGTTCCCGACCCGCGCGCGCCGCCGGGGCGGTGCAGGACGAGGTGGTCGTCGCCGATCTGGCGCAGGGAGCCGCCCCCGCCCGCGGCCGCGAGCAGCAGGTCGCGATGGTCGGCGCGGTTCAGCGCGGATCGGGGCGCATCGGTCATGAAAGCCTCGCTGGCGCGGAATCGGGGGCAGGAAGGTGTTTTGGGGGAGCATAGCGCCAAAGCCGGGGGTTTCGGGAGAAAATGCCATCGGCGGGAACGCCGGCGCGGCTCCCGCCGGCTTCAGGCCTCGCAGATTTCCCGAAGCGACTGCCACGCCGTGTCGTCGAGCGCGGGTCGCATTTCCGACGGCGTGGGCGTGCCGGGCGGCAGCCCTGCGTCCGCAGCGAAAGGCGCCCAGTCGAGGCGGGCCACGTCGAAGCCGGAGCGCAGGGTCGCCGTCGGCAGATGCGGCGGCGGGGCCCCGAGCAGGGACTCGACATGGGCGGCGAGGGATGCGTCGGTGACCTCGCCCGACGCCATGAGCCGGAGCAGCGAGATCGGCCCCAGCCCTTCGAGGAGCCGCCGCAACGGTGCGGTCTGCCGGGACTCCATCGCCGTTGCCAGGACGTGGCCGGCGGTGACGTTGGGGTCGTCCTGGCCCACGAGGGTCGAGTCCGACAGCACGATCAGGCCGCCGGGCAAGGCCAGCGCGGGCTGCGGCAGGGCGCGCAGTACCTCGATGCGGACGGGCATCGTCGGCAGCACGCGGGCGCGCAGCGTCGCCAGCGCCTCGGTCCCAGTCAGGGAGCCGCAGGGGCCGCTGCCACGCGGCGCGGCGAGTTCGGCCAGCATCCGCGCGCCGATGTCGGTGCGCTGCGCGCCGGAAATGAAGGTCTCGGCATGCAGGCGCATCGCACCCGGCAGCCATAGCAGCAGCAGACCGAAGGCGAAGCCTGCGACAAGGCCGATGAGCAGGCCGCGGAGCGCTCCGGGCCTTCGGCGACCTTTCTCCACGGCCTCCATCACCCGGTCGAGGGCGGCGACCATCTCGGGCTCGGCGATCTCCAGCTCCTCGTCGGCCCCGCGCGCGGGCGCGTAGCGGGCCGGCATCCCGTCCCCGTTCAGGCGCACCAGCGCGGGCAGGGACCAGTGGCTGAGCGCGCTGCCGGACCGGTCCTGCACGACGAGCTCCGCCTCGCCGATCGAGACGTAGACCGCGACACGTTCCGCGCCCGCCTCGCCCCGCCAGAGACCCGTCGTCTCCAGCCGTTCGAGCCCGTCGATCGCGGTCATCGTGGCGTCACGGAACCGCCCGGGCCCGGTCGCGCAGGACGAACTTCTGGATCTTGCCGGTCGAGGTCTTGGGCAGGGGGCCGAAGACCACGGACTTCGGGGTCTTGAATCCGGCGAGGCGGGCGCGGACGAAGGCGATGAGCTCGGCCTCGGTCGCTTGCGCCCCCTCCCGCAGCTCGACGAAGGCGCAGGGCACCTCGCCCCACCGTGCATCCGGCCGTGCGACGACGGCGCAGAGCGAGACCGCGTCGTGATGCATCAGCGCGCCCTCGACCTCCACCGAACTGACGTTCTCGCCGCCCGAGATGATGATGTCCTTGGCGCGGTCGCGGATCTCGATATAGCCGTCGGGATGCTTGACGCCGAGGTCGCCGGTGTGGAACCAGCCGCCGGCGAAGGCCTCCGCCGTGGCTTCCGGATTGCGGTAGTAGCCCTTCATCACCGCGTTGCCGCGCATCTCGATCTCGCCTTGGGTCGTCGCGTCGGCGGGCACCGGCGCGCCGTCCTCGCCGAACACCTCGAGCCCCTCCATCATCGGATAGCCCACGCCCTGGCGCGCCTTGAGGGCGGCGCGGGCGGGCGGGTCGAGCGCGTCCCAATCGCCCGGCTGCCAGATGTTCTCGACCACGTGGCCGTAGGTTTCGGTGAGGCCGTAGACATGGGTGACGTTGAAGCCCAGGGCCTCCATCCGCGCGAGCGTGGAGGACGGCGGCGGCGCGCCGGCGGTATAGACCTCGACGGTCTGCGGAAAATCGCGGCGGGCGGGCGCGTTGACGAGGGCATTCAGGACGATGGGGGCGCCGCCGAAATGGGTGACGCCCTCGTCGGCCAGCGCGTCGAAGATGGCGGGCGCGGTGACGTCGCGCAGGCAGACGATGGTGCCGCCGAGGACGGGCAGCATCCAGGCATGACACCAGCCGTTGCAGTGAAAGAGCGGCACGATGCTCAGGAGCGTCGGATAGAGCTGCAGCCGCCAGCTTACGACAGTGCCCATCGTCATGAGATAGGCGCCGCGGTGATGGTAGACGACGCCCTTCGGCCGGCCGGTCGTGCCGGAGGTGTAGTTGAGGGCGAGGCTCTCCCATTCGTCGGCGGGCAGCAGCCAGTCGAAGGCGGGGTCCGCGGCGGCGACGAAAGTTTCATAGGTCGGGTGGCGGCCCGAGGCCGGGAAGCCGGCGGCGTCGTCGTGCACCTCGATCAGCGTCGGGGGAGCATCCTGCGCCGCGCAGGCCGCCTCGGCGAGGTCGAGGAACTGGCTGTCGACGAGGAGAACCTTCGCACCGCCATGGCCGAGGATCCAGGCGACGGTGTCCACGTCGAGCCGGGTGTTGATCGTGTTGAGCACGGCGCCGCAGGCAGGCACACCGAAGCTCGCCTCGACCTGCGCGGGAATGTTGGGCAGCAGGGTGGCCACCACGTCGCCGGGGACGATGCCCATGGACGACAGCGCCGAGGCCAGCCGGGTGACGCGGTCGCGGTAGTCGGCATAGCTGCGGCGGGTCGCGCCGTAGACGAGCGCGGTGCGGCGGGGCCAGACCTGTGCCGCGCGGCCCAGATGCGACAGCGGCGTCAGCGCGACGTGGTTCGCGGCGCAGCGGTCGAGCCCCGTCTCATCCCTCAGCCAGCCCATGTCGCCCCCTGTTGCCGTTGCCACGCCCTGCGCCGATAGTGACCCGACGCCCCGCCCGGGAGCAAGGGGCGAGGTGCGGGAGGCGGGGAACGGCGATGCGCGACAGACCGATGGCGGCGGCGGCGCACGCGCTGGCCGGGATGGCGGTGATCGGCTTCATCGACCAGTTCGTCCGGGTGATCGCGGAAAGCTCCAGCCTCTGGACCTTCCACCTGGTCCGCTCGGCGATGATGTGGGGCCTGGCGTTCGGCTATCTGGCGCTGCGGCGGCGGGGCCTGCGGGTGCGGAACTGGCGCGGCCTTCTGGGGCGGTCGGCGGTGATGTCGACGGCGATGATCGTCTATTTCGGAACGCTGGGGTTCCTTTCGGTGGCGCAGGCGGCGGCCGGGCTCTTCACCGCGCCGATCTGGGTGCTGGTGTTCTCGGTAGCGTTCTTCGGCCTCCCCATCGGGCCGGTGCGGATCATCGCGGTCGTCCTGGGGTTCGCGGGCGTCGTGCTGGTGCTCTCGCCCGACCCTGGGCAGATTACCGCCGCGACCTTCGTGCCGGTGGCGGCCGGCGCCTTCTATGCCGTCGCGGTGATCGCCACGCGGGCGTGGTGCGAGGGCGAGGACGTGCTGGCCCTGTCGATGGGGACGTTCAGCTTCATGGCGATCTGGGGCGTCCTGGGGCTCTTCGGCGTGGCGTCGCTGGGCCTTGGTGGCGAGGATTTCCTGTCGCGCGGCTGGGTCGCGCCGACGCCCGAAGTGCTGGGCTGGTGCCTCCTCCAGGCGGTTGGAAGCCTGTCGGCGGTGGTCCTGCTGACGCGGGGGTATCAGCTCGCGGAGGCCTCGATCGTATCGGTCTTCGAGTATTCGGCGCTCGGGTTCGGGGCATTCTTCGGCTTCGTCGTCTGGGGCGACCGGCTGGAGCCCGCGGGCCTCGCCGGGCTCGGCCTGATCGCCGGGGCGGGCGCGCTCATCGCACTTCGGGGGCGGGTGGCGAAAGCGGCCTGACCGCAGGGCGGGCGCGGCGCCCGAAGCGGCGAACGGGCGAGGCGGGGTCCCTGTCGCCGACTGCGTTCCGGTCTGGGAAACGATCGGTCCGCCGGGGCAAGACGCGGCCCGCGGTCCGAATCCGGGCGATGGGGGAGGAGGGCCGGCGGCGGCCATCGCGCATTCTGTTCTTTCGCCCGTGGTGGAGGCATGGGACAGTGGCGTCGGTATCCTGCCGCGCCTGCCGCGCCTCGGCCCCTGATCGAAAGACCGTCTTTCCCATGACCCATCCGATCCTGTTCAGCCGCGTGGGCCTCTCCGCCCTGACCGACACTTCCGAGCCGGTGCCCCGGTTCATGGCGGGCACCGGCATCGCCACGCCCGACGGACCGCGCCCCATCGAGGCGCTGGCGGTCGGCGACGCGGTGACGACGCAGGGCGGCGCGATGCGGATCGCGCGGCTGGCGCAGACCGTCGTGCCGCGGGCCGACTGGGCGTTCCAGCGCGGGATCTGGCCGGTGCGGGTGCCGGTGGGGTCGCTGGGCAACCCGCGTCCCATCCGCGCCGCACCCGATCAGCGGGTCCTCCTTCGGGGAGCCACGGTGGAGCGAATGTGCGGCGCGCCGCAGGTCTCCGTCGCGCTGTCGGCCCTGGTCGGCCTGCGCGGGCTGACGCTGGAGCGGCCCCTGGCGGACCTGCGGTATCTCGGCATCGGGTTCGAAGCCGTTGCCGTGATCGAGGCGGAGGGGGCGTTCTGCGAGGTCGGGACCGCGGCGGCGATGGAGCTGCCGCGCGAGACGCTGCGGGACGTCTTCCGCCAGATGCACGCCGCCGGCGAGCCGCCGCTCCGGGGCATCGACGGCTGAGGCGAGGATACTTTGCGCCACCGCCGCGATGTTCGCACGGACGCCGGCGGTTCGAGGGCCGGGAGCCTCCGGCGGGGATATTTCGGGAGCAAAGACAAGCGCGGCCCGTCAGGGGAGGGCGGGCCGCGCTTCCTTCAGGCGGCCTTGCGGGCGGTCTTGCCATAGAACGTCTCGCCCGCGGCGGCCATGTCGCGCAGCAGCGGCGGCGCGGCGAAGCGGTCGCCGTGGGCGGCGGCGAGCGTCTCGCAGGTCGCGACGGCCCAGTCCGTCCCGACGATGTCGAGCCAGCCGAAGGGGCCGCCGGACCAGGGCGCGAAGCCCCAGCCGAGGATCGCGCCGACGTCGCCCTCGCGGATGTCCTCGAGCACGCCCTCCTCGAGCGCCCGGACGGCTTCCAGCACCTGCGCGAACATCAGGCGGTTCTGGACCTCGTGAAGCTCGGGCTGGGTGTCGGCTCGCGGGTACCGGGTGCCGAGGGCCTCCCAGAGCCCCTGGCGCTTGCCCGATGCGTCATAGTCGTAGAAACCCGCGTTCGACTTGCGACCGAGGCGGCCGGCGTCGGCAAAGGCGAAGAGCACCTCGTCCACCGCGCCGTCGGGATAGGCGTCGCCCATGGCGGCCTTCGTGGCCTGGGCGATCCTGACGCCGAGGTCGATGGAGGTCTCGTCCACCAGTTGCAGCGGGCCGAGGGGGAAGCCGAGCATCTTGGCCGCGTTCTCGATCAGCGAGGGGTTCACGCCCTCCGCCACCATGCGGATGCCCTCGTTGATGTAGGGGATGATGCAGCGGTTGGCGTAGAAGAACCGCGCGTCGTTCACCACGATCGGGGTTTTGCGGATCTGGCGCACGAAATCGAGCGCCTTGGCGACGGCTCGGTCGCCGGTCCGCGCGCCCTTGATGATCTCGACCAGCAGCATCTTGTCGACGGGCGAGAAGAAGTGGATGCCGATGAACTGCTCCGGGCGGGCGCTCGCGCGGGCCAGCTCGGTGATCGGCAGGGTGGAGGTATTGGTGGCGAAGATGGTGTCCTCGCCGACGATGGCCTCGACGGATCTCGTCATCTCGCCCTTGACCGCCATGTCCTCGAACACCGCCTCGACGATGAGGTCACAGTCCTTCAGGGCGTCGAGATCGGTGGTGGCGGTGATGCGGGCGAGGACTTCGGCCCTCTTGTCGGGCGTGACCTTCTTGCGCGAGACGCCCTTGTCGAGGATGCCTTCGGCATGGGCGCGGCCCTTGTCGGCGGCGGCCTGATCGCGGTCGATCAGCACCACGTCCAACCCTGCGTTGGCGGAGACATAGGCGATGCCGGCCCCCATCATGCCGGCGCCGAGGATGCCGATGCGTCGGACCTTCTCGTCGGCCACGTCGGGCCGGTTCGCGCCCTTCTCGAGCGCCTCCTTGTTGATGAAGAGGGAGCGGATCATTGCCTCCGACGAGGGGTTCATCAGGACGTGGGTGAACCAGCGCGCCTCGATCCTCAGCGCCGTGTCGAAGGGCACCAGGGCGCCTTCGTAGACGGCCGAGAGGAGCGCCCTCGCCGCGGGGAAGGCCCCTTGCGTCTTGCCGTTGACCATCGCCGAGGCGCCCACGAAGGTCATGAAGCCTGCCGGGTGGTAGGGGGTGCCGCCGGGCATCTTGTAGCCCTTCTGGTCCCAGGGCTTCACCAGATCGGCATCCTTCGCGGACAGCACCCAGGCGCGGGCGTCGGCCATCGGGTCGGCGGAGACCTCGTCGACGAGGCCGGCGGATTTCGCCCGGGCCGGGTCGAGGAGCTTGCCCTCCAGCAGGAATGGCGACGCCGCCATCGCGCCGAGCTTGCGCACGAGCCGCGTGGTGCCGCCCATGCCGGGGAAGATGCCGACCATGATCTCGGGCAGGCCGATCTTGGCCCTGGGGTTGTCGGCGGCGAAGATGCGGTGGCAGGCCAGCGGAATCTCGAAGCCGATCCCGAGCGCGGTGCCGGGCAGGACGCAGGCGACGGGCTTGCCGCCGGTGAGCTTCTTCGGGTCCATCCCCGCCCGCTCGATGCGGCGCAGGATGGCGTGGGACTTCATCAGCCCGTCGAAGAGGCCCTTCGCGGGATCCTCCCCGGCGGAAGCCTTCATCTTCGCGATCACGTTCAGGTCCATGCCGCCGGCGAAGCTGTCCTTGCCGGAGGTGATGACGATGCCCTTGACGGCCTCGTCGGTCAGCGCATCGGTCACGCAGGCGTCGAGCTCGTCCCAGCCGTCGAGGCTGAGGACGTTCATCGACTTGCCCTTCACGTCCCAGGTGATGGTGGCGATGCCGTCGGCGTCTTTGGTGATGGTGAAATCGCTCATGTCGGTCTCTCTGGTCTGCGGCCGGGGGCGGCCGGGGGAAGGGGGCGTCTCGTGCCGCGGGGTCAGGGTCGGTTCGGGCCGATGACGTTGCAGGGCGCGTTGCGCAGGCCCGCGCGGATGGAAGCGCTGCGCCAACGTCCCGCGACCAGGTGGAGCGTCATCTCGGCCATGTAGGGGGCCGGTGCATACTGGCCGCCGCGCAGGATGCAGGTGCGGTGGATGCCGGTGATGACCTCTGCATCGTCGGCGGCGAACTCCGCCCTCAGGCAGACGCGGTGATCGGCGTTCGCCCCGAGGCGCCGCATCGAGGTGCTGGAGGACTCCAGTGCCGCGCGCAGGTCCGCCGCGGTCTCCATGACGGCGGTGCTGTTGGCCGTCTCGATCCGTCTGGGCAGCAGCATATGGTCGATCTCGGCGTCGAGCTCGCCCTGCCACTCAAGGTCGGAGACGACGTCGGGATGCGTCTGACAGAGGGCATGCGCCTCTGCCATCACACCCTCTCGATGATGGTCGCGGCCCCCATGCCGGAGGCGACGCAGAGGGTGGCGAGCCCGGTCGCGCGGTCGGCGCGCTCCATCTCGTCGAGCAGGGTGCCGAGGATGATGGCCCCCGAAGCGCCCAGCGGGTGGCCCATGGCGATGGCGCCGCCGTTGACGTTGATCCGGTCGTGGCCGACGCCGAAGGCCTGCATGAAGCGCAGCACGACGGCGGAAAAGGCCTCGTTCACCTCGAAGAGGTCGATGTCGGCGATGGTCATGCCGGCATCCGCGAGGATCTTCTCGGTGACGGGCACGGGGCCGGTGAGCATGATTGTGGGGTCGGTGCCGATCTTGGCGGTGGCGCAGATGCGGGCGCGGGGCTTCAGGGCCCATGTCTCGCCGAACTGTGCGCTGCCGATGAGGATGCCGGCGGCACCGTCGACGATGCCGGAGGAGTTGCCGGCGGTATGGATGTGGTTGATGCGCTCGAGATGCGGATATTTCATCAGCGCGATCTTGTCGAAGCCGGGCATGACCTCGCCCATGGCCTGGAACGCGGCGCTGAGCGCACCCAGCGACTGCATGTCGGTGCCCGGGCGGATGTATTCGTCGCGGTCGAGAATCGCCAGGCCGTTGACGTCGCGCACGGTGAGCATGGATCTCGCGAACCGGTTGTCGTCCCAGGCGGCCACGGCGCGCTTCTGGCTCTCGACGGCATAGGCGTCCGCGTCGTCGCGGGTGAAGCCGTATTCGGTGGCGATGATGTCGGCGGAGATGCCCTGCGGCACGAAGTATGTCTCCATCGCGATCGAGGGATCGACGGCGATCGCCGCGCCGTCCGAGCCCATCGGCACGCGCGACATGCATTCGACGCCCCCCGCGATGTAGCCCGAGCCGGCTCCGCCCCGGATCTGGTTGGCCGCGAGGTTCACCGCCTCCATTCCGGAGGCGCAGAAGCGGTTGATCGAGAGGCCGGGGATGCGCTGGTCGAGCGAGGAGGCGAGCACCGCGGTCCGGGCGAGGCAACCTCCCTGCTCGGCGACCTGCGTGGCGTTGCCCCAGATCACGTCCTCGACGGCGTGGCCGGCGAGCCCGTTCCGCTCCTTCAGCGCGTCGAGCACGCCGGCCGACAGCCGGGCGGCGGTGACTTCGTGCAGGCTGCCGTCGGGCCGGCCCTTGCCGCGCGGGGTGCGGACGGAATCGTAGATGAAGGCGTCGGTCATGGGGTCTCCTTACTGGCGGTCCGAGGGACGGCCGGGCATCAGGTCGTAGGGGTGCCTCCAGCCGGGCAGGGCGGACAGGCGGTCGAGCCAGGCGTCGATATGCGGCCAGTCGCCGCGCTCGAAACCGAAGGGCTCGGGGTAGTAGAGGTAGCCGCAGCACGCCAGGTCGGCGTTGGTGACGTCGCCGCCGACGATCCAGTCGCGTCCCTCGAGGTGGGCGTTCAGCGTCGCGTAGGCGGCCCGCAGGCGGCCCTGCAGGAAGGCGATGACCTCGGCGGGGCGCTTGGCCTCGGGCAGGAAGTTCATCAGGAACCGGACCGTGCCGGCCTGGCCGCTGAGCTTGTGGTTGTCCCAGAGAACCCAGCGGAGCACCTCGAAACGATCCGCGGGCGCGCCGGCGAACCTTCCCGTCCGCTCGCTGATCCAGTATTGGATCGCGCCGGATTGCGACAGGCGCAGCTCGCCGTCGACCAGCAGCGGAGCCTCTCCCATGACGTTGTCGGCGCGCCATTCGGGGGTGCGGACCTGTCCCCCGAAGAAATCGACGAACACCGGCTCCCAATCGAGGCCGGAGAGTTCGAGGGCGAGGGCGGCCTTGTAGCTGTTGCCCGATTCGCCAAAGCAGTGCAGCCGGAGCGTCATGCCGCCGCCTCCGGCCCGCGGTCCGCGACGGTCCGCTCGGCCATGGCGGTCGGGACGGCGGTGACGGGCGCGCGCGCAGGGGCGTCTGCCCCGGCGATGTCTGCCTCCCGAGCGGCGGCGAGGTCGATCTCCCGTTCCTCCGGCTTGCCCTTGTCCAAAAGGTCGGTCGCTGCGGTCATCGGTTCGCGTCCAACGATCCGTTCCACGACGCGATCATACGCCGTGCGCGACGGGAGCGCTCCGACGGGGCGGGCGGGGCGCAGGGCTGTGAAGCGGGTCATCCGATCCTCCTTCGAGGGTTGTCTTGCCGGGTTCGCGGCGAAGCCGGGCGAGACCGCGGGTCCATTCTCTCCGCCGCCCCGACCGCCGCAGGTCCGGCCGCGGAACGATAGCGCCTGACGTCCGTCCCGTCTCGCCAAAGACGCAGCCTTCGCCAAGGCTCGCCCTCCGCACCGAAGGACGGCGGGCGCGGCATCGGGAGCCGGCGGTCCGCATGCCCCGGGCGCCGCTACCCCGCCTCTGAGGTCAGAAGGAGGTCGGCGCCAGCGCCATTACCGTCTCCGGACCCGACCGGATGCGCGCGAGGTGCATGCCGGTCGCGGGCAACTGGCGGGCCATGTAGTAGCGTCCCGTCGCGATCTTGGCCTCGAGGAAGTCGCGGTCGGCATCCGGCTCGGCGAGCTTCAGATAGGCTGCCTTCGCCATCCGTCCCCACATCAGGCCGAGGCAGACGTGCCCCATCATGTGCAGGAAGTCGGTGGAGCCGGCCAGAGCCGCGTTCGGGATCTTCATCCCGGACTGCATGAAATACATCACGGCGGCCTGCAGATCCTTCGAGGCGGCCTTGAGCGGCTCGACGAAGCCGGTCATCGCCTCGTCCTCGCCGTTCTCCCTGCAGAAGGTCTTGACCATCTCGAAGAACGCCATCACGTGCTTGCCGCCGTCGAGGGCCAGCTTGCGGCCCACGAGGTCCAGCGCCTGCACGCCGTTCGCGCCCTCGTAGATCTGGGCGATGCGGGCGTCGCGCACGAACTGCGACATGCCCCACTCCTCGATGTAGCCATGGCCGCCGTAGACCTGCTGCGCAGCGGTCGCGAACTCGTAGCCCTTGTCGGTCAGGAACCCCTTGATGACCGGGGTCAGCAGCGAGATCAGGCCGTCCGCGTCCTTGTCCTCGTTGCGGTGCGCCCGGTCGATCATGCTGGCGCCCCAGAAGACGAAGGCCCGCGCGCCCTCCACGAAGGATTTCTGGTCCATCAGGCTGCGGCGGATGTCGGGGTGCACGATCAGCGGGTCGGCGGGGCCGTCGGGGTTCTTCGAGCCGGTGACATCGCGCCCCTGGAGGCGGTCGAGCGCATAAGCCAGCGCGTTCTGGTAGGCGACCTCGGCCTGGGCATAGCCCTGCAGGCCGACGCCGAGCCGGGCCTCGTTCATCATCGTGAACATGGCGCGCATGCCCTTGTGCGCTTCGCCCAGGAGATAGCCGGTGGCGCCGTCGTAGTTCATCACGCAGGTGGCATTGCCGTGGATGCCCATCTTCTCCTCGAGCTTGCCGACCGAGACGCCGTTGCGCGCGCCGAGGTTGCCCGCGTCGTCGACCATCACCTTGGGCACGATGAAGAGCGAGACGCCCTTGATGCCGTCCGGCCCGCCCGGGATCCGCGCCAGCACGAGGTGGACGATGTTGTCGGCCATGTCGTGGTCGCCGGCGGAGATGAAGATCTTCTGGCCGGTAATGCTGTAGCTGCCATCGTGCTGCGGCACCGCCCTGGTGCGCATCATCCCCAGATCGGTGCCGGCATGCGGCTCCGTCAGGTTCATCGTCCCGGTCCACTCGCAGGTGTTCATCTTCGGCAGCCACTTCGCCTTCTGGGCGTCGGTGCCGTGGGCGAGGATGGCGGAGGCGGCCCCGTGGGTCAGGCCGTAGTACATGTTGAAGGCCATGTTGGCCGCCGAAAGGATCTCCCCCACGATCGTGTAGGACATGTAGGGCAGGCCCTGGCCCGCGTAGTCCTCCGGCGCGTCGAGCGCGGTCCAGCCGCCGTCGCGCAACCGGTCGAAAGCATGGGCGAAGCCGTCCGGGGTGCGCACGACGCCGTTCTCGAGCCGGCAGCCCTGAATGTCGCCCACCGCGTTGAGCGGGTGGATCACCTCGGTGGCAAGCTGCCCCACGGCATCGAGGATCGCGCCGGTGAAGTCGCGGTCAAGATCGCCGTAGCCGGGAATGTCCTGGCCGCTGATGTCGAGCAGGTCGTGCAGGACGAACTGCATGTCCTTGGAGGGAGCGGTGTATCTGGGCATCCGAGTCGTCCTCATGCGGCGGGTGTCGAGCGGCGGGTCGTCAGCCGGTCTTGCGGGGCGTCATGTCCTTCATCATCCGCTCGCCCCACCGGAGCTGTTCCTCGAGTTCGGCAATGGCTTCGTTCAGTTCGTCCCGCTGCGCGACCATTCCGGCCAGCCGGCGCTGACCGATCTCGCAGGTGCGGGCGACCTGCGTGAACTGGCCGTCGCCCATGTCGTAGAGGTCGAGCAACTCCCGGATCTCCTCGAGCGAGAACCCGAAGCGCTTGCCGCGCAGGATCAGCTTGAGGCGGGCGCGGTCGCGGCGGGTGAACCACCGCTTCTGGCCTTCCCGGTTGGGCGAAAGCAACTCCTTCTGCTCGTAGAATCGCAACGTGCGCGGCGTCACGTCGAACGACTCGCACATCTGGCGGATGGTCAGCAGGTCATCGGTCATCGTGCGTCGGTCCTCGGCTGGATTTGCGGCCGGAATTGTATCGGCATGGATCGCACGTGCGCATCGCTCGAAGACCTTACAACCCGGGTTGACGCAAGCGTAACCTCGACGTTGCGTCACATTGACGTTGACGTAACGAACCGTGGCGTCATCCGCTCCCTTCGGCATTCTGCAGTGCGGCGGAGGGCCGGGGGGCA
>JBBQDX010000084.1:0-15362 GCA_038320125.1 Rhodobacterales bacterium | reverse complement strand
AGCCCGGAAGGCGCCGAAGCGCGCACGTCGGCGACGGTTATCGCGGTGAGCGTCGGCCCGAGCTCCTCGATCACCTGCCGCGGACCGATGTCGCGCTCGCTCCAGTTCGACATCACGGCGACGACGAAGGCGCGCTGCGGTTCGCCGTATTGTCCGACGATGCTGATGAGATCGGTCACCGTGCCCTCCTCGACATAAGGCGCGATCGCTTCCTCGACCTGCCTGACGGCGACGTCGGTATAATCGACGCTGGCCCCCGCCGGCGCGTCGATGCGGACGAAGAAGGCCTTGCGGTCCTCTTGCGGCGTCAGGGTGCCGGGCAGGTTGGTGTAGAGCGACCACGCGGCACCCGAGAACAGGGCCGCGATTCCCAATACGACTACGGGCGCCGCTATGGCGCGCCGGAGGAGCGCGCCGTAGCCGGCAGTGATCCGGTCGGTGACGGCGCCAACCGCCCGGCCGAGACGACCGGGACTTTTGCCCCTGATCAGGCGCGCCGCCAGGACGGGGCAGAGCGACAGGGCCACGAAGGTCGAGACCACCACCGCCATCGAGAGGGTGAGGCCGAACTCGGAGAACAGCCGTCCGACCTCGCCTTGCAGAAAGGAGAGCGGCACGAAGACGGCGATCAGCGTCGCGGAGGTGGCAAGCACCGCGAACTGGACCTGGCGCGTCCCCTTGCGGGCTGCCTCCCGCGGCTCCTCCCCGTTCCGGATCCGGCGCTCGATGTTCTCGAGCACGACGATCGCATCGTCCACCACCAGTCCGATGGCGAGGATCAGCGCGAAGAGCGTCAGGATGTTCAGCGAGAACCCCACCAGCGCGATGCCGGCGCAGGCGCCGAGCAGCGCGATCGGAATCGTCACGGCCGGAATGAGCGTCGCCCGGAGCGAGGCGAGGAAGACGAAGATCACCGTAATCACGATGCCGACCGAGATGGCCAGCGTCTTGAGCACCTCCCGGATGGACTCGCGAATATAGACCGCGTCGTCGCTCGCCACGGCGATCTCGGTCCCGCCGGGGAGATTGTCCCGGATCTGCGGCAGGGCCGCTTCGATGGCGGCCGAGATGCCCACCGTGTTCGACCGTGACTGCCGCAGAATGTTCAACCCGATGGCGGTCTCGCCGTTCGCGCGGAAATAGCTGTCGTCCTCCTCCACCCCCAGCTCAACATCCGCGACGTCGCCCAGCCGGATGAGCGTGCCGCCCGCTTCCACGACGGTCAGATCCTCGAACTCTGGCACGGTGGCGAGCCGCGTCTGGGTGCGGAGCAGGAAGTTGCGCGATCCGGTCTGAATCTGGCCCGAGGGCAGCTCGACATTGTTGGCTTCGAGCGCGCCCGAGATCTCGTCGACCGTCACGCCGCGGGCGGCCATCGCATCGGCATCGAGCCAGACCCGCATCGCATAGGCCCGCTCGCCTGACAGATCGACGCTGGCCACGCCCTCGATCGTCTCCAGCCGGTCGGTCACGTAGCGGTCGGCGTAGTCGGTCAGTTGCGCCGGCGTCAGGGTATCGCTCATCATCGTCAGGCGGATGATCGGATCGCCCTCGGTGTCGTTCTTCGCGACTTCGGGCTCGTCGGCGGCCTCGGGCAGGTCGTCGACCACCCCGTCGACCGCGGCCCGCACGTCAGCCGCCGCCCGGTCGATATCGGCGCCGACATCGAAGGTGACGACCGTGCGGCTGCCGCCGAGCTCGGATTCCGAGCGGATGGACTCGATGCCCGGCACGGTCGCGATCGCGCCCTCGATCAGCGTCGTGACCTCGGCATCGACCACCGCCGGCCCGGCGCCGACATAGGTGACGCTGACGGTGACTTCGGCGGTATCGACGTCCGGCAACTCGCGGATCGGAACGCGCAGCAGGCCCGCGATCCCGAGCACGACGATGAGGATGCTCATCACGCTGGCAAGAACCGGACGGCGCAGGCAGAGTTCGGACAGGTTCAATTCAGCGCCTCCCCGGCGGTGTCCGACGTCCCGACCGTCACCGCGTCGCCGTCCGACAGGCGGTCGTAGCCGGTCACGACCACCTCGGCGTCGGCAGCAAGGCCATCCGTCACCGCGGTCCGGCCCTCCTGCGTCTGCCCCAGGACGATGTCGGTCCGCCGCGCTGTCCCATCGGCCACGACGTAGACGTAGGTGGCGCTGCCTTCGCTGATGATCGCGTCATCGGGCAGCGTCAGGGCCGTCCGGCTGCCGAGGACCAGGGCGACGTTCATGAACATGCCGCCGGCGAGGCTGCGATCGTCGTTGGGGATCGTGGCCCGCACGACGAAGCTGCGGGAATTGGCGTCGACCCGCGGCGCGACGAGCGTCACCTTCCCCTCGAAGGTGCGATCGGCATGGATCGCACCGTCGAGCGTCACCGTCTGTCCGACCTCGGCCGCGGCGAAATATCGCTCGGGAACGGAGAACTCGACCTCGACGATCGAGAGATCGTCGAGCGTCGTGAGCACTGTCGCGCTGTCGACCTGCGCTCCCGGATCGAGGCCCACGACCCCCAGAATGCCGCCGAAGGGAGCCTTGAGCGTGCGATCCGCCAGATTTGCCTCCGCAACCTCGACCGCGGCCCGTGCCCGCTGGTAGGTGCCCCGCGCCTGCTCGAACCGTGCTTCCGACGCGGTGTCGCCCTCGAGGAGCGTCTCGTAGCGCTCGAAGGCCGCTCGCGTCTCGGTCAGCGTCGCCCGGGCGTCGTCGAGCGCGGCACGCTCCGCGCGATCGTCGAGCCGCAGAAGGACATCTCCCGCCGCGACGGCCTCACCGGACTCGATGGCCACCTCGGTCACCCGCCCGTCGGACATCGGCGCCAGGGAGACGGATCGCGCCGGCAGGATCGTCCCGACCGCTCCAAAAGTGTCGAGAATTTCCCTTTCCTCCGGCGTCCGGGTCGTCACGGCCGCCGCCGTTGCCTCCCCGCCCCCGCTCTCCTCGCCGGACTGGCCCGCCAGAGCCTCAACGAGCCGTTCGCCGCCGAAGAGTCCGGCCACGGCCCCGATCCCGATGACGCCGATCGCCAGGCCGATCGTCAGAACTTTCTTCATCCGCACCTTCCCGGGGTCGCCGTCGCCAGTCCGGTTTCTGGTCGCCCACCCGGATCCACGTCGGCCTGAGATATTGCGGCGGGCATCGGCGGCAAGTTGCAGGACCGTGCAGAGGAGCATGGACCGGCCCTTGCAACCGGGCCGTTGCGGCGCGCTTGCCAGCGTAGGCAGCGCCCATGCCGGCTGCATGGCCCTTGTCCGACGCATTTCGGGACGGGCGGTCCCTGCGGCACCCCGGATGCGGGTCTCCGGGTCGATCCATGTTTCGGCGGACTACACAATTCCGTTCCCGACGCCCTCCGCAGCCGCGTCTGGAAGCTGGCAAGACATGATCGGAAAGGTTGGAAGGCCGGTGGTAGTCGCCCCTGCAGTGCCCCCGACAGACGGCGCGTCGGGTCGGACTTGCCTCCCGTGGCAGCGCCGGGCCGTGGGTCGAGAATGTCGATGCCGAAGGAATACGGTTGCTCTTCGGGCGCGGCGCAGGCCATGTCGAGCTCCGCGTCGATGCCCGCCCTGTCGCGGCCATCCGCGCCCTGCCCGCACCGGGGCCCGGCGGGCTGAAGGATCGGTCTGGCCGGCCTCGTCGTGCAGGTGCGAACCTGCTCCGCCGGACGATCCGCCGCACCGCATCCGACGGCACCATGCCTCCTGCTGTGGGCCGCGAGACGGCAGGATAGTGCCGGGACTCCGCCGAAATCGGCGACGGACCGCGCCAGTCGGGCGGTCCGGTCCCTGTCAGGGCAACGCGAAGAGGCCGCGCACCATCCAGCGTGTCAGTATCGAGGCCCCTCGCAGGTCGCTCTCGACAGCGATGCGACCGCGCCGATCTCTCCCCCGAGGCCGATGTCACGACTTAGGCGACGGCGGTCAAGACAAGGTCCACGCCGCATCCGGGCTCCGTGCGCCAAACGTCCAGGTCGGGACCGCGCCCCTCCATCGACCGAGGACGGGGCGACGGAAACGCAGGAGCAACCTGCGGCGGACCGGGACGGATGACGTTCCACCGCGAGGCGCGCGGCCTGCGGACGGTCGATCGCCCCGCCGGGCCGCGGCACAACGACCACTATGTCACGGCGGCGATTGATCCCGATCCGGGCGCGATCTCTGAACGGTTCGGGCGCACTATCCCAGACGCGCTCTTCACGCCGCTCGGGCTTCGCAAGGGCCAGGTCAGGGTCCATCGCATGCAGACGCTTCCTGGCAGCGCACCGAACAGCTCCACCGGTCCGCGCTTTGCCGTGGCGCTGCACATGCAGGAGGCGGAGACCCGCTAACGCATGGCCCATACGCCGCGGGGCCGGCGGATCGTGCTGCGCCATGACCATCTCTGCCGCCCTGGCATGACTGAACGGCTTCGATGGCTGTCACCCTGCGACGCCGAATGGGACGCCCTGCTGGCGCCGTCCGATCACGACTGCTACCACCGCACCGCCTAAAAGGCCCTCTCCGAGCGAATGGGCGAGGACCGGCAGGCGCTGCAAATGGCCTATCCGCAGACCCTCCGCCAGCACGTCAAGACGAGCGAAGCCAAGGGGATTACGGTATCGGCCGACCCCGGACGGGCGCATCTTCCGTGCATTGCGGCCTTCTACCGCGACACGATGGAGGCCGCCGATGCAGCGGCGCGGTACCGCTCCTCCTCTGGATATTTCAAGGCGCTGCGCGACGTCCTCGGGCTGATCGCGCATCTCGGCGTCGCGCGTCCCGGCGACCGGCCGGTCGCGGCGCTCCTCTCCACCGTCCATCGCCGCATCGCGCAGGCCCACCTGACCGGAACCAGCCGACGTTTCGCGGGCCGGCACCCCTTCGCGACCGGCCGGTGGATGCTCGACGCGGCTAAATACCATTGCCGCGCAACAGCCCGCGGCCCGCGCTTAGCATCGATCCGTCACAGGTGGCCTGCAATCGGCGACGAGGGAGAGCGGTCGCGACGGAGATGTCACGATCCCACCCGATCCGGCCGCGTAGGTTCTTTAAGGGCATGGCGCGGCGGGCCGCGGCCGTAGTGTCGTGCGCAAGTCGCCGAGACATGCGCGGTGTCCTGCGTTTGCTCTCCCGGTGGGGAGGCGGCTCGATCTCGGGGCAAGCCTGCGGAGCATCCTGTTTCCGGAGCGGCGGTCCTCCGGGTCGGAAAGGGGTCCGCGGCGCATCTTGCAGGTGCCGCCAATGTCCCGGCGGGCGACTTCGAGGCAATCGGCCCGGGGGCAGTCGCGGTGCCGATCTGCGCCGCCTCGGGATCTGGCCAAGCAGGTCCGGCGGCATGGGGCTCTCCATCGCCGGCACGGTATCTTGCCGCGTCGCCCGGGAGGGGCCGGGCATCCCGAGCCGGCAGTCGGCGCCGCATTGGTCAGGCAGAACCCGGAGACGACTGCCGACACGCTCGATCCGGCCGTCGACCGGCGACGATCCTTTCAGGTCCGATCGCCGGGAGCCTCATGCCGCGACGAGTGGCGTGCTGGCCGCGATCGCCCAGGCCAGAATGACGCCGAGGGCAAGACCGGAGGTCGTGGGTCCGGTCCGGGCGGCAACCCAGCTTCCCGCCAGCCCGTAGACGGCCCAGAACAGGACCATGACCGGCAGCACCGTGAATGCGATCCCGAGCCTCGGCGTCATCAGCATGGCGACGAAGAGCGCCGCGAGGGGAACGAGCCGTGCGCCCAACCGGGCCGTCCAGCGGGAGCTGCGGTTCAGCACCGCGTCGGCGAGGCAGAACGGCAGCGTCCCCAGCATGAGCAAGGCCATCACCGGCAGACGCGGCCCGGTCGGAACGAAGGCGGCCCCGTAGCGGTCGAGCGCCGGCGCGAAGAGGCCAAGGCCCCAGACGAGCAGGAGGAGGATCCCGGGCCCGCTCGCCGTCGGCGCGCTCCATCCGGACCGTCGCAGAACGACGAGCTGGACCGCGCCCCAGGTTCCGAAGAAGGCGGCGAGCGCGCCGAAGGCGCTCAGACCCAGGGCTCCCGCAGGCAACAGGTAGGCCGCCGCGAGGGCGGGCAGGATCGGTGCCATCGTCGCGGCGAGAACGGTGCGCCCTGCTGGACCATCGGTCCGAACCGGGCGTTTCAGAAGCCCCGCGAGCGGCCAGGCCAGGGCCACGAGGGCGGCCATCAGCAGCGCAAGCCAGGGCGCCACCTGCGGCAGCGTTCCCGTTACCGGCCGCTCCATCGCCGCGGCGATCCAGTCGCGCGTCTCGGAGAGAGTCGTCCGATGATACAGGACGCCGACATGACCGACCATCGGCGCGGCTACGGCCCGCCGCGCGACCTTGCCGTCGACGACCGTTTCGCCTTCTTGGGCCGCAGCGTCGATCAGATGGACCTTGTCCAACGCCACGTCGCGCAGCCGCCCCTCGCGAGCCCCGGACACGATCAGGAGCCTCCCGGGGGACTCGGGCCCGACGGCGTCGGAATACATCGAGATCGCGACGACCGCGGCGGCGTCGTCCAGGCGCTCGGCGGCCCGGATGACGATGTCGGTGGCCATCGAATGGCCAACGAGCGCCGTGGGCCCCGTCACGCCGGGCAGGGCCAGTGCCGCGCGGGTCACGGCGACGGTCTGTGCGACGAGTTGCGCCGTGGCACCCTCGAGCGAGGTGATGTCGCGCGACATCGGTTCGGGATGGCGGCCGTGGCCGTAAAAGTCGAAGGCCGCGACGACGAACCCCGCCCGCGCCAGCGACATGGCAATCGGCTGCATCATCCGGCGCGACCCGGCATAGCCGTGGGCCACGACGACGAGCGGCCCGGTGGCGCCTTCGGTCGCGCGCCAGACGGTCACGGGCGAGGCGGCAAGCTCCAGGTGCCGCACGTCCGTCGCCGCCCCCTGACCTTCGAGCATGACGCAGGCGATCGTGGCGGCCAGCGAAGCCGCCACGGCACAAAGCAACATTCTGGGGGAGAGGCCCGTCATTCTGGAAGACCTACCGAAGATCGCGCCGCTGCACATCTCTCAAGATGCCCGGATGTCCCGGAAAGCTGGCACCTCCAACCGAGCAGGACACGTCGTCCCGCCCTCGTCACGCGACGAAATACAATGCAGACCGGCGCCTGCCGGACCAAGCGCTGCCTGGCGTCATGCGACCGCTGATGGCTGTCGACCTCGGTCCGGCTGGATCGCCACGGTATTCCGGAACTCTTCCCCGGCGGGGGGAACCCGCGGATCGGACCTCGAAAAGTGCCCAACCGCACGTTCTTCGGCCTCTCCGGCATCGCGGCCGGATGCGCTTGGCGCTCCCGGTCCCCGGAGCACGCGGCCAGCGGGCAACCCTCACGGACCATCCTTCGAACGCGTCCATTGCACCGTCCCGGCCGATCGATGCCTGCCGGTTCGTCCCGTCCCCCTGATCCTGCGCCCCGACATGCCGAACGGAGCCGTCTTCTCCCCCGGCCATCCGGGAGCAAGAGAACGCCTCCGCAACGGGCTGCGGATCTGCTCCCAGGTTCCGTCATCCGTGTCCGCAACGGTTTGAGGCGTGGTTCCGGAGATCTTCGTGGCCGCGGCGCGCCACGAACCCTCCGGCAGATCGCGCTGCGGTTCTCATCCGTCAGGCCTCATCGTCCGCAGACCCGTCGCGCGACGCCCGCTCTGGGAATCCGATCTTGGCGGTTGGCACGGCCGCAGAAACCCTTCAGGATGTCGCCGATTGTGCGTTTGCGGCAGCATGCCTACGAGGTGACTGCGAAGCCAAAAGTCAGGAGTTCGTTTGTCCCTGTTCCTCGTCGTTGCCCTGCCGTTTCTCGGAGCGCTGCTTCCGGTCGTGATGAACAGGGCCGGTCGGCAGGCCTGTGCCGGGGTCACCTTCACCGTCTCCCTGGTTGCCCTCGTCGGACTTCTCACGAACCTGCCGGCGGTGCTCGCCGGCGATGTCGTCACCGCGCGGCTCGACTGGATCCCGGCGCTCGGGATGAACCTGACGCTGATGCTGGACGGGCTGGGGTTCTTCTTCGCCTGCCTCATTCTCGGCATCGGCCTACTGATCATCGCCTATGCCCGCCACTATCTCGACCGCGACGACGACATGGGCGAGTTCTTCACTTATCTGCTGCTGTTCCAGGGCGCGATGGTGGGGATCGTGCTCTGCGACAACATCCTACTGCTCCTCGTCTTCTGGGAGCTCACGTCGCTGTCGTCCTTCCTGCTGATCGGCTACTGGAAGCACCTGCCCGACGGTCGTCAGGGGGCGCGCATGGCGCTGACGGTGACCGGACTGGGCGGGCTTGCGATGATCGCGGGACTGCTGATCCTCGGGCGGATCGCGGGCAGCTACGATCTGAGCGTGATCCTGCAGTCGCGCGACGCGATCCAGTCCTCGCCGCTCTATGTGCCTGCGCTGATCCTCATCCTGCTCGGATGCTTCACCAAATCGGCGCAGTTCCCGTTCCACTTCTGGCTGCCGCACGCGATGGCGGCCCCGACTCCCGTCTCGGCCTACCTCCATTCGGCGACGATGGTGAAGGCCGGGATCTTCCTCATGGCGCGGCTCTGGCCGGTGCTGTCCGGCACGCCGGAATGGTTCGTCATCGTCACCGGCGCGGGGCTCGTCACGATGGTCCTGGGCGCGGTGATCGCTTTCTTCAAGCACGACCTGAAGGCGCTCCTCGCCTTCTCGACGGTCAGCCATCTGGGCCTCATCACCATGCTGCTCGGGACCGGGACGGCCTTCGGCGCGATGGCGGCGGTGTTCCACATCCTGAACCACGCGACCTTCAAGGCCGCCCTGTTCATGTCCGCCGGGATCATCGACCATGGCGCGCACACCCGCGACATCCGCAGGCTCGGCGGATTGCGCGCCCTGATGCCCGTCACCTTCGTGATCGCCACACTCGCGGCCCTGTCGATGGCGGGAATCCCGCTCCTCAACGGCTTCCTGTCCAAGGAGATGATGCTCGAGGCGGCCTATGACACCCCCTTCCTCGGCCTGCCGTGGCTGGTGCCGGGCCTCGCCGTCGCAGGCTCGGTCTTCTCGGCGGCCTATTGCTTCCGCCTGATCGGGCATGTCTTTCTCGGCCCCGCGCGGGACGACTACCCGTCGACGCCGCATGACCCCGGTCCGGGCCTGTGGCTGCCGCCGGCTTTGCTGATCGTGCCGGTTGTCGTGATCGGCGTGGCCCCGTTTCTCGCCGAGCCCTTCGTGAAGCTGGTGACGGCGTCGGTCCTCGGCGGGGTCGTGGAGGTCCCGGAGGCGCATCTCGCGATCTGGCACGGGTTCGTTCCCGCGCTCTGGATGTCCGTTCTCGCGGTGGCGGGCGGCCTTGCGGTCCTGTTCCTATACCGGCCGGCCCTGACCCTGTGGGACGGCGCGCCCCGTCCCGAGGCCAAGCGACTGTTCGATGCGACCGTCGCCGGCGGCGTGTCGCTGGCCCGCCGGATCGTGCTGCCGCTGCATGACGGGACGTTCTCGCGCTACGCCGCGATCATGGCCGTGACGGTGGTCGCCGTCGGCGGTCATGCCTGGGCCACCGGCATGATCGCCCCTGCCACCCGGACGATGCAGGTGCCGACCGCGGTGCAGGTCGCGGGCTGGCTGATGCTGGTCGCGGCGGCCTGCGGGATGGTCGTCCTGCACCGCGACCGCCTCCTGTCGCTGATCCTGATCGGCATCGTCGGGCTGATGGTGACGGCGGGGTTCATCTTCTTCAGCGCCCCCGACCTCGCCATGACGCAGCTCACGGTCGAAGTGGTGACGATCATCCTTCTGCTTCTGGCGCTGAACTTCCTGCCCAATCACACCCCCGTCGAGAGTTCCGCCCTGCGCAGGATCCGCGACGCCGCCATCGCCGTGGCGGGCGGTCTCGCCACCATGGGTCTGGCTTGGCACTATCTGCTTCGCGATCCGGTGGCCCCCTCCATCTCCGGGTTCCACCTCGCCAATTCCTACAAGGGCGGGGGCGGGACCAACGTCGTCAACGTCATCCTAGTGGATTTCCGCGGCTTCGACACCTATGGCGAGATCATCGTCCTCGGCATCGCCGCCCTGCTGATCTACGCGCTCACCGAGGCGCTGCTCGCAGGCCCGGTGCGCGCGCGGCTCCTGAACCGCACGCCCGACCTGCCGCGGGCCGGCGGCATGCATCCCGTCATGATGGTCGTCGTCACCCGCGTCATGATGCCGGTGGTGATGCTGATCGGGTTCTACATCTTCCTGCGCGGCCACAACGAGCCGGGCGGCGGCTTCATCGCGGGCCTGATCGTGTCGATCGGATTCGTCATGCAGTACATGGCCAGCGGCTTCGCCTGGACCGCCGCGCGGCTGCGTTATCCCTATCACGGCATCATCGGCTCGGGCGTCCTCATCGCGGGGCTGACGGGGATCGGGTCGTGGTTCTTCGGCAAGCCCTTCCTGACATCCGACTTCGCCTACGTCCGCATCCCGCCCTTCGAGGAGTTCGAGCTGGCGACCGCCGCGCTGTTCGACTTCGGCGTTTTCCTCTCGGTCATCGGCGCGGTCCTGCTGTCCCTCGAGAGCTTCTCGCGCCTGGCCCGCCGGGCGCATGTGCCCGACAGCAAGCATCCGATGTCGTCCGACCCGTCGCGCGACACCGGCGACCTTGCCGGATCGGAGGTCTAGGATGGAGTTCCTCGTCGCCTCCGCCATCGGCGTGCTGACCGCCGCCGGCCTCTATCTCGTCCTGCGGCTCAGGACTTTCCCCGTCATCATGGGCACCTCGCTCCTGACCTACGCCGTCAACGTCTTCCTCTTCGCCTCCGGGCGCCTGGTGGTCGGCGCGCCGCCGATCCTGACGGACGCGGAAACCTATACCGACCCCCTGCCGCAGGCGCTGGTGCTGACCGCCATCGTGATCTCCTTCGGCATGACCGCCGTGGTGGTGATGATCGCGCTCGGGGCCTATCTCGGCAGCGACGACGACCATGTCGACGATCCGCTGGTCCCGCCCCGGCGCGGGGACTCCTGATGTCCCACTGGATCATCCTGCCGATCGTTCTTCCGGCCTTCCTCGCGCCCTTCATCGTCCTGGCCGCGCGCCATCATATCGGCATCCAGCGCGTGATCTCCGTCGGAGGTCTGGTCGCCCTCGCGGCCATTGCCCTGGGTCTCGCCTGGCAGGCAACCGACGGCACGGTCACGCTTTACCGCCTGAGCGACTGGGCCGCGCCCTTCGGCATCGTGCTCGTCGCCGACCGTCTGTCGACCCTGATGGTCCTGCTCACCGCCCTGCTGGCGCTTTTCGTCCTCCTCTACGCCGTAGGCTCCGGCTGGGACGCGCGGGGCCGGCATTTCCACGCCCTCTTCCAGTTCCAGATCATGGGCATCATGGGCGCGTTCCTGACCGGCGACCTTTTCAACCTCTTCGTCTTCTTCGAGGTGCTGCTGATCGCGTCCTACGGCCTGATGATCCATTCGGGCGGCACGGTGCGGCTGCGGGCGGGCACGCAGTACGTGCTGTTCAACCTGCTTGGTTCGACCCTGTTCCTCTTCGCCCTGGGCGCGATCTACGCGGAGACCGGAACGCTCAACATGGCCGATCTCGCCGGGCGGGTGCAGCTGATCGATTCCGGTGCCACGGTCGGCATCCGGGTCGCGGCGGTCCTTTTGCTCATGGTTTTCGCGATCAAGGCCGCCGTCGTGCCGCTGCATTTCTGGCTGCCCTCCAGCTATGCGGAAGCGCCGGCGCCGGTCGCCGCCCTCTTCGCGATCATGACCAAGGTGGGGGCCTACGCGATCGTCCGCGTCTATACCCTGATCTTCCCGCCCGGGCTGGAGGCCACGGCGGGCCTGCATGGCTGGTGGCTGCTTCCCGCGGCCCTCGTTTCGCTGGCGATCGGCATGACCGGGGTGCTGGCGGCGCGATCGCTCGACCGGCTCGTGGCCTTCGCGGTGATCGGATCCATGGGCATGGTCATGGTATCGATCTCCCTCTTCACGCCCGAAGGGATCGCGGCGGCGCTCTACTACATCGTGCATTCGACCCTTGCCGCCGGGGCGCTTTTTCTGGTCTGCGACCTCGTGCGAACCGGCAGAGCCGATCTCGCGCTCAAGGCGCAGAAGCCGACGGCGGGCGCGCCGCTGACGGCAGCCCTGTTCTTCATCGCGGCCATCGCGATGGTCGGCCTGCCGCCGCTGTCGGGCTTCGTGGGCAAGCTCCTGATCCTCGACGCCGCCTTCGGCACGCCGCAGGTCGTCTGGATATGGTCGGTAATCCTCGGCGCGAGCCTCGTCAGCCTGGTCGGCTTTGCCCGCGCGGGCTCCGTGGTCTTCTGGAAGGCGAAGGAACTGCCAGCATCCGAGGCGGCCCCCCTCGACCGGCCCGCAGCCTTGTCCTACGTCGCCGTCGGCGGCCTCGTGGTCCTGATGGCGGGGCACACCGTCTTCGCCGGGCCCGCCACGGACTACGCCGCCGCGATCTCGCGCCAGTTGCTCGACCCGGACCGCTACCTCTCGATTGTCCTCGACACACCGGGAAAGCTGTCCGATCCCGCCGAGGAGGCTTATTGAGATGGTGAAGGTCTTTCGCCGGATCCTGCCCCACCCAGCCCTCAGCATGCTCATGGCGAGCGTCTGGATCCTGCTTCAGCCGGAGTTTTCCGCCGGCATGGCCGTCTTCGGACTGGTCCTCGGGATCGTGATTCCCTTCGGCACCGCGCGGTGGTGGCCGGATCGCCCGAAGGAGGTCGCGGTAGGGCGCATGTTGGCGTATTGTCTGCTGGTCATGTGGGACATCATCGTCGCCAACGTGCAGGTCGCCTGGATCATCCTGACGAAATCGAATGCCGACATGCGCCCCGCCTGGGTCGTCATCCCGCTGGACCTGCGCTCGCCCGAGGCAATCACCGTTCTCGCGGGCACCATAACGCTGACTCCCGGAACGGTCTCCGCCGACCTGTCGGACGATGGTCTCTGCCTGCTGGTCCATGCGCTCGACGCACCGGACCCCGAGGCGGTCCGCGACGACATCAAGCACCGCTACGAACGCCGTCTGATGAGGATCTTCAAATGACTTTGGCGACAAACCTGATGACCTGGACGCTCTACGCCGCCTTCGCGATCGTCGCCCTGTCACAGCTCATCGCCCTGATCCGGCTCCTGATCGGTCCGGGCACCGGCGACCGCATCCTCGCGCTCGACACGATGTTCATCAACGCGCTCGGCCTCATCGTGCTTCTGGGCATCTCGCAGGGGACCGCGATCTACTTCGAGGCCTCCCTCATCATCGCCATGCTGGGCTTCGTCTCGACCGTCGCCTACGCCCGCTACGTCCTGCGGGGGGACGTCATCGAATGATATTGCAGATCATCGCCACCGTCGCGATCGCGGCCTTCCTCCTGATCGGGTTGGTGTTCACCCTCGTTGCCGCCATCGGTCTTCTCAAGCTCGCCGATCCGATGATGCGCCTTCACGCGCCGACCAAGGCCGGCACCCTCGGAACCGGCGCATTCCTGATGGCATCGATGATCCATTCCTTCACCTACGGCGACGGATCCCTGCACGGGCTGCTCATCATGGGGTTCCTGTTCCTGACGGCTCCGGTTTCGGCATACTTCATGGCGCGGGTGAACATCCACAACCGGACCTGCACCGCCCCACCCCCGCCGATCGGCGACGACATGTGGTCGACGCTGGACGTCCCGGAGGCGGACAGACACCACGAGGATGCCAGCGCCTGAGTTTCCGGTCAGGGCGCCGCGTTGGCGGGGCATCGCGATACCGCCGGCGCCGAAGCCCCGTGGCCGGGATCGGCGGAGGTCTCGCCGGTGACGTGACCGCCCTGCTGGCGTCGCTCGGGCGCGACGCCGACCCGCTCGCGATCACGGGATCGGCGATGCAATCAAACGGCGGACGAGGGCGCCAACCCGGTTCGGGATCGACGTGACGAGGGGTCCGCTGGCCACCGCCGGCGCGCGCTTCGCACGACCGGGCGGGAACGGCAGCGACTTGCCGGCCAGCCCGCCGGCCAGCACCGGCACGGTCATGCCGACCACCAGCGCCACCGCCGGCCCGCCGCACCACAGGCCAGACCACGGGCGCCATCGTCGGCGCGACCGCGATCGCCGGCGCGCGACCGATCAGGTCGCGCCGATCCCTCAACGCCACGTCCCCGGTCGGCAAAGCGCGCCCCGCCAAGCTTGCGGATTGTGACCATCGGCCCGGACCCGCAGTCGAAAGTCTGCCTTGCCGTCGGCGGGATCATCGGCCCCCGGGCGGCAATGATCGAGGTCATGGAACGCAAGAACATGCCGGGATAGCCGGGGAAATCGGAGCCGCTCTCGCGGGTATGTTCGGCATGGGTCGGGCCGGGGCGCAGGATCTCGGCGGGCTGGCACGGAAGAAGCGCCGGCGGGATGTCGGCCACGTCGAAGGTCCCGGCACCCGAAGATCGGCTTCAGATCAGCAGCTCGTTCCTTTGCCCGGTATCCCGGATGGCAGCATGATCGCCGCAGCGCGCCGGGAAGGAAGGCGCCATGACGCTGCGGGAGCAGGGTCATATCGGACGAACCCGCCTCATCCGTTTTCTGCGTGGCGAGCGATCTTGCCACGATGCTGCTGCCGGCTGCGTGTGAGCATCCGCTCAGAAATCCCGGACACGACGGCGCCGATCGCAGGATCGACAGTCTCCATGACGACGCGGCGGAGGGGCGGACGGGCCGATATCGCGGGCCCAGAGATCGGGGGGAAGTTCACGAAGATCGGGACATGGACGCGCCTCGGACCGATCGCAGGTCCGGCCCCCGCCGCCGCGCCATTCGCGGCGCAGGTGGACCCCCGCGTCTGCATCGCCGGTCTGGGCGGCACCCTTACCCGGTGGGCCAAGCCGCCGACAACCTCGCGGAGAGATATGCCGAAGCCTGTCCAATGGTCCCGATCGTCACCGCAGGGGCCACCGAGACTCCGCTGCCGGTCGGCACCGGCGCGGCGGACATCGCGGCCGCCAACGCGAACGCGGCCTTCCTCGCCTGTCAGGATCAGGAGCCGTATCGGGGGCGCCATTGCCATCGCCTCCATCGAAACCCCGCACGACCCAATCCTCCACAGCGTGACGGCGAGCGGGGTCGGACCTCACCTCCGTCGCCGGTCTCCACGGCAAGCGCGTGGTCGTCGGGCCAGCCGGGGGCGGCATGCCGGATCTGCTGGCGGATGTCGTTGAGCCGAGGGCTTCGGCGTCGCAGACGTCTCGCCCAGCCCCTTGTGCTGCCGCGACGGCTTCGGCCAGCTCTCGAAAGGCGCCATCGATGCGTCCGTCACCCGGGCGGGCATTCCCGCCAGCACCGCGATCCGGGCAAGCACCACCTCCGCCAGCGCTTTCGGCGACGCAGGGGCCGGCCTGCTGGCCGCGATCCGGCGGATCGGGTGATACCTCGCCGG
>JBBQDX010000083.1:0-15483 GCA_038320125.1 Rhodobacterales bacterium | reverse complement strand
CGCGCCTGGTCGATGCGGCTCACGACATGGCTATTGAAGTCGCAGTAAGGACATTTCGCCGCGCAGAATGGCCAGTGGATATAAAGGCCGAATCCCGCCCGTTGCCAATTTTCCATCATGCGCCCCGGAACGCCGTCACCTCAACCTCATAGAGCATCTCGGATTTCATCAAGCCCGCAATCACCATTGTCGCCGCCGGCCCGACCGCCCCGAGTTCCGCGCGCAGGACAGGCGCAAGTGCATCGGCGAGGTCACGGTCGGCAACGTAATGGGTGACGCGGATGATCGACTCGAAGGCAAACCCCGCGTCGCGCAGCACGCTCCGCACTGTCGCGTAACAAATGCGGGCCTGTGCCGCGGCGTCCGGCGGCATCTGCATCGTTGCGTAGTCGTAGCCGGTCACGCCCGCCACGAAGCACCAATCTCCCTGAACGACGGCGCGGGAATACCCCATTTCCGCCTCGAAAGGAGAACCGGTCGAAATCAGCCTGCGACCCATCGGTCAAACCTCATCGAAGCATGCCGCCATCTGCCGCAGCGCCGCAGCACGATGACTGAGAACATTCTTTTCGCCGGCCGACATCTCTCCAAAGGTGCGTTCATGACCGTCCGGCTGGAAAATCGGATCGTAGCCGTGACCGGTCGCCCCCCGCATCGGCCAGACGATCCGGCCCTCGACCTGCCCCTCGAAGACCTCTTCATGCCCGTCCGGCCAGAGCAGCACGAGCACCGCGCGGAACCGCGCCGAGTAGGGCTCCGGCGCGCCCTTCGACTTGAGATCCTGCCAGACACGGCTCATCGCCACACCGAAATCGCGCCCTGCCGGCGTCTCCGCCCAATCGGCGGTCTGCACCCCCGGGGCCCCGTCCAATCCGTCGATCTCGATCCCCGAATCGTCCGCCAGTGCTGGCAGACCGGTCGCGAGGACCGCCGCCTGGGCCTTGATGCGGGCGTTTGCAACGAACGTGCGTCCGGTTTCTTCCGGCTCGGGCAGGCCGTAGTCGGCGTTCGACCGGCAGGTGATGCCGAGGGGGGCCAGAAGGGCCCGGTATTCCTCCAGCTTGCCCGCATTGTGCGTGGCGATCAGAAGCTCCCGGGCTTCAAAGCGCCTCATGCCACCGCGGCCTTCTGGGCCGCGACGAGCTCCGCCACACCCTTCTCGGCCAGGGCCATCAGCTCGGCGAACTCGCCCTTGCCGAAGGTCGATCCCTCGGCAGAAGCCTGGATCTCGATCATCCGGCCCGATCCGGTCATCACGAAGTTTCCGTCCGTTCCGGCTACGCTGTCTTCGGGGTAATCGAGATCGAGCACCGGTTGGCCCGCATAGATGCCGCAGGAGACCGCCGCGACGTGGTCGAGCAGCGGATCCGTCATGATGTCGCCCGCCTTCATGAGCCGGTTCACGGCCAGCCGCAGGGCGACCCAGCCACCGGTAATGGCAGCGCAACGGGTGCCGCCGTCCGCCTGGATCACGTCGCAATCCACGGTGATCTGCCGCTCTCCCAGAGTGTTGCGGTCGATGCCGGCGCGGAGCGACCGGCCGATCAGGCGCTGGATCTCCTGCGTGCGGCCAGACTGCCTGCCGACCTGCGCCTCGCGCCGCATCCGCGTCGTCGTCGCACGCGGCAGCATGCCGTATTCGGCGGTGACCCAGCCTTGACCGGTGTTGCGCAGAAACGGCGGCATCCGCTCTTCCAGCGATGCGGTGCACAGGACGTGCGTGTCGCCGCAGCGGATCATGCACGACCCTTCGGCATGCCGCGTCACGTCCACCTCGATGGAAATATCGCGCATCTGGTCGAGGGCCCGTCGCGAAGGTCGCATATCGTCTCTCCTGTCTGCTGTCGCCCGCTCCATGCCCCCGGCCCCGATGCGGCGCAACCCCGCGATTGACCCCGGGGCTCGCGGTGACTACATCGCTAACGCCCGTGCCGGAATGCAAATGTCGCAGAACGCCCAGATCCTCGCCGAGATGAACGAACGCTCCCGCGAGGTCTTTCGCCGGGTGGTCGAGGGCTATCTCGGGACCGGCGACCCGATGGGCAGCCGGACGCTGACGCGGAGCATGTCGGAGAAGGTCTCGGCCGCGACGATCCGCAACGTGATGCAGGATCTCGAGTTTCTTGGGCTCCTGCAGGCACCGCACGTCAGTGCCGGCCGCATCCCGACCCAGGCCGGCCTGCGCCTCTTCGTCGACGGCCTGCTGGAAGCCCAGTTGGGCGACGACGACCGCGCGCGCATCGAGGCCACCGTGGGCACGTCGGAGGACGATGTCTCCGCCATGATGGACCGGGTCGGCAACGCGCTCTCGGGGATCACGCAAGGGGCATCGCTCGTGCTGGCGCCCAAGCGCGAGGCCCCGATCAAGCATATCGAATTCGTCAGCCTTGCCGCCGATCGCGCCCTCGTCGTCCTCGTCTTTGCCGATGGCCATGTCGAGAACCGCATCTTCGTGCCGCCCCCCGGGCAGACGCCGAGCTCGATGCGCGAGGGGGCGAATTTCCTCAACGCGATGATCGAAGGACGGACCATCTCCGACCTGCGCCACCTGATGACCGCCGAAGTCGCCGCGCGCCGGCAGGAGATCGACACGCTGGCCCGCGACCTTATCGAGAAGGGCATCGCCGCCTGGGAGAACGAAGGCGAGCGGACCGAGCGCCTTATCGTGCACGGCCGCTCGCATCTGCTGGAACAGGGGGGCGACGCGCTGCAACTCGACCGTATCCGCACCCTCTTCGACGACCTCGAGCGCAAACGCGACATCACCGAATTCCTCTCGCTCACCGAAACCGGCGAAGGCGTCCGGATCTTCATCGGCTCCGAGAACAAACTCTTCTCACTTTCGGGTTCATCTCTCGTGGTTTCTCCCTATATGAACGCTGACCGAAAAATCGTCGGCGCGATCGGCGTCATTGGCCCGACCCGCCTGAACTACGGGCGGATCGTCCCGATCGTGGACTATACCGCACAGCTGGTCGGACGGTTTCTGTCCGGCCCCAGGACCTAGAGGACAATGATGGCCGAGACGAAGGAAAATCCGTTTCTCGACGACCCCGAGGCAATGGACGAGGAGTTCGACCTCAATGCTGCGATGGAGGACGGCGACGGCCCGACCGACCATGTCCGCGTCAACGTCGAGACCATCACAGCGGAGCGCGACGCGTTGCGCGACCGGCTGATGCGTGCGCTCGCCGAGGCCGAGAACGTGCGCAAGCGGGCCGCCCGCGATCGGATGGAGGCCGAGCAATACGGCTCCTCCCGCCTCGCGCGCGACCTGCTGCCCGTCTACGACAACCTCAGCCGGGCGCTCGACGCTGCGGGTGAGGCGCAGGACGGCGTGATCGAGGGCATCCAGCTTACCCTCAAGGAACTGGTCGGCGTCTTCGGCAGGCACAAGGTCACCCTGATCTCGCCGCAGGTCGGCGACCGCTTCGACCCGCAGGTGCATCAGGCGATGTTCGAGGCGCCGCTGCCGGGCACGAAGGCCGGCGACATCATCCAGATCGCGGCCGACGGCTTCCTCCTGCACGACCGTCTGCTGCGTCCTGCCCAGGTTGGCGTGTCCAGCGCCCCCGCCTGACGCCGGCGGGGCCCTCGCGGCGGGCGCTCTAGCCCGCCGACAGCGTCTTCAGTTCATAGACCAGCACCAATGCCTCCTTCGGCGTAAGCTCGTCGGGCAAGATGTCTCGCAGGCGCGCCGCCACGGCACCTTGGCTCTGCGGGACCGGCGGCGGTGCCGGCGTCACCGAGAAGAGCGGCAGATCGTCGATCATCGCCTGCGGCTTTCCGCCCCCCTTGCGTTCCCCGTCCTCCAGTGCCCGCAGCACCTCGCGGGCCCTTGCGACCACGGCCTCCGGCAGCCCCGCCAACCGCGCCACCTGCACGCCGTAGGACCGGTCCGCTGCGCCCTCGCGCACCTCGTGCAGGAAGATCACGTCGCCCTCCCACTCGCGCACGGCGACGGTGGCGTTCTCGACGCCGGAGAGCTTTCCGGCCAGGGCTGTCATCTCGTGATAATGCGTGGCGAAGATGGCGCGGCATCGATTGACGTCGTGGAGGTGCTCCAGCGTGGCCCAGGCGATGCTGAGCCCGTCGTAGGTCGCGGTACCGCGGCCGATCTCGTCGAGGATCACCAGCGCCCGCTCGTCCGCCTGGTTAAGGATCGCGGCGGTCTCGACCATCTCGACCATGAAGGTCGAGCGCCCGCGTGCCAGATCGTCCGAGGCGCCAACCCGGCTGAACAACTGGCTGACGATGCCGATATGCGCCGCGTCTGCGGGCACGAACGAGCCCATCTGCGCCAGGATCGCGATGAGCGCGTTCTGCCGCAGCCACGTCGACTTGCCCGCCATGTTGGGACCGGTCAGCAGCCGGATGGCGGCACCCCGATCGGCGCTCAGCCGCGTGTCGTTGGCCACGAAGGGCTTACCGTCACGCTTGAGCGCCCGCTCCACGACCGGGTGCCGCCCCGCGGCGACCTCGAAAGCGCGGCTGTCGTCGATGCGAGGCCGGGTCCAGCCCTCGCCGCGCGCGAGGTCGGCCAGCGCCGCCGTCACATCCAGCTCGGCTAGGGTCCGCGCGGCGGCGAAGATGCCATCGGAGGCCGCCAGAACTGCGTCGCGCAACTGCCCGAAGATGCGAACCTCGGTCTCCTGCGCCCGCGCGCCCGCGTTGAGGATCTTCGTCTCCAGCTCCGACAGTTCGACCGTCGTATACCGCATCTGGTTCGCCGTCGTCTGCCGGTGGATGAACCCGGCATCGGCGCGCATCTTCCCGCCATGGGCCGCCGTGGTCTCGATGAAATAGCCCAGCACGTTGTTGTGCTTCACCTTCAGCGAGCCAATGCCGGTCGCCGCGGCGTATGTCGCTTGCAGCGCCGCGACGATGCCCCGCCCCTCGTCGCGGAGGTGCCGGGCCTCGTCGAGGCCCGCGTCATAGCCCAAGGCCACGACGCCCCCGTCGCGCAGGAGCAGCGGCGGCTCCGCCACCAGCGCCGCGGCAAGGCGGGCGAGCAGATCTTCCTGTCCGATGAGATCGGTAACATCCAGCGGCAGATCGGTCTGCGACAGGCGGGCGAACAGGCCCTCCGCCGCCTCGAGTCCGCCCCGCACGGCCGTCAGATCGCGCGGCCCGCCGCGGTCCAGCGAGAGGCGCGCGAGAGCCCGGTCCATGTCGGAAGCGCGCCGCAGCCGCTCCCGGATCTCGGCGGCCAGCGCGTCGTTCCCAACCGCCCAGTCAACCGCGTCGAGCCGCGCCCGGATCACCGACGGAACGGTCGACGGGGCGGCCAGCCGATGCTCGAGCAGCCGTCCGCCACCCGCCGTCACCGTCCGGTCGATAGCCCAGAGCAACGAGCCGTCGCGCCCGCCGGTCGCGCCGCGCGTCATCTCGAGGCTCCTCCGCGTCGCGCTGTCGATCGCCATCAAGGCGCCCGCCGCCTCGCGACGGGGCGGCCGCATCGAGGGCAACTTGCCGCGCTGCGTCAGCTCGACGTATTCGACCAGCGCCCCCATCGCGCCCAGCTCGGCACGGGTAAAGCCGCCGTAGGCCTCCAGCGACCCGACGGCGAAGAGCGCCTTGAGCCGCCCTTCGGCGGACCCGGAGTCGAAGGCACTCCGCCCGAGCGGCGAGATTGCGATCCCCTGATCGCCGGCGATCTCCTCGACGCCCGACTCCTCCGCCAGAACGATCTCCCGCACGCCCAGACGCGCCAGATCCGGCCCAAGCCGCACGCGCGGACACAGTCCCGCGTGAAATGCCCCGGTGGAAATGTCGGCCCAGGCCAGCGCGCCTTCACCCCGCACCTCGCACCAGGCGGCAAGGTAGTTGTGCGCCCGCGCGTCCAGCAGCGTATCCTCGGTCAGCGTCCCGGGCGTCACCAGCCGGGTGATGCCGCGCGCCACCACCGATTTCGCCCCGCGCTTTCTCGCGTCCTCGGGAGCCTCGAGTTGTTCGGCCACGGCGACGCGGAACCCCTTCCGGATCAGGGTCATGAGGTAACTCTCGGCGGCGTGGACCGGCACGCCGCACATCGCGATGTCCTGCCCGAGGTGCTGTCCCCGCTTGGTGAGCGCGATGTCGAGCGCCGCGCTGGCGGCGACCGCGTCCTCGAAGAACAGTTCGTAGAAATCGCCCATCCGGTAGAACAGAAGCGCGTCCGGCGCCTCGGCCTTGATGCCGAGGTATTGCGCCATCATCGGCGTGACGGTCATGCGGCCCCCGTTAGCATCCCGGGCAGACCCTAGCGCCCCGCCCCGGTCCGCGCCACATCAACCGGGCGCGTCGGGCGGGCTTGCCAAAGGCCGCGAAGGGGGTGGGGAGGCGGCAATGGGCACGATCCCCGAGGACGGCGCCCGCATCTCTATTGCGCCTGACGGCTCAGTTCGTCATGCCATCCCAGAAGTCCTTGACCTTGCGAAAGAAACTGTCGCCTTGGGGGTTGTTGTCCGCATCGACCTTCTCGAATTCCCGCAGGAGTTCCTTCTGGCGCGACGTGAGGTTGACCGGCGTTTCCACCGACAGCTCGATCAGCATGTCGCCGGTGCCGCCGCCTCGCAGGGCGGTCATGCCCTTGCCGCGCAGGCGCATCTGCCGTCCCGTCTGCGACCCGGCGGGCACCTTCACGCGACTGCGGCCGCCGTCGATCGTCGGCACCTCGACCTCGCCACCGAGCGCGGCGGACGTCAGCGAGATCGGCACCGAACAATAGAGGTTCACGCCGTCACGCTCGAAGATGTCGTGGGCCTGAACCTCGATGAAGATGTAGAGATCGCCGGTCGGACCGCCGCGCATGCCGGCCTCGCCCTCGCCGGACAGCCGGATGCGCGTCCCGGTCTCGACGCCCGCGGGCACGTTGACCGAAAGCTGCCGCTCCTTCTCGACCCGACCGACGCCGCCGCAAGCCGTGCAGGGGTTCTTGATGATCTGCCCCGCGCCCGAACAGGTCGGACAGGTCCGCTCGACGGTGAAGAAGCCCTGCTGGGCCCGGACCTTGCCCATGCCCGAACAGGTCGGACAGGTGGCAGGTTCGGACGCGCCCTCGGTGCCCTTGCCGTGGCAGACGCCGCATTGCACCGCCGTCGGCACGGTGATGGTCTTCTGCAGCCCCGCAAAAGCCTCTTCCAGCGTGATCCGCATGTTGTAGCGCAGGTCGGACCCCCGCGCGGCCCGCGGTCGCCCGCCGCGACCGGTGCCGGGCTGGCCCCCCATGAAGTCGCCGAACAGATCCTCGAAGACGTCTGAAAAAGCGCTGGCGAAGTCGCCCTGACCGGCCTGTTGCGGCCGGCGCTGCCCGCCGCCCCCCATGCCACCCTCGAAGGCGGCATGCCCGAAGCGGTCGTAGGCGGCCTTCTTCTCGGCGTCCTTCAAGACATCGTAGGCCTCGTTCGCGTCCTTGAACTGCGCCTCGGCGTTCGGATTGTCGGAATTGCGGTCGGGGTGCAGATCCCTCGCCTTCTGGCGAAAGGCTTTCTTGATATCATCGGCGCTGGCCCCCTTCGAGACGCCAAGCGTCTCGTAGTAGTCACGTTTCGCCATCATTCACTCTCCAACGAAAAAGCCGGCCCGCTGGGGGCCGGCCCGGTCCCGGTCAAAAGGCGATCAGGCCCGCTTCTCGTCGTCCAGATCCTCGAAATCGGCATCGAGGATCTCGTCGTCGTCTGCCTTGCGCGGCCCTGTGTCGCCGCCGTCGCCAGTGTCTCCGCCATCGTCGGACGCGGACTGTGCCTTGTAGATCGCTTCGCCCAGTCGCATTGCCGCCTCGGACACGTTCTGGATGCCGGACTTGATCTTGCCGACGTCGTCGCCTTCCATCGTCTCCTCAAGCGCGGTGACGGCCAGTTCGATCGCCTCCACTGTCGACGGATCGACCTTCTCGCCGTGTTCGGCCAGCGACTTCTTGGTCGAATGCACGAGGCTCTCGGCCTGGTTCTTGGCCTCGACCAGCTCGCGGCGGCCCTTGTCGGCGTCGGCATTGGCCTCCGCGTCCTTGACCATGCGCTCGATATCCTCGTCCGTCAGGCCACCCGAAGCCTGGATGGTGATCGCCTGCTCCTTGCCGGTGCCCTTGTCCTTGGCCCCGACAGACACGATGCCGTTGGCGTCAATGTCGAACGTCACCTCGATCTGCGGCATGCCGCGCGGCGAGGGGGGAATGTCGTCGAGGTTGAAGTTGCCGAGCATCTTGTTGTCGGCCGCCATCTCGCGTTCGCCCTGGAAGACCCGGATCGTCACGGCGTTCTGGTTGTCCTCGGCGGTCGAGAAGACCTGGGACTTCTTGGTCGGAATCGTCGTGTTGCGGTCGATCAGGCGGGTGAACACGCCGCCCAGCGTCTCGATGCCCAGGCTCAGCGGCGTCACGTCGAGCAGCACCACGTCCTTCACGTCGCCCTGCAGCACGCCCGCCTGGATCGCGGCCCCGAGCGCCACCACCTCGTCGGGGTTGACGCCCTTGTGCGGCTCCTTGCCGAAGAACTTGGTCACTTCCTCGACCACCTTCGGCATCCGCGTCATGCCGCCGACAAGGACGACCTCGTCGATCTCGGAGGTGGCGATGCCGGCATCCTTGAGCGCGTCCTTGCAGGGCTTGATCGACGCCTTGATGAGGTCGCCCACCAGCGACTCGAGCTTGGCGCGGGTCAGCTTCATGACGAGGTGCAGCGGCTGGCCGTTGGTGCCCATCGAGATGAACGGCTGGTTGATCTCGGTCTGGTTGGCCGAGGACAGCTCGATCTTGGCCTTCTCGGCGGCCTCCTTCAGGCGCTGGAGCGCCATCTTGTCCTTGGTCAGGTCGGTGCCATGCTCCTTTTTGAACTCCTCGGCGAGGTAGTTCACGATGCGCATGTCGAAGTCCTCGCCGCCGAGAAACGTGTCGCCGTTGGTCGATTTCACCTCGAAGAGGCCGTCATCGATCTCGAGAATAGTTACGTCGAAGGTGCCGCCGCCGAGGTCATAAACCGCGATGGTGCGCGTTTCCTTCTTGTCGAGACCATAGGCGAGGGCAGCGGCGGTCGGCTCGTTGATGATGCGGAGCACTTCCAGACCGGCGATCTTGCCCGCGTCCTTGGTTGCCTGACGCTGGGCGTCGTTGAAATAGGCGGGCACGGTGATGACGGCCTGCGTGACCTCCTCGCCCAGATAGGACTCGGCTGTCTCCTTCATCTTCTGCAGGATCAGCGCGCTGACCTGCGCGGGCGAATACTTCTCGCCGCGAACCTCGACCCAGGCATCGCCGTTGCCGGAGACGACCTTGAAGGGGAGGTTCTTCTTGTCCCTGTTCAGATGCTCGTCGTCGAAGCGACGTCCGATCAGGCGCTTGACGCCGAAGATGGTGTTCTCGGGGTTGGTCACGGCCTGCCGCTTCGCGGGCTGGCCGACCAGACGCTCCGACTCCGTGTAGCCGACGATGGACGGCGTGGTCCGGGCCCCTTCCGCGTTTTCGATCACGCGGGGTTGCGACCCGTCCATGATGGCGACGCAGGAGTTGGTGGTCCCGAGATCGATACCGATGACTTTGGCCATTTCGAATAGTCCTCTCTTGGCGATTTGATCGACCCGTGGCCCATGCCGGCGCCGCGGTCCTCATCCCGTGAATGCGGTCCGATGGCTCCCGTCCCGCGGTTCGGTGGGTATATAAGGAGGGGGTTTTGGGGTCGCAAGGATGCGGGGGGTGCGAATTTGAACCGATCTCCGATGCGCGAGGTCCGCGGCGTGCAGGTATTCGACGGCATGCTCGATCGCGACGCGCAGGGCGCGATGGTGGCGGATGTCCGCGCGTTGGTGCTGGCGGCGCCGTTCCTGCGCCCGGTGACGCGGCGTGGCCGGGATCTCTCGGTGCGGATGACGTCTGCGGGCGCGTTCGGCTGGATCAGCGACCGGCAGGGCCATCGCTACGTTCCGGCGCATCCGCTCGGGCGGCCCTGGCCGCCGATTCCGCACAGCGTGCTGGATGTCTGGAATGTCGTTGCGCCGGAAGCCCGTGCGCCGGACTCCTGCCTTGTGAACTGGTATGCGCCGGACGCCCGGATGGGACTTCATCAGGACCGCGACGAGCACGACATGACGCAGCCGGTCGTCTCCATCTCCCTTGGCGATGACGCGCTGTTCCGCATCGGCAACCTGGAACGGGGCGGAACGACGGTCTCGCTCTGGCTGCGGTCGGGCGACGTTCTGGTGATGGGAGGCAGCGCGCGGCGGCTGCATCACGGTGTGGACCGGATAGCGCCGGGCACCTCGACCCTGCTCGAAGCCCCGGGGCGCATCAACCTGACCCTTCGCGTCGCGACCTAGAGGATCGGGGGATGCCGACCGGCCGCAGCAGCCGCGGGACGGCTTCGACGTTGGCCGCTCGCCCTGATGCGCGGCAGTCGGGCGGACCCACAGGACGCTGAACGTCCGTCCGTGCTGAAAGCACGTCGTTACCGGCGGCGAAACAATCGGTTCTCCGCCGCCGAAACCGCGCATGACGCTTGCCCAGATACCGGCCGATACCATAGGTATTCCCCCTGACGAGGATTGCTTGCAAGGATATGTACCGATGGATTTCGACAGGATGATGCCGATCCTTCGCAAACTCGCGCTTGAGGCCGGCGATCGCATCATGGAGATCTACCGTTCGCCCGACTTCGAGGTCCGCTCGAAATCCGACGACAGCCCGGTGACCGCCGCCGATGAAGTCGCCGATGCGCTGATCTCCGCCGGCCTGCGCGCGGCCTTCCCCGACGCCGCAGTGGTGACCGAGGAGCAATCGGCGACCCATGACCTCGATGTCGCCGATTTCTTCATCGTCGATCCGCTGGACGGCACCAAGGAGTTCGTGCAGCGGCGCGGCGACTTCACCGTCAACATCGCCTGGGTCGAGGGCGGGGTGCCGGTGCGCGGCATCGTCTATGCTCCCGCCAAGGACCGCCTGTTCTGGACGCGCGCCGACGGGCGCTCCGTCGAGGAGACCGGGCCGTTCGACAAGGATGCGCCGGGCGAGTGCCGCGACGTGAAGGTTTCGATGCCGGACAACGCCGCGCTTCTGGTCGTCGCCTCGAAATCGCACCGCGATCAGGCCACCGACGACTATATCGGCAAGTATTCCGTGAGCGACAGCCGGGCTGCCGGGTCCTCGCTCAAGTTCTGCCTGGTGGCGAGCGGCGAGGCCGATCTTTATCCCCGCGTCGGGCGGACGATGGAGTGGGATACGGCGGCGGGCCACGCGGTCCTGGCCGGAGCCGGGGGCGCGGTTGTGCGCTTCGACGATCACACCCCTCTGCGATACGGCAAGCCGGGGTTCGCCAACCCCTTCTTCGTAGCCTACGCGCCGGGCGTGATTCTGAAGGCCGGATAGCCGACCAGTGTCCGGGATCCGGTAGATTTTTTGATCACTACGGCGCGACGCAACAATTACTCCTGCAGAAGAGCTTTCATGAAACGCACGATCACCAAAGCCATCTTCCCCGTCGCGGGACTGGGCACCCGCTTCCTTCCGGCGACGAAGTCGATTCCGAAGGAGATCATGACCCTCGTGGACCGTCCGCTGATCCAGTACGCGATCGACGAGGCGCGCGATGCAGGGATCGAGGAGTTCATCTTCGTCACCTCGCGCGGCAAGTCAGCGCTCAGCGACTACTTCGACGACAGTCCCATCCTCGAGGCGGAGCTGCGCCGCAAGGGCAAGGATGACCTGCTCGATCTCCTGCGCGCCACCAATATGGAGAGCGGCCAGATCGCCTACGTCCGCCAGGCCGGGGCAAAGGGCCTGGGGCACGCGGTCGCCTGCGCCCGTCGCCTGATCCATGACGAGCCCTTTGCGGTCATCCTGCCCGACGACGTCATTGCGTCCGACGTGTCCTGCCTCTCCCAGATGATCGAGGCCCATGCCGAGACCGGCGGCAGCATGGTTGCCGCGATGGAGGTGCCCGCGGACCGGGCCTCGTCCTACGGCATCCTCGACGTGGAGGACGTCTCGGCCCGCGCGATGCGGGTGCGCGGCATGGTCGAGAAGCCCGCGGCGGGAACGGCCCCGTCCAACCTTGCGGTCATCGGGCGGTATATCCTGAGCCCGAACGTCATGCGGAACCTGTCGGGCATCGGCGTCGGCGCGGGCGGAGAGATCCAGCTGACCGACGCCATCGCCATGGAGATCGACGGCGGCGATGGCGTCTACGGCTTCCGGTTCGAGGGCCAGCGGTTCGATTGCGGCACCAAGGCCGGTTTTCTTCAGGCCACGGTCGCCTTCGGCCTCGCGCGCGAAGATCTGCGCGACGAATTGGCCGGGTTCATCGCCGACCTTCGGATCAGCGGGCAGGTCTGACGCGCCATCGGTCCGGGGCCAGCGCCTCCGGACGGTGGTCCGACGCTCCGGAGGACCCTCGTCTCAGGCGGCCTGGCTTGCCTGTGCCTCGGTGAGCACCGTGTAAAGGATCGCGGGATCGGCATTCGCGCGCAGCTTGGCGCAGAGCCCGGGATTGCGCAGCGTCCGCGACACTAGGGCCAGTGCCTTCAGGTGCGCGACGCCGGCTCCCTCGGGCGCGAACAGCGCGAAGACGATGTCGACCGGCTTGCGGTCCGTCGCATCGAAATCGAGCGGCGCCTCGAGGCGGACGAAGACGCCGTGCACCCGCTCCAGACCCGCCAGCCGCGCGTGGGGCAGGGCGACGCCGTCACCCACGCCCGTCGTGCCAAGGGCCTCGCGCTCCTGCAGGGCGGCGAAAGCGGCATCGTAGTGCAGGCCGTGAACGTTCCGCGCAATCTCCGCCAGGTCACAGAACATGCGCTTCTTGCTCGATGCCTTCGGCAGCACCTTGACGGCCTCGGGGACCAGGATTTCGCTCATCAGCATTCGCTCGGTCCTCACATCCGCCGCGGGGCGGGTTCAGGCGACTGTTGCAGGGTCGATCCAGCCGACGTTGCCGTCGTCGCGCTTGTAGACCACGTTGACCCCGCCGCCCTTCTCGTTCTTGAAAACCAGGACGGGCGCCCCGGCCAGTTCCATCCGCATCACCGCCTCCCCGACGGAGAGCGACGGTATCTTCATCTGCATCTCGGCCACGATGACCGGGGACAAGCTGTCGGGCTCCTCGCCCGTATCGTCGGCGGCGAGGATATACGAGGACCCTCCCGAGAGTTCAACCGGTGCCGCGCGGTCCTGATGATGGTTCTTCATGCGGCGCTTGTACCGCCGGAGCTGCTTGTCCATCTTTGCGGTGCAGGCGTCGAAGGCAGCATAGATCTCCGTGGCTTTCCCCTTGGCCTGCGCCGTCAGGCCGCTCGAGAGATGCACCGTGGCCTCGCAGACGTGCTCATAGGCGGATTTCGAGAATACCACCTGCGCATCGGTCGGACGGCCCGCGTATTTCTCGATGACCACGTCGAGTTCGGTCTGGACATGGGTCTGAAGGGCTTCGCCAATGTCGATCTGCTTCCCGGTGATCTGGTAGCGCATGATGCCTCCTCTGGGCGTTGGGTCGAGCTTCATCTCAACCCGGCTGATATCTTGAGGTTCCGGCCGCTGCCCCGCCCGGTTCCGGCGGCTTCCTTGGGCATTCCGCCGCGGCGGCAGGGGCGTGAGAGCGGGTCTCCATCGCGGTAATTGGGCGACGGAAGCCTGCGCAAGTCAATGGGCGATGCCGAAAACCGCCTAACGCGAGAAGCCCTCGCCGAGATAGACGCGCCGCACGTTGTCGTCGGCGACGACCTCGTCGGGGCTGCCGGACATGAGCACGCCACCGTCGTGCAGGATGTAGGCGCGGTCGACGATCTCCAGCGTCTCGCGGACGTTGTGGTCGGTGATCAGCACGCCGATGCCGCGCGACTTCAGCTCCACCACCAGCGCCCTGATGTCGCCCACGGCGATCGGGTCGACGCCCGCGAAGGGTTCGTCCAGCAACAGGTAGAGCGGGTTCGCGGCAAGGCAGCGCGCGATCTCGACCCGGCGGCGCTCGCCACCCGACAGCGCGAGGGCGGAGGCGCGACGCAGATGCTCGATGTGAAAATCGCCCAGCAGCTCCTCCAGCCGCTCGCGGCGGCGATGGCGCTTGCGTTCGGCCACTTCCAGCACGGCCATGATGTTCTGCTCGACCGTCAGGCCGCGGAAGATCGACATCTCCTGCGGCAGATAGCCTATGCCCGCCTTGGCCCGGCGATACATCGGCAGCCAGGTCACGTCGGCCCCGTCGAGCGAGACGGAGCCGCCATCGGGTGTCACCAGCCCCGCGATGCAGTAGAATGTCGTCGTCTTGCCGGACCCGTTGGGCCCGAGCAGCGCCACCACTTCGCCCCGCGCAAGGTCCATCGAGACGTCGCGGATCACGGGCCGCTTGTGGTACGACTTGCGCAGATCGCGGATCCGCAGACCGCCGGCCCCCTCGGTGACGGAGAGGTGTCGGCCCCTCCCGTCGGTGCCGTCCGCGCTCACGGTTGCAACGTGGTCCGCACGCGGCCCGTCACCGTTCCGGCACCACTTTCGAGGTTGATGGCCAGTGCGTCGCCCGCAAGGGTATTGCCCGCCTGCATCACGACGACGTCGCCGCTGAGCTGGATGTCGGACGTGCCCAGCGTATAGACCGCCTCCTGCCCTTCCGCGGCATCCTCGCCGGCGACGATGATGACGTTGCCGCTTGCGTTCAGCCGCTCGATGCTGCGGGTGGTACCCGCGATGGCATACTCGACGGTCACAAGGTCGGCCGAGAGCCGCAATTCGCCCTGTGCGATCACGACGTTGCCGGTCAACGTTGCTTGGCCTGTCGCCTGATCGACCTGCAGCGAATCCGCCGAGACCTCCACCGGGGCGCCGGTGTTGAAGTTGCCGGCCCCGAAGCCGACCGCCGCGGTTTGCGCCGCGGCGGGCAGGCCGAGCGTGAGCGACAGGACGAGGGCGCGAAGCAACATGATGAAAATCCGGTGGCTACTCTGGAGGGGTGGCTACTCTGGAGGTATGTATAGCAGGTCGACTCCGCCGGTGAACAGCAACCGTCCGGCGCCGTCCCCGTCCTCGTCCAGACGCATCGACCCGGCCCGCAGCGTGCCCAGCGGACCGTCGCCCGTGACCTCGCCTGGCGCCACCACGTCGAGCCGCCCGAGCGTGCCTTCCAGCCGGGCGGTCCGCAGATGGTAGCCGGTCGTCGTCTCGATCCGCACATCGCCGTCGAGCGTCAGGCTGCGAACGCCTGTATCGATGTCCCCGCGGTCCGAAACGACGGTCGCGCCGCCGCCATGCGCATCCGCCAGCGTGAGGCTCAGGGCCTCCGCCGTCATGCGGCGCGCGTCTTGCGGGTCCGGGCGAGCGGTGCGGGCCGACAGGTCGAAGGCGGTGCCTTCCATCGAAACGCCCGAGAAGCGCGGCGCGGTGAGCTGCCCCTCCCGGGCCCGCTCTGATACGTCGACGGGGGCGATGCCGATGGCGTCGTCGGGGTTCACCTTTCGGGCCAGCAGGAACAGCGTCGACAGGAGCGCCAGCGACAGGACGGGCAGGACGACGACGGCAAGGCGAACGGCCTT
>JBBQDX010000082.1:0-16073 GCA_038320125.1 Rhodobacterales bacterium | reverse complement strand
CGATGCTTCCGGCCAGCGCGATCGCCTCCAGCATCGCGAGGAGCGCAACCAGCCAGCAGGCCCAGACCGCCAGCGACGGAAGCGAGGGCAGCGGGTCGAGGAACGGCGGCATGGCGTCTTTCGGATTGGAGGCGCACGGCTGACGGGCGCTGGGCCGGTGGACCCTCCGGGCGCTCCCCGCAAATGCCACCCGGAGCGCGAGTCCTCGCGGATGCGATCCCTTGCCGGGACCGAACTCCGGCTCGCATCCGGCTCCCCCGGCGGCGCTTGGCCACTTCAACTTGGGGTCCGCGGAACGGCAGACGGGGCTCAGGAAAGGCACCGTCGTCGCGCCCACCCGGTCGCTGTCGATCCGGACGCGCTGACGGGCCCCTTCGTCTCGCCCGACCCGGAGCGCGCAGCGCGCGACGCCTTGCTCCCGGGCCACCTTCTCGGTCGCGGTTCCGGGCCGGCCGAGGGACTGCCCATGGCGACACGCCTCCGGTGCCGTGACCTGCGACCCGCTGGCCCGTATGGGTCCGGGACTTACCTGCGCCTTGCAGCGGATCGAACCCTCTGCACGGGTCAGTCTGCCAGCGCCGGCGAGCCGACGCGACCGCCGGGACCGGATTTGCGCCGTTGCCTCGACCGTCTGGCTCTCGCATTCTGCGCGGGAGCGACGGCGGAGGGGTGCGCATGGGACGGCTGGACGGGAAGACGGCGCTCGTCATCGGAGCGGGGTCGGTGGGGGACGGCTGGGGCAACGGCAAGGCCGCCGCGGTGGCCTATGCGCGGGAGGGGGCGCGGGTCGCCTGTGCCGACCGGGACGCGGACGCCGCCGAGGCCACCGCCCGCATCATCCGGGGCGAGGGCGGCGAGGCGACCGCCCTGACGGTGGATGTCGTGGATGCGGCCTCGGTGGCCGACTGCGTCGCGTCGGTGATGCGCCACTGGGAGCGGATCGACGTGCTGCACAACAACGTCGGCATCAACGTCCCCGGCGGCATGGCGGAGGCCGACGAGGAGAGCTGGACGCGGGTCATCGACGTGAATCTGACCTCGGTGTTCCGGACCTGCCGGGCGGTGCTGCCGATCATGGTGGCGCAATCGGCCGGAGCGATCGTCAACATCTCTTCGCTCGCGGCGATCCGGTGGACCGGCTACCCCTACGTCTCCTACATGGCGTCCAAGGCCGGGGTGAACCACCTGACGCGCGCCATCGCCATCGAATACGCAGGGCGGGGCATCCGCGCCAACACCATCATGCCCGGCATCATGGACACGCCGCATGTGGCGCAGTCCATCGCCCGCTACCACGGCGATCCGGCGGCGATGGGGGCGAAGCGCGCCGCCTCGGTCCCGCTCGGGCGGCAGGGAGATGCCTGGGACGTGGCCTGGGCCGCCGTATTCCTGGCCTCGGACCAGGCGCGCTTCATCACCGGCATCGAGCTGCCGGTCGACGGCGGCCAGTCCTGCACGATGATGGGGTAAGCGGTTCGCGGCGTCGGGACCGGTCCGCATCATGGATCGGGAGATGGCGCTTTCCCTGGGGTCGGGATTGAATGTTGCCATCGGCGGGCAGTTCCGTAACTGTCGCGAAGCAGGCGGCGGCGCGCGGATCCATCATGCGGACCCGGAAAGGCGCCGCGGGATGCCTGGGCGTCGCCGGGACCGGACGTCGCGGGAGGGGGAGATGCCGCCGATGACCATCGCCGAAGCCGCGCAGCGGGCGACCCTGTCCGCGATCCCCGCCGACATGGCGGGTCGGACCGGGTCGCGGTGGATGCGGCCGTTCGAGGTGCTGGCCGGGGTCCTGCTCGTCGCCATGATCTCGATGATCCTGGTGAACGTGGCCTCGCGCTACGTGTTCTCCCAGCCGATCATCTGGGCCGACGAGGTCGCGTCGCTCAGCTTCCTGTGGCTCGCCATGATCGGGGCGGCGCTGGCCATCGACCGCAACGACCACCTGCGGCTGACAATCTTCCTCGGCCTCGTGCCGCCCCGCATCCGGCCGTTCCTCGACGCGCTGTCACTGGTGCTGGTCGCCACGTTCCTCGTCGTGATGCTCCGCGTCGGCGTCGAATACGCCTACGAGGAGAGCTATATCACCTCCCCCGCGCTCGGCCTGCCGATGACCTGGCGGGCGGCGGCGCTGCCGGCAGGAATGGCGCTGATGGCGGTTCTGGTGGTGGTGCAGGCGGTGCGCGGCTGCGCGTGGCAGATGCTTCTGGGCGCGGTCCTCCTCGTCGCCGCCGCCACCGGCGTCCTCGCTCTGGCCAAGCCGGTGCTGCTGACCTGGGGCTACTGGAACCTGCCGCTGTTCCTCGTCGTCTTCGTGCTGGGAATGCTGGCCATCGGCGTGCCGATCGCCTTCTGCTTCGGCGTCGGGACGCTGGCCTTTTTGACCTTCGCCTCGAACGCGCCCATCTTCGTCATGGTCGGACGCATCGACGAGGGGATGTCGAGCCTGATCCTGCTGTCGGTGCCGGTCTTCGTGCTCCTGGGCTGCATCCTCGACGCGACCGGCATGGGAAAGGCCATTGTCGGCTTCCTGGCCTCGCTGATCGGGCATGTGAAGGCGGGCATGTCCTACGTGCTGCTGGGCTCGCTGTTCCTCGTCTCGGGCATCTCGGGGTCCAAGGTGTCGGACATGGCGACGGTCGCGCCCGCGCTCTTTCCCGAGATGAAGCGGCGCGGGCACAAACCACGCGAGATGATCGCGCTGCTGGCGACGGGGGCCGCGATGGCCGACACGGTGCCGCCCTCCATCGCGCTGATCGTGCTTGGCTCGGCGGCGGGCGTCTCAATCGCCGGGCTCTTCACCTCCGGCTTCGCCATCGCGCTGGTGCTGCTGGCCGTCCTTTGCGTGCTCGCCCGCTGGAAGGCGCGCGGCGAGGACATGGCCGACGTCAGGCGCGCGCCCCTCGGCATGATCGGCAAGGCGCTGCTGATCGCCGGGCCGGCGCTGGTGTTGCCGTTCATGATACGCTCGGCCGTGGGCGGCGGCATCGCCACCGCGACGGAGGTCTCGACGCTCGCCGTCGTCTACGCCGCCATCATCGGCGTGCTGCTTTACGGCGGCATCACGCCGAAGCGCGCGGGCGCCATGCTGGTCGAGACGGCGGCGTTGTCGGGCGCGATCCTCCTGATCCTCGGGACGGCCTCGGCGATGGCCTGGGCGCTGACGCAGACCGGCTTCTCGGGCAAGCTCGTCGCGGGCGTGCAGGCGCTGCCGGGCGGGACGGCGACGTTCCTGCTGGTCTCGATCCTGATCTTCCTGACGCTCGGCTGCGTGCTCGAGGGGCTGCCGGCCATCGTGCTGATGGCGCCGATCATGTTTCCGCTCGCGCGCAACCTCGGGATCCACGACATCCACTATTCCATGGTGATCGTCACGGCGATGAACATCGGCCTGATGGCCCCGCCCATCGGCATCGGCTTCTACATCGCCTGCAAGATCGGGGATGTCTCTCCCGACGAGGCGATGGGCGCGATCTGGCCCTACATCGCGGCGCTGATGGTCGGGCTGATCCTGATCGCGGCCGTGCCGCAATTCTCGACGGCGCTGCTCTGAGGGGCTCGCCCGCACCGAACGACATATTTTCAGGGAGGATACGACATGATCACGACAAGACGCAGGCTTCTCAAGGGCACCGCCGCGGGGCTGGCGCTTCCGTTCCTCGGGGCCGGCCGGGCGCTGGCCGCCGACTACGACCTCAAGGTCGCCAACAACCAGCCGTTGACGCATCCGTCGAACATCCGGCTCGCCGAAGCCATCGCGCGAATCGCCGAGCAGTCGGACGGCCGCGTCGCGATGACCGTCTTTCCGCAGAGCCAGCTCGGCGCCGATACCGACGTGCTGAGCCAGCTCAGGGGCGGCGGCGTCGATTTCTTTATGCTGTCGCCGCTGATCCTCGCGACCTTCGTGCCGAATGCCTCGATCAGCGGCATCGGGTTCGCCTTCAGCGACTACGACACCGTCTGGTCGGCGATGGACGGCGACCTTGGGGCCTATGTGCGCGGCCAGATCGCGGACAGCGGGCTGCATTGCTTCGACAGGATCTGGGACAACGGCTTCCGCCAGATCTCCACCTCCACGGTCCCGATCGAGACGCCCGCCGACCTCGAGAATTTCAAGATCCGCGTGCCGGTCAGCCCGCTCTGGACTTCGATGTTCCAGGCCTTCGGCTCGGCGCCGACCTCGATCAACTTCTCCGAAGTCTACACCGCGCTGCAGACCGGCGTGGTCGACGGGCAGGAGAACCCGCTGGCGATCCTGTCGAACTTCAAGCTCTGGGAGGTGCAGAACCACGTCTCGATGACTAACCACATGTGGGACGGGTTCTGGATGCTGGCGAACCGCCGCGCCTGGGGGGGGTTGCCGGAGGACCTGCAGGCCATCGTCGCCGAGAACTTCAATTCCTCCGCCGTCGAGCAGCGTGCCGACATAGAGGCGCTGAACGCAAGCCTGCAGGGCGAGCTGGAAGGCAACGGCATGGCCTTCAACACGCCCGATCCCGCGCCGTTCCAAGCCAAGCTGGTCGAGGCCGGCTTCTACGACGAATGGCAGCAGACCTACGGCGAGGAGGCCTGGGCGATCCTCGAGGCCACTAGCAGCCTGTCGGTCTGAGGCGGGGTCCGGTGACGCGACATCAGACGGTCGAGGCGGGCGCTCCGGTTCCGGGGGCGGCGGCCACCGGCGCGCGCGCCGTCGAGCGGGCGACGATGCTGTTGTCGCTGGTCGGTCGCGGCGGCGACGGGGGGGCCACGCTGGCCTCTCTCGTCGCCGGCGGCGGGCTCAGCAAGGCGACGACCCGGCGACTCCTGCTGGCGCTGATGCGGGGGCGGCTGGTGGAGCAGGACGCGACCTCCCGCCGCTACCGTCTCGGCCCGGAGACCTTCGTGCTGGGCCAGCTCGCCCGGCGCCACGACATGACCGCGCTCGCCGCAGATTCGCTGCGCCGGCTGTCGGCGGCGACCGGCGACACGAGCTTCGTCTCCGCCCGCCACGGTCTCTTCGTCGCCTGCCTGCACCGCGAGGAGGGCGCGCATCCGGTCCGCACCCATGCGCTCAAGGCCGGCGACCAGCAGCCGCTCGGCGTCGGCGCAGGGTCGCTGGCGATACTGGCGGCGCTGCCCGAAGCCGAGCGGGACGCCGCGATCGACAACCTCGCGCCTGACTACGCCGCGCGACCCGGCTATTCCGCCGACATCGTCCGGGGCGACGTCGCCCGCGCCCAGCGGGACGGCCATGCGCTCAACCCCGGCCGCTTCGTGACCGGCTCCTGGGGCATCGGCGTCCCGGTCCGCTATCCCGACGGCTGCGTCGCCTGCGCCCTGTCCATCGCGGCGGTGGACGGGCGCATGGGCGAGGCCCGCCGCCCCGGGATCGCGGCCCTTATCCATGCCGAGGCGGCAGTCGTCGAGGCTCGCCTCGCGGACACATTCCGCCCCCTCAACCAGCTGCCCCTCAACCCGAATCGGGAGACCCGACATGAATGACGCGCAGATCGTGGGCTGGGCCCATACGGCCTTCGGACGCAGCGAGGCCGAGGGCACCATGGCCCTGATGGCGGAGGTCGCGGGCCCCGCCCTCGCCCATGCCGGGCTCGGGGCCGAGGATGTCGACGGCATCTTCGTAGGCAGCTACAACAACGGCTTCCAGCGGCAGGACTTCCAGGGCGCGCTCGTCGCCATGGGGACGCCCGGACTGCGCCATGTGCCCGCGATCCGCTGCGAGAACGCCTGCGCCACCGGTTCTGCCGCGCTTTATGCGGCCGCCGATTTCATCGCCTCGGGACGCGGGAAGGTGGCGCTGGTCGTGGGGGCCGAGAAGATGACGGCCATTCCCGGCGTCGAGGTCGGCGACGTGCTGCTGACAGCCTGCTACATGGCCGAGGAGGCGGAGGTGGAGGGCGGCTTCGCCGGCATCTTCGGCCGCATCGCCGATACCTACTTCCAACGCTACGGCGACCGCTCGACCGAGCTTGCGATGATCGCCGCAAAGAACCACGAGAGCGGGATGCGCAACCCCTTCGCCCACCTGCGCAAGGATTTTGGCATCGAGTTCTGCAACACCGTGTCCGAGAAGAACCCCCGCGTCGCCGGACCGCTGCGGCGGACCGACTGCTCGCTGGTCTCCGACGGCGCGGCGGCCATCGTTCTGGCCGCGCCCGAGGTTGCGGCGGGGCTGGAGCGGGCGATCGCGTTCCGGGCACGGGCGCAGGCCAACGACGCACTGGCCCTGTCGCGCCGCGACCCGACGGCATTCGACGGCGCGCGTCGGGCGTGGTCGGGGGCGCTTGGGACGGCGGGGCTCTCGGTGACCGACCTCGACACGGTGGAGACGCACGACTGCTTCACCATGGCGGAGATGATCGAATACGAGGCCATGGGCCTCGCCGCCCCCGGGGAGGGCTGGCGCGTGGTGCGCGACGGCACGACGCGGATGGACGGGGCGCTGCCGGTGAACCCCTCGGGCGGCCTCAAATCGCGCGGCCATCCCATCGGCGCGACCGGCGTGTCGCAGCATGTCATGGCCTCGATGCAGCTCATGGGCGAGGCGGGCGAGATGCAGGTGCCGGGCGCCGGGCTGGCCGGCGTCTTCAACATGGGCGGTGCCGCGGTGGCGAACTACTGCTCGATCCTGGAACGCGCGCGATGATGCCATCCGTGACGGTGCCGGCCTCCACGCGGGTGATGAACCTCGCGCATTTCGTGACGCAGGCGCGGCGGCGGGAGCCCGACGCGCTGGCCCTCGTCTGGGGCGAGGAACGCTGGACCTGGGCGGAGTTCGACGCGCGCATCGATGCGGCGGCGGCGGCACTGCAGTCGCGGTTCGGCGTGGCCAAGGGCGACCGGATCCTGGTGCAGTCCGCGAACTGCAACCAGATGTTCGAGGCAATGTTTGCCTGCTTCCGCATCGGCGCCGTCTATGTGCCGACGAACTTCCGGCAGACCCCCGACGAGGTCGCGGGACAGGCGGCCTCGGCGCACGTCCGCGGCATGATCTGCGGGGCCGCCTTCGCGGGTCACGCCGCCGCCTGCACGGGCCTCGACTTCACCGTGGCCATCGGCGATGCGCCCTTCGGCCCGTCCTGGGACACGCTCGTCGTCGAGCACAGGGGCCGGCAGCCCGCTGAGGTGCCGGTGCAGCGCGACGACGCCTGCTGGTTCTTCTTCACCTCCGGCACCACCGGGCGGCCCAAGGCCTCGATCCTGACCCACGGCCAGATGGCCTTCGTCGTCGCCAACCACCTCGTCGACCTGATGCCGGGCCTCACCTCCGAGGACGCCTCGCTGGTGGTGGCCCCCCTGTCGCACGGGGCGGGCGTGCATCAGCTCACGCAGGTGGCGCGGGGCGTCAAGACGGTGCTGATGCCGGGCGAGCGGTTCGACGTGGCCCTCGCCTGGGAGATGATCGAGCGCTGGCGGATCACCACGATGTTCACCGTGCCCACCATCCTCAAGCTGCTGGTCGAGCACGAGAGCGCGGACCGCTTCGACCATTCCTCGCTGCGCTACGTCATCTACGCCGGCGCGCCGATGTACCGCGAGGACCAGAAGCGCGCGTTGCGCAGGCTCGGGCCGGTGCTGGTGCAGTATTTCGGGCTGGGCGAGGTCACCGGCGCGATCACGGTCCTGCCGTCGCGCCTGCACGCGGCGGAGGACGGGCCGGGCGTGCGCATCGGCACCTGCGGCCATCCGCGCACCGGCATCCATATCCAGATCCAGCGCGACGACGGGACCGAGGCGGAGCCGTTCGAGGCGGGCGAGATCTGCGCCATTGGCCCGGCGGTCTGCGCGGGCTACTTCGACAACCCGGACGCCAACGCCGCGGCCTTCCGCGACGGCTGGTTCCGGACCGGCGACATCGGCCATGTCGACGCGGAGGGGTTCCTCTACATCACCGGCCGGGCGTCGGACATGTACATCTCCGGCGGCTCCAACGTCTATCCGCGAGAGATCGAGGAGAAGATCCTGACGCACCCGGCCTTGAACGAGGTCGCGGTGCTGGGCGTGCCGGACGGGACCTGGGGCGAGGTGGGCGTCGCCGTCTGCGTGGCAGCCCCGGGGGCGGAGGCGCCGTCCGAAGCGGAGCTGCTGGCCTATCTCGAGGGTAAGGTCTCCCGCTACAAGATGCCCCGGCGGGTGGTGTTCTGGGACGCGCTTCCCAAGTCCGCCTATGGCAAGATCACCAAGAAGATGGTGCGTGAGCAGCTCGATCGGCAGGGCGCGCCGGACGCGGCGGGCCCTGCCGCGTGACCCGGAGACTCGTCCATCCCGGCCCGCGCGCGCCCGACCGCCGGCAGGCCGTCCGCTGCGACCTGCGTCCCGTGGAGGGGGAGCTTCGCGCCGGTGGCGTCCTGATGGCGGAGGTCGCGGCGCTCTTCGCGCGCAACGGCTGCAAGGGCGGCATCCTCTGGCTCGACGGCGTGACCTGCGATCCGTTCCGCTACGTCCTGCCCGCGCTGGCGCAGGACGCGGACCATGCGGCCTACTACAGCGAGACCCATGCGCCGGACGGCCTCGTGCGGATCGGGCCCTGCACGGCCGCCGTCGGCTGGCGCGACGGAGCCGCGTTCCTGCACGGGCACGGCCTCTGGAGGGGCACGTTCGGCGAGGCCATGGGCCACGTCCTGCCGTTCGACTCCCGGTTGGCGGCCGACGTCATGGTCCATGGCCTCGGCGCGCCCGATGCCTGGTTCGAGGCCCTGCCGGACGCGGAGACGAACTTCACCCTCTTTGAACCCACTGGCGGCGGCGAAGGTCGGAGTCTGATCGCCCGCCTGCGCCCGGACGAGGACCTCTGCGACGCCGTCCTCGCCCTCTGCGCCGAAAACGGTATCGGCGCGGCCCGCATCCACGGGCTGGGCTCGATCTGTGTACCGAAGTTCGACGACGGGCGGGTGGTGCCCTGCGTCGCGACGGAGGTCCGGATCGACGCCGGGCGCGTCGAAGAGGGCGCGGTGGTGATGGAGGTATCTCTGGTCGACGTCGACGGGGGCATCCATACCGGCCGCCTGCTCGCGGGCGAAAACCCCGTGGGGGTGACGTTCGAGCTGCTGATCGAAGCCGTCGCCTGACGGGTCCGGTCGTCTTTACACCGGGGTCTCGCCAAGGCAGGAGACAGGAATGAGCATCGACGACACACCCATCCTGGTGGTGCGGGATCTCTGTCTCGCGTTCGGCGAGTCGGTCGTGGTCGAGGACCTGTCGTTCGACGTCGCGCGCGGCAAGACGCTCGCCATCGTGGGGGAGTCCGGCTCCGGGAAATCGGTGAGCGCGCTCGCCGTCCTCGGATTGCTCAGGCATGTCGGCGGCCAAATCCGCTCTGGTTCCATCGCGTTCGACGGACGCGATCTCGTCGGTCTCGACGAGGCCGGCCTCCGTGCGATCCGCGGCAACCGCATCGGCATGATCTTCCAGGAGCCGATGACCTCCCTCGACCCGGTCTTCACCATCGGCGACCAGATCGGGGAGTCCCTGCGGCTGCATCGCGGATTGCGGGGCGGGGAGGCCCGGCGGGAGGCGGCGCGGCTGCTCGATCTGGTGCGCCTGCCGGATGCGAGGGACCAGCTCCGCCGCTATCCGCATCAGCTCTCGGGCGGGATGCGGCAACGCGTGATGATCGCCATCGCGCTCGCCTGCCAGCCGGACCTGCTCATCGCCGACGAGCCGACGACGGCGCTCGACGTGACGATCCAGGCGCAGGTGCTCCAGATCATCCGCGACATGCAGGCGGACCTCGGAACCTCCGTGATCTTCATCTCGCACGACATGGGTGTCGTGTCCCAGATGGCCGATCGCGTCGTGGTGATGAAGGAGGGCCGAATGGTTGAGCAAGGGTCGGTGCGCGACGTCATCCTGACGCCCTCCGACGGCTATACCCGCAAGCTGATGGCCGCGGTGCCGCGGGCCGGGGCGATGACCGGCCGCGACCTGCCCGCGAAGTTCGACCTGCCGGGCGTCGAGGGGTCCTGCGCGCACCGGCCCGCGGCGACGGGCAGCCCGCTGGTGGCGCTCGACGGCGTGACGACGCGCTACGACGTGACCTCCGGCTTCTTCGGGCGGGTCACGCACCGCGTCCATGCCGCCGAGAACATCAGCTTCGAGATCCGTCCCGGCGAGACGCTGGCGCTGGTCGGTGAATCCGGGTCGGGCAAGTCCACCGTCGGCAAGACGCTGCAACAGCTCGTCGCACCGGTCGCGGGCCGGATCCTGTTCCGCGGAACCGACATGCTGGCGCTGGACGCGGCCTCGCGGCAACGGTTCCGCAAGGAGATCCAGTACGTCTTCCAGGACCCCTACGGCTCGCTCAACCCGCGCAAGACCGTGCACCAGAGCCTGACCGAGCCGATGCGGGTGCACGGTCTCCTGACGGACCCGAAGCGGCAGGTGGCGGAGCTGCTCGCTTCGGTCGACCTGAAGCCGGAGTTCGCCGACCGCTACCCCCACGAGTTCTCGGGCGGCCAGCGGCAGCGCATCTGCATCGCCCGCGCGCTGGCCTGCGCACCCGAGCTCATCGTCGCGGACGAGGCGGTCTCGGCGCTCGACGTGTCGGTGCAGGCGCAGGTCATCAACCTCATGATGGACCTGCAGGCCGAGCGGGGGCTGGCCTATCTCTTCATCAGTCACGACATGGCCGTGGTCGAACGGATAAGCCACCGCGTCGCGGTCATGTATCTGGGCCAGATCGTCGAGATCGGCACGCGCCGGCAGATCTTCGAGACCCCGCGGCACCCCTACACCCGCCGCCTGCTGGCCGCCGTGCCGGTGCTCGACCCCGATCACCGCCCCGACCGCCCCGACATGACCGACGACATTCCGACGCCGATCCGCCGCGTGGGCGACCCGCCCGTGCATCATCCGCTGATCGAGGTGGAGACCGGGCACCTTCTGGCGGCCAATCACGACACCTTCGACAGATCCATGGGGAGAACGACATGACCTTGACCAGGACCATCCTTTTGGCGGCGCTCGGGGCCGGCCTTCTGCTCGGCGGGCCGGCCCAGGCCGACGGCACGCTGACCGTGGCGCAGCGCCAGGACCCCGCCAACTGGGACCCGGTGGACACGTTCCTCGTGGCCTGGTCCTCGGCCGGCGCCAATATCTTCGACGGCCTGATCCGGCGCGACGAGAACCTCGAGCTGCAGCCGGGGCTGGCGGAAAGCTGGGAGGTCCTCGAGGACGGGATGCGCCTGCGCTTCGCGCTGCGTCAGGGCGTGACCTTTCACAACGGCGAGCCGTTCGACGCCGAGGCGGTGAAATACACCTTCGAGCGCCTGCTGGGCGACATCGGCGCGGCGGGGCCGCAGCGCTCGAACTACACCAGCATCGACTCGATCGAGATCGTCGACGACAGCACCGTCGATTTCGTCATGAACACGCCCGATCCGGTGATGCTGACGAAGCTCGCGGGCTACGGCGCGATGATCGTGCCGCCGAAGTACATCGAGGAGCAGGGGCAGGAGGCCTTCGACATGCACCCGGTCGGGACCGGGCCGTTCAAGGTCGTCAGCTACGACCAGGGCGAGAGCCTCGTGCTCGAGGCCAACGCGGACTACTTCGGCGGGGCGCCGGAGCTCGACGGGCTGGTCTACCGCTTCATCCGCGAGGATTCGACCCGTCTGGCGGAGCTGCAGTCGGGCGGCGTGGACGTCGTGCACGACATCGCCTTCAGCGCGATCCCGACCGTCGAGGCCTCCGGCAATGCCAGCATCGTCTCCGTCCCCGGCCCCACCGTCCAGTCGCTCCAGTTCAAGCCGACCGGCGATGTGGCGACGGCGGACGTGCGGGTGCGGCAGGCGCTCATCATGGCGGTGGACCGGCAGGCGTTGATCGACGCCTTCCTCGCCGGCCGCGGCTCCCCCATCGCCTCGTTGCAGGGCAAGCTCTCGTTCGGCTACGACGCGGCGTTGGAGCCCTACCCCTACGACCCCGAGGCGGCGATGGCGCTGCTGGCGGAAGCGGGCGTGGCGCCGGGGACGCCGATGACGATCGATTACCGCGCCGACAACTCCACCTTCGCGGAGGTCGCCCAGGCCCTGACCGGGTTCTTCGCCAACGTCGGCGTAGTGGCAGAGCTCAGGCCGATCGAGGACGCCGTGTTCCTCAACGAGATCGTGCCGCAGGGCCGCACCAACGAGATGTTCCAGTTCGCTTGGGGCGGCTGGACCTTCGATTTCGACAACACCGCCTACCTCGTCTATCACTCTGGCGAGAAGTGGAACCCCTACGGCACCTCCGACGAGATGGACGCTCTGCTGGAGACCCAGCGCCGGAGCGCCGATCCGGCGGAGCGCGAGCGCATCCTCAAGGAGGTTGCGCGGATGGCGCATGACGAGGCCTACCACATGCCGCTCTACAACGAGGACACGGTCTACGCGGTGTCCAACCGGGTCGAGAACTTCGTCGCGGCCCCCGACAGGCGCGTCCGCTACGATGAGACGCGCGTGACCGAATGAACTGACCCCGGCCCCCCGCGCCCTGTGTGGGGCGCCAAGACGCGGAGAGCGCCTTGCCGATCCTGTTCTATCTGTCCAAGCGAGCGTTGCAGGCGCTTCTCGTCATGATCGTCGTCACGCTCTTCGTGAGCTTCGCGATCCGTCTGACGGGCGACCCGGCGGTGATGAAGCTGAGCCAGGCGGCCAACGCCACGGCCGAGGATCTCGCGCGCATCCGCGAGGCCATGGGCCTGAACCGGCCATTCCACGTCCAGTATCTCGACTTCATCGGCGGGCTCTTCACCGGCGATCTGGGGACCAGCTTCTTTCGCGGTCCGGTCGCGCCGCTGATCGCCACGGCGCTGCCCGCGACGCTGCTTCTGGCGACGACCTCGCTCCTCGTGTCGCTCGCCATCTCGATCCCGCTCGGGGTCTACGCCGCGACGCATCGCGGCAGCCTCGCCGACCAGGCCATCCGCGTGCTATCGCTCGTCGGCCTCTCGTTCCCCAATTTCTGGCTCGGCATCATGATGGTGCTGCTGTTCTCGGTCACGTTGCGCTGGCTGGCGCCGTCGGGCTTCACCGGGCCGCTGTCGCTCGTCATGCCCGCCGCCACCATCGGCATCATCCTGACCGCGACGAACCTGCGGATCGTGCGGACCACCATGCTCGACGTGCTGTCGGCGCAATACATCATGGTCGCCCGCGCCAAGGGCCTGTCGGAGCGCAAGGTCGTCTACAAGCACGCCCTGCGCAACAGCTCGATCGCGCTCGTCACCTATCTCGGGCTGCAGTTCGGCGGGCTGATGGGCGGGATCGTGGTGGTGGAGCTGGTGTTCGGCTGGCCGGGCATGGGCACGCTCGCCATCGACGCCATCGCGCAGCGCGACTACCCGATCCTGCAGGCGGTGATCTCGATCCTCGCCATCACCATCGTGGGCGTCAACCTGCTGGTCGATCTGACCTACGCGGTGCTCGATCCCCGGATCCGGCTCGAATAGGGGGCGATTGCCATGAAGAGTTTCGAATTCATCGCCGGGATCCTCCTCATCGCGGTGATCGGGGGCGCGGTCCTGTTGTCGCCCTGGCTGTTCCCCGGCGGTGGCACGAGCATGGATCTGGCCGCGCGCCTGACGCCGCCCTTCACCGATCCCGCCCACATCATCGGCACCGACACGCAGGGCCGCGACCTGCTCGCGCGGGTCGTCGTGGGCGGTCGCGTCTCCTTCGTCGTCGGCATCGTCTCGGCGCTCGGCGCGGTGGCGATCGGAACCGTCGTCGGGCTCTACGCCGGCTACTACCGTGGCCTTCTCGACGTCTTCCTGATGCGCTTCGCCGACGTCCAGCTTGCCCTGCCCTTCATCCTGCTCGCCATCACCGTCATCGCGATCATCGGTCCGGGGCTCGACCGGATCATCATCCTGATGATCGTGGCGCAATGGGTGCAATACGCGCGCCTCATCCGAGGCTCCGTGCTGTCCTTGCGCGAGGCTGAATACGTGCAGGCGGCGCGGGCCTACGGGTTGCCTGCGACGCGGATCATCTTCGGGCACATCCTGCCGAACGCGCTCGGCCCGCTCATCATCCTCACCACGCTTAACGTCGCCAACAACATCCTGCTGGAAAGCAGCCTCACCTTCCTCGGCCTCGGCATCTCGCCGCTGGTGCCGAGCTGGGGGGGGATGCTGGCCGAGGGACGCAACTACATCCAGACCGCGCCCTGGATCAGCATCTTTCCGGGCATCGCCATCCTTCTCACGGTCCTCGGCCTCAACCTGCTGGGCGACTGGCTGCGCGACCGCCTCGACCCGCTGGGGCAGACGAAATGATCCCGCTGGAGCGCACCTACGCCCGCAGTCTCGACACGCTGCCGGGCGACTGCACCGAGACCTGGCTCTTCGAGGGGCCGACCGCCCGCCGCCGTCTGGAGCGCGCGCGGGGCATACCGGTCCGCTCGGCCTACAAGACGCTGCTGCACGAGGTGCTCGAGCGGGATCTTCTGCGCGGCGTGTCCGATGCGGTGATCCACTACCCGGTGCTCGGGGGCGACGAGCCGCTGCGGTTCCGGCTGGAGTGCTATCCGCTGGCCGACATGGTCTCGACCCGGCTGGAGTTCCGCCCCGATCCGCAGCCGGCGGAGGCGATGCCGCGCTACCGCCTCGACCGCGACAGCCTCGATCCGGTCGAGATCCCTGTGCCCATCCGCCGCGTCGCGCAGGCCGACGGCACGCCTGCCTTCGCCGCCTGCGGCTGGATCCGCACGGCGACCCGGGATGGACCGCTGGCGACCGACTACGAGCGGGTCTTCGCGGACGTCCAGGCCGCCCTGAATGCGCTCGAGATACCGGACCGCCGACCGATCTTCGACCGCCTCGTCGTCGAGGTCACCGCGCCCTTCGAGGACGTGCCGCTGCCCGTCAGTCGCGAGCGCCTTTCGCTCGCGGAGGCGCTGCACGAGGAGATCTACTTCACGGCCATCGAGATCTTCCAGGCCCGCCTCGGGCTCGCCCCCGGCGCGCGGACGCTCCTGCACGGGCAGGTCGTCCCCCGGATCCGGCAGGGCGACACGGTCAGTCTGTCGCTGCGGCTCGAGGCCGGCAACCCCGCGCAGGATTTCGATCTGGGCGGCACGCCCCGTCTTGCGGAGGCGGGTCACTGGCTCACGCCCGGGCAGATCGGCAACCATCTCGACGCCATCGGCGGTATCCCCTTCGCCGCGACCTCCCGGCAGGGGCGTCTCGTCAGGGCGATCCTGGTCAATCCCGACGCAGCCGTCCGCCTCGCGATCAGCGCGGGGCAGCATGCCAACGAAAGCTCGCCCATCGTCGGCGCGCTGCGTGCCGGCTACGACCTCGCGGCGAAGGGCGTGGGCTTCACCCTGTCGCCGCTGGAGAATCCCGACGGCTACGCGCTCTTCCGCGACCTCTGCCGGGACAATCCGTCCCACATGCACCACGCCGCCCGCTACACCGCCGGCGGCAACGACCTCACCTTCGGGACGGAGCACGAATCGCTGATCCGCGAGATGGCGCGAGGCCGGCTGGCGGCGGACGTGCACGTCAATCTGCACGGCTATCCCTCCCATGAATGGACCCGGCCGCTCTCGGGCTATGTCCCGCGCGGCTTCGCGCGGTGGACGATCCCCAAGGGCTTCTTCCTAATCTGCCGTCACCATCCGGGCTGGGACGACCTGGCCGCCCGCGTGATGCTGGCCGCCACGGACGCCATCGCGGGCCACCCCGAGCAGATGCGCCAGAACGCCGCGATGATGCGCCGATACCTGACGGCGATCCCGGATCCCGACTTCGAGATCGCCCGGGGCTGCATTCCGCATGCGACGACGGAAACCACGACGGAACCCTATCCGGTCGCCCTCATCACGGAAGCGCCCGACGAGACCATCGACGGCGAGGATTTCCGCATCGCGCAGGAAAGCCAGTACCGGGTCGTCATGGCGGTGGCAGGGATGCTGTCGGCGGGCATGGTCTAGGCCACATACCCATAAACGGGCTTCACCGGTCTGAGGTATTGTGATCCACTTTCCCCAAGTTTGGGAGGTGTCGATAGCGCGGTTTGATCTGTCGGAGTTCGAGTGGGATGTGATCCGGCCCTTGCTGCCGACGAAGGTGCGGGGGGTGAAGCGGGCGG
>JBBQDX010000081.1:0-16189 GCA_038320125.1 Rhodobacterales bacterium | reverse complement strand
AGGTGACGGCGTTCCGGGGCGCATGATGGAAAATTGGCAACGGGCGGGATTCGGCCTTTATATCCACTGGCCATTCTGCGCGGCGAAATGTCCTTACTGCGACTTCAATAGCCATGTCGTGAGCCGCATCGACCAGGCGCGCTGGCGCGCGGCTTTGTTGCGCGATCTCGCCTATTGGGCCGAGCGCACGCCGAACCGCCGGCTGTCGTCGATCTTCTTCGGCGGCGGTACGCCATCGCTCATGCCCCCGGAGACCACGGCAGCACTCATCGACGCGGCCCGCACCCACTGGACGCCCGCCAACGATCTTGAAGTCACGCTGGAGGCGAACCCGACATCCGTGGAAGCGGGACGGTTCCGCGACTTTGCCGACTGTGGCGTGAACAGATTTTCGGTGGGCCTCCAAGCCCTGACGGATACCGATCTCCGCGCCCTCGGGCGCTTGCACAGCGTCGCCGAAGGGCGCCGCGCCTTTGATATCGCGAGCGACCTCTGCAACCGTGTCTCCTTCGATCTGATCTACGCCCGCCAGAACCAGTCGAGGGCGGAATGGTCCCGGGAGCTTCGGGCGGCCCTCGGCTTCGCCGGTGAGCATGTCTCGCTCTATCAACTCACGATCGAGCCGGGCACGACCTTCGGCGCCAGGCAGGCTGCGGGGGGTCTGCGCGGTCTGCCGGACGAAGATCTCGCCGTCGACCTGTTCGAGGACACCCAGCAGCTCTGCGGCGACATCGGCCTGGCCCGCTACGAGACATCCAATCATGCCCGTCCGGGTGCCGAAGCGCGGCACAATCTGATCTACTGGCGCGGCGGAGACTGGATCGGGATCGGTCCGGGAGCGCACGGGCGGGTCGGCCAGAAAGAGGAGCGGATTGCGACCGTCGCGACCTGGCAACCGGACGCCTGGCTGAAACTGAGCGAGGATACAGGAAGCGGAACCGAAACGATCGTTATCCTCCAAGATGTTGATATCGCAGAGGAATACATGATAATGGCGCTTCGATCTCGACGGGGTCTCGACCTGCCATATCTTTCCGGGATCTATCCCGTCCTCGATGCAGCGAAGGTCCGGTCATTGAGTGATGAGGGCCTGCTGGAACGGGATGGCGATCACCTTCGGACGACCGAGCGCGGAGCCCTGCTGGTTAACTCCATCCTAAGGGAGATCGTCGCGATCGATCCCGCCTGAAAGCAATGCGCAGAGTCGGTCGAGTTGATCCAGGGATCGATATCGAAGCGACAGCCTGCCGCCTTCGGCACCGGTGTCGTGCTCGATCGAAACGCCGAGGCCAAGCGTCGCGCTGAGATCCCCCTCGAGTGCGCGGGTATCTGCATCCTTCTCGCCTGCCGGCTTGGTATCCTTGCGGGCCCGCGTGACGGCCACTCCGGGACCTTTCGCAAGCTGTTCGGTCTGGCGGACGGAAAGACCCCGCGCGATCACCTGCCGGGCAAGGGCGGCAGGATCCGGGGAGTTGATAAGCGCTCGGGCATGTCCGGCGGTCAGCTCGCCCTGCCGCAACTGTTCCTGAACCGAGTCCGGGAGCTTCAGGAGCCGCATCAGGTTTGCGATATGGCTCCGCGATTTGCCGAGCACAGTCGCGAGTTGCTCTTGGGTATGGCCGAACAGGTCCATCAACTGCCGAAATCCGGCGGCTTCCTCGACGGCATTCAGATCTGCACGCTGGATATTCTCGATGATCGCAATCTCGAGGACTTCCGTATCGTCAAGATCCCGCTGTATGACCGGCATCTCATGCAGGCCAGCCATCTGCGCAGCCCGCCAGCGTCGCTCACCGGCGACGATCTGGTAGTCGCCCGGGGAATTGGGCATAGGACGTACGATCAGCGGTTGCAAAACGCCCTTTTGCGCGATCGAGGCGGCGAGGTCAGACAACTCCTCCTCGCGAAACGTTCTTCGAGGTTGATTGGGATTGGGGTGGAGCGATTCGATCGGGATCAGCCGGTCAGGCGACGATGCGCGCGGTGGCGACATATCCGCCGCCGAAACGCCGACATCCGCCATAAGCGCCGAAAGACCGCGGCGCATCGCTTTCTTCGGCGTCGTATCAGACATTCTGCGGAACCTTCATATTTAGACGTTGGAGCAATTCCGCAGCCATACTGCGGTAGGCGATCGCGCCCCGGGACGTCGGATCATAGTTCAATACCGGCATCGCGTGACTGGGAGCCTCGCTGACCCGGACGTTCCTGGGGATTCTGGTCTCGTAGACCAGGTCTCCCAAGTGCTCACGAACGTCCTGTTCCACTTGTTGGCACAGATTGTTGCGGCCGTCGAACATCGTCAATACGACGCCTTCCAGTCGCAAGTCGGTATTGGCCGAGCTACGGACTTCGCGAACGGTAAGGAGCAGCTGAGATAACCCCTCCAGCGCGAAGAACTCGGCTTGGAGAGGAACGATGAGGCTGTCTGCCGCTACAAATGCATTAATTGTCAAGAGGTTAAGGGACGGTGGGCAGTCAATGAGGATAAACTCGAACGGGGCGTCGCGTTGGCGCAGCGCATTTCTAAGATGCGCGACCCGCCGCGTGCTGTTCATCAACTCGGTATCGGCCGAACTGAGATCCATGGTCGCCGGAATGATCGATAGTTTGTCGATGGCCGTTGGTAGCGCAATCCTCGCGGGGATGGCGTCAGCAAGGATGAGATCGTATGTACTGAGCTTCCTGGTATCCCGCCCGATGCCCAGTCCGGTCGATGCGTTTCCTTGAGGATCAAGGTCGATCAGAAGAGTATCATACCCGCGCATGGCAAGCGCCGCGCCAAGATTGATCGCGGTTGTCGTCTTTCCGACACCACCTTTCTGGTTCGCTATCGCAACGATCCTCGGTTTCATATTGCTGCTCTCTCAAGCTCGGTGATCTTCAGAACAACTGAGGAGTCCAAAACTGGATTCCTGACCACTTCGAGGTCGTAATCCCACATCTGACGGCTCGCTGTGACCTCTTTCTGCCAGCTCCGCCCCTTCGGCAAGATCAATGTCGTCCCAACCCCAGTTAGAGGCGAACACATTTCAAGCAACTTAGGCAGTGGTGCCAGTGCACGCGCGCTTATCACGTCAAACCACTGCTCACCCAGATCCTCAACTCTATCGCATATAATTTCAACATCGATATTCAGCTCCCGGCGTGCAGCACGGAGAAACTCCGCCTTCCGCCGATCACTTTCGACTAGTGTAACGGAGCACTGGTCGCGGTAGATGATCGCTATGACGGCACCAGGGAAGCCGGCACCACTTCCAACATCAAGCCAGCGCGATGCGCAGGGAACCGTCTGTGCGATGAAGACCGAGTCGAGAATGTGCCGTTGCCACATATTCGGCAGAGTATCTTTTGCTACTAAATTGATCGTCCCGGACCACTTTCGCACAAGTTGTTCCAGCGCACAAAGCTTCTCGTATGTTTCACGTGAAACATCCAAGAAAGCTTCTTCCGCGTCTATCCTCATGCAGCGGAACGCTTGAGCCGGTTGATCGCCGCTAGGATCGACACCATCGCTGCTGGCGTCATCCCCTCCAGGCGGCCGGCTTGCGCTAGTGTTCCAGGCTTTGACACCTGCAATCGTTCCCGGATCTCATTCGATAGCCCTGCTATGCTGTCGAACAGGAGATCTGAAGGTATGACGATACTCTCGTTCTGTCGAAGAGCCGTGATATCCCTCTGTTGGCGGGCTGCGTACACGTCGTAAAGCGCATCTCTCGATACCTGTTTCAGAATATCATCTTCAATTTCTAAGAATGCAGAGGAAATCCTCTTCAGCGCGTGCGCCACCTCAGGATACGCAGAAATCGCTGCATAAGCTGTCATAGCGCCATCTGAAATGTTTAACGAAACCCCGGCCTTAGCCATCTCATTCCGTGAGATCTTGGTAGCGCTTAGCAGGTCGCGGCAGGTTTTTGTCTTTTCCTTCTTAAGCTGAAATGATTCCGACCGCTTCATGCCGACGAAGCCGTGCTGAATGCCGAAGTCCGTCAGGCGAGCATCGGCGTTGTCTGCGCGCAAAAGCAACCTGTATTCAGCTCTGGAAGTAAACATCCGGTAAGGCTCGGTCACGCCGACCGTCGTCAGGTCATCGATCATCACACCGATATAGCTGCTCGAACGAGAGAATGCGATTGGTTCACGCCCCAATTGCCTCGCAGCGGCATTGACACCTGCAACCAAGCCCTGCGCTGCGGCTTCTTCGTAGCCGGTGGTTCCGTTGATCTGGCCTGCCAGATACAAGCCTGGAATACTACGCAAAGCCAGACAGCTATTCAGCGCTCTTGGATCGATGAAGTCATACTCGATCGCATATCCAGGCTGGAGAATTTCCGCCGCTTCCAGACCGGCTATAGAGCGGACATATTCAAGCTGGACGTCTTGGGGTAATGAGGTCGAGATACCATTTGGATAAACGACTTCGCGGGAAAGCGTTTCGGGTTCCAAAAAGATCTGATGGGATAGCTTATCGGAAAACCTGACGACTTTGTCCTCGATTGAAGGGCAGTACCGTGGCCCGACACTTTCGATGTTCCCGCCATACATCGCGGAGCTGGCGAGGTTCGCTCTGATGATGGCATGGGTCCTCTCGTTTGTATGAGAGATCGCACACGCAATCTGCCGGGCGAAAGGCTTGCTGTGGAGAAAGGAGAAGACTTCCGGGTCTTCGTCGCCCTCTTGTATCTCAAGTCCTTTCCAATTGATGGAATGACCGGCCAGCCTTGGGGGAGTCCCGGTTTTCAAGCGACCGATTCTGCCGCAGTGATCCTTCAACCGGGCGGCCAGGCGCACCGAAGCGCGTCCAGACATACGACCGCCGGCATGGGTCTCTTTACCGATGTGGATTATGCCGCCTAGAAATGTTCCGGAAGTAAGTACGACTTGATTAGACCGAGCGACAGAGCCGTCAAGAAGTTCGACACCAATGATGTGGCCCCCAGCAATGGCAAGATCGACGACTTCGCCCTCAATGATCGAGATAAGAGGTTCGCGTTTGAACTCTGCTGCCATGTGGCTGCGGTAGAGATCGCGATCCGCCTGCACGCGCAGCCCCTGGACGGCGGGGCCCTTTCTACGATTCAGCAATCTGAATTGAATGCCCGCCTTGTCGGCGACGCGCGCCATGACCCCATCGAGAGCATCGATCTCTCTCACGAGGTGCCCCTTGCCAAGCCCGCCAATTGCTGGGTTGCAGGACATTACACCGAGATCGGAGGCCGAGAAGGTCACCAGCGCGACTTGAACGCCCATTCGAGCGGCTGCATGCGCCGCTTCACAGCCGGCATGGCCACCGCCGACAACCACGACGCCGAACTCCTCGTGTTTCACGTGAAACAATCCTACTTACCGATACAGAACGACGAGAATATCTCGCCTAAAACGGCGTCGGTGTCAATTCCTCCGACAATATCGTGAAGCCCTGACATGACCATCCTAAGCTCCACTGCAATTATCTCCTCCGATAGAACCTCTATGTTATCGCTTAAATCACATAAGTTTCGGTGCGCGCTTTCGAGGGCGAGCCTGTCACGCTCCCTGGAAACCAGTCCGGCACTCTCCGATCGGCAACTGATTACATCCTTGATTCTCCCTAGTAGCTCCGGGATGCCTTCACCGGTGACAGCGGACACCCCACTTGCCCCCGCCGAAAGATCGATCTTGCTCCGCAAGACGATATCGCCCCCCTTAGGTTGGACAGGCCAGATAGGTGCAACATCCCCTTCATAAAGGAAAACCCGAAGATCTGCAGCTACCGAGCGAGCTATCGCGCGCTCGATCCCAAGCAGCTCGATCCGATCGCCGGTCGGTCGCAGTCCAGCTGTGTCCAGAAGTGATACAACATAACCTCCGATGTCCAGCCGGGCCTCGATCACGTCGCGTGTCGTTCCGGCGATATCAGAAACGATGGCAGCGTCGCTTCGGGTCAGAATGTTCAGCAACGTCGATTTTCCAGAGTTCGGCTCCCCGACCAACGCGATAGTAAAGCCTGACCGGATTCGTACTGCAGCGCCGACCCCCTGAATCTCCTGTTCAATGGAGGCTGCAACGCCGCGCACAAGTTCGCGCACTTCGGGAACCACGTCGACTGGGACATCCTCATCAGCGAAATCGATGACGGCCTCGATCAGCGCCGCTGCCCGGATCAAAGCCGTCCGCCAATGCTCGACCCTTCTGGAGAGTTCTCCCTCGAAGACCCGCATTGCCTGCCGATGCTGAGCGGATGTTTCCGCATCGATCACGTCCGCCAGGCCCTGGACCTGCGTCAGGTCGAGCCTGTCGTTCATCAGCGCTCGCCGGGTGAACTCCCCCGGCTCCGCCATCCGGCTCAGTCCAAGGTGCGACAGGGTTCGCAGCACCAGCTCGACCACGGCAATACTGCCGTGCAGCTGGAGTTCGACGACATCCTCGGCGGTGAAGCTGGCGCCTTCGGGAAAATACAGGACCAGTGCCCGATCCAGAACGCTTCCGTCGAGCGCGCGCAGCGTGGTCAGGCGCATAGATCGATGCTCGGGACGTGACGCACCCATAGCCTCCAGAACCCGTGGCGCGTCAGGTCCGGATATTCGCACCACGGCCAGTCCGGCCTTGCCGGGAACGGTCGCCAATGCGTGAATGGTGTCGTTCAAACTCGATTCGCTCAGGAGTTCATGGATTCGAAAAAGTCCGAATTCGTTTTGGTCTGCTTGAGTTTCGAGATCAGGAACTCGACCGCATCCGTGGTTCCCATCGGGTTCAGGATCCGGCGCAGAACGAAGGTCTTCTGCAGGTTCTTCGGATCCACGAGGAGTTCTTCCTTCCGGGTCCCGGACTTTAGGATATCCATCGCCGGGAATACCCGCTTGTCCGCGACCTTCCGATCCAGGACGATCTCACAGTTCCCGGTCCCCTTGAACTCTTCGAAGATAACCTCATCCATCCTGCTGCCGGTGTCGATGAGGGCCGTCGCGATGATCGTCAGCGACCCGCCCTCCTCGATATTCCGCGCCGCGCCGAAGAACCGTTTGGGACGTTGCAAGGCGTTCGCATCCACGCCACCGGTCAGGACCTTGCCCGAGGACGGCACGACGGTGTTGAACGCCCTACCAAGTCTTGTGATAGAATCGAGAAGGATCACAACATCTCGTTTGTGCTCGACCAGACGCTTTGCCTTTTCGATCACCATCTCCGATACCGCGACATGCCGGGTCGGAGGTTCGTCGAAGGTCGATGAGATCACTTCGCCCTTCACCGACCGCTGCATGTCCGTCACTTCCTCCGGCCGCTCATCGATGAGCAGCACCATGAGATAGCACTCCGGATGGTTCGTCTCGATCGACTTGGCGATATTCTGCAGAAGCACCGTCTTGCCCGTCCGCGGGGGCGCCACGATCAGCGCACGCTGGCCCTTCCCGATGGGCGCCACGAGGTCGATGATGCGGGCCGAGCGGTCCTTTATCGTCGGGTCTTCGATCTCCATCTGGAACCGCTCGTCGGGATAGAGCGGCGTGAGATTGTCGAAACTCACCTTGTGCTTCGACGCCTCCGGATCGGCAAAGTTGATCTGGGTCACCCTGTTGATCGCAAAATACCGCTCGTTGTCGTCGGGGGCCTGGATCAGACCCTCCACCGTGTCGCCGGTGCGCAGCGAATGCTGGCGGATCACTTCGGTGGAGACATAAATGTCGTCGGGTCCAGAGAGATAGTTCGCCTCCGGCGACCGCAGGAAGCCGAAGCCGTCCTGGAGAACTTCCAGAACCCCCTCGCCATAGATCTCCCAGCCTTCGTCCGCCCGCTCGCGCAGGATCGAGAACATCATCTCGCCCTTACGCATCGTCGAGGCGTTCTCGATCTCCAGCTCCTCGGCCATGTCGACGAGATTCTTGGGCGACAGGGCCTTGAGATCGCGAAGGTTCAGCGTGTCGACGATACCGTCGTCTTCCTCACGTTGATCGTCGATCGTCTCATCGTCACGCATGGAAAACTCCGTTGCCGCAAGGCGTGCCACCGGGTTCGGGGTCACGCCTGAAATCTGATATGGAAGCCGGATGCCGGGTCAGGACGACCCTCCGTTGCGGCATCAGCTAAGGTCAGCGCGTTGCCAAGTCAATCAGAACGGCCGCACGATGACCGAAATCACGATGGCGACCAGAAGGATGGTCGGCACCTCGTTCATCAGCCTGTAGCCACGCCCCTCCAGGCCACCCCCGGCCAGCAATGATCGGCGCTGCCGCGCACACCAAAGATGAAAGACCGTCATCGCGATGACGGCTGCCGCCTTGACCCAGGGCCACCCCTGGCTCCAGTCCACCACACCAAGTCCGACGAGCGACAGCCCGAATATCCAGGTGGCCACCATCGCGGGCGTCATGATGGCCTGCAGCAATCGACGCTCCATGACTTCGAGGACCGGGACCATCTGCGGCACCTCGGCCCGCGTCTCCGCGTGATAGACGAACAGGCGCGGAAGATAAAAAATGCCCGCCATCCACGCGATCACCGAGATCACGTGCCCGGCTTTCAGCCAGAGGTAAATGTCGTCCATCGCACCCCCCTTCGGTCGAGATCGTCATACCAATATAAGGAAAGGAAAAAAGGATGATGTAGTCAGTAGGGCAGTGGATATCGGGGATCAAACTGTTCACCCCGGGTTGTGAACACCGACCCGCAGCGCACGGTCGCTCTCCCCTCCCCACGGTGGACAAGTCCGCCTGCTTCCATGGATTTGAACACGATGCCTTGTGGAGGATCGCGGGGGGCGGCGGCGAGCGACGCAGGAGCAACCGAAAGGCCCCACAGGATGGAAACAATCCGCACTGGTCGGGAGAAACTGCCCGCAACGCGCTGCAAACCGGCCGCTTGTCCTCAGGCGCCCGCCGGGTCATTCCGGGACCAGGGTTTTCCACAGGGTTCTCCCGCCGGTTGTCCCCGACCTTGTCTGCAGGCCCGCCCGATGCTGATTCTCGCTTCGACCTCACAGACCCGACAGACCCTTCTTCGCAATGCCTCGATCGCGTTCGAGATCAGGGCCCCGCGCGTCGACGAGGCGACCGTGAAGGACGCGCTTCTGTCCGAAGGGCACCCGCCGCGCGATGTGGCCGATGCGCTGGCGGAGCTGAAGTCCCTGCGGGTCCGCGAACCGGGCCTCATTCTGGGCTGCGATCAGGTGCTCGACCACGACGGCACCCTCGTCTCCAAGCCGAGCACCCCGGAGGATGCCGTCGGTCAGTTGACCGCCCTCGCGGGCGGGCGTCACCAGTTGCACACCGCCGCCGTCATCAGTGAGAACGGAGTCCCGGTATGGCGGCACGTATCCTCCGTCTCCCTCACCATGCGAGCGATCTCGCCGTCCTATATTGCCGCTTACGTCGCGCGAAACTGGGACGATATCCGCCAGTCCGCCGGCAGCTATACGCTCGAAGGCGAAGGCGCGCGGCTCTTCGTTCGCGTCGATGGCGATTACTTCTCGGTGCTCGGCCTGCCGCTTCTCCCCCTCATCGATTTCCTCATCGCCCGAGGGGAGCTCGAGGCATGACCCTGCTCGCCGGCGTCCTCGGTGACCCCATAGCGCAGAGCCGCTCACCTCGCCTGCACGGTCACTGGCTGGACCGCTACGATATCGACGGGCACTATGTCCCCCTGCATGTCCGCAAGGCCGATCTCGAGCAGACGCTCCGCCTTCTGCCCCGTCTGGGGTTCGTCGGCGCCAACGTCACGATCCCGCACAAGGAAGCCGTCTTCGGTCTCGCGGATCGGGTGACCGACCGCGCCCGCGCCGTGGGGGCGGCAAACACGCTGGTGTTCCGGGAGGGACGGATCGAGGCCGACAATACGGATGGGCTCGGCTTTCTGGCAAACCTGTCGGGCAGCGCCCCCGCTTGGGCGGACGACCGCCCCGCCGTGCTGCTCGGCGCGGGCGGCGCGGCGCGCGGCATCGTCGCCGCCCTGCTCGGCGCCGGCGTCACCCGGATCACCCTCGTCAACCGCACGGCCGCGCGGGCCGAGGCCCTTGCCGCGCTGTTCGATGCCCGGGTGACGACCTGCCCTTGGTCCGACATGCCCCGCGCGCTTGGCACCGCTGGCCTCCTCGTCAACACCACCAGCCTGGGGATGCGGGGACAGCCGGCGCTCGACATCGACCTGAGCGTCCTGCCCCACGATGCGACCGTCGCCGATATCGTCTACACCCCGCTCGTCACCGCGCTCCTCGTCGCCGCACAGGCCCGCGGCAATCCGACGGTCGACGGGCTCGGCATGCTCCTGCATCAGGCCGTTCCCGGTTTCGCCGCCTGGTTCGGTGTCACGCCCGAGGTCGATGACGACCTGCGCCGCGCGGTACTCGGATGATCCTGGGGCTGACCGGTTCCATCGGCATGGGCAAGACCACGACGGCCGCCATGTTCCGTGATCTGGGCTTTCCCGTCTGGGACGCCGATGCGGCCGTGGCGCAGCTCTATGCCGCCGGTGGTGGCGCGGTGGCACACCTCGCCCGCGCCCTTCCCGACGCCGTCCGCGACGGGGCCGTCGACCGGGACGCCCTTCGGCGGCATGTGGCCGCTGATCCACAGGCGCTGTCGCGGATCGAGGCCATCGTCCACCCGCTCGTGGCCGCCGACCGAGCCGACTTCCTAAGCCGGCGGGCCTCGCTCCTCGTGCTCGATATTCCGCTCCTCTTCGAGAAGGGGGCGGACCGTCAGGTCGATCGCGTCGCCGTCGTCACCGCGCCGGCGGATGTGCAGCGCGCCCGCGTCATGGCGCGGGGCACGATGACCCGGGCGCAGTTCGAGGCGATCCTCGCGCGCCAGCTCCCCGACGCTGACAAACGTGCCCGCGCCGATTATGTGATCGAGACGACCGACATCGCGACGGCCCGCGCCGCCGTCGAGCGCATTGTGGCGGACATGACGAAAGGGGAGATGGGATGAGGGAGATCGTACTCGACACCGAAACGACCGGGTTCGAGCCGGATTCGGGCGACCGCATCGTCGAGATCGGCGCGGTGGAGCTGGAAAACCATATCGCCACCGGCAACGTTTACCATCAGTACATCAATCCCGAACGCGCGATGCCCGACGGCGCGTTTCAGGTGCATGGCCTCGGCGATGATTTCCTCAAGGATTTCCCGGTCTTCAGGGACATCGGCCGAGCGTTCGTCGCCTTCATCGGCGACGCGAAGCTCGTCATCCACAATGCCGCCTTCGACATGAAGTTCCTGAACGCGGAGCTGGACGGGATGGGCCTGCCCCGTCTGCCGATGGACCGTGCCATCGACACGCTGGCCATCGCCCGCTCGAAGTTCCCCGGCTCTCCTGCCTCGCTCGACGCGCTCTGCCGGCGGTTCGGGGTCGATAACGCGGCCCGCACGAAGCACGGCGCCCTTCTCGACAGCGAGATCCTTGCGGAGGTCTATCTGGAGCTGATCGGCGGGCGTCAGCCCACCATGTCGCTGGTCAGTCGGCGGGCGACACTTCGGGAGGAGAGCGGCGATTGGGTCGCCCGACCGCGCCCGCGCCCCCTGCCGCCGCGGCTGACCGATGCCGAAGCCGCCGCCCATGCGGCCTTCGTCGAGACCCTGGGCGACGGCGCGATCTGGAAGCGCGCCTAGGCGACCGTCAGGACTGCGGAGCCTGCGCGGCCTCGGCCTGGACCCGCCGCGTCAACTCGTTGCGGTAGAGCGACACCCAGTCGATGTTCTCGAGATTGAGCGGGGGAAAACCGCCGTCGCGCGACACGTCCGACACGATGCGCCGCAGGAACGGGAAGAGCATCCGGGGACATTCGATCATCAGGTAGGGATGCATCTGCGCTTCGGGCACGTTCGTGATCTGGAAGATGCCGGCATAATCGAGCTCCAATGCGAAGATCGGATCGCCGCCCGCCTTCACCTTGCCGTTGACCTTCAGCTTCACGCCGACTTCATACTGCCCCTCGGGGGTGCGCTTCTTCGCCTCGAGGCCGACCTGGACGTTGATGTCCGGCTGCCCCTCCATCGCGCGTCCTTTCTGGATGGCGATATTCTCGAACGACAGGTCGCGGATGAACTGGCCCAGGACCTGCATCTGCGGCATCGCCGGTTGCGCGGGCACCGGCGCTGCGGCGCCATTGGCGGAGGCATCCGGTTGCAGGGACACGTCTTTCGGTGCGGTGTTCTCTTCGTCGGCCATCTGGCGAATTCCTCGGGTCGGGACGGGTCGCGCCGGGATACCAGAGGCCCCCGGGGGTCACAACAGCACGTTCCCCGCCGCTATTCCAGCGGTCGCGTCCAGCCCGAAGGCCCGCCCTTGTGCGGCACTTCGACATAGTCGCCTTCGACGACATCGTCACGGGCCGGCACCGGACCGGCTGGCCGCTGGCCGACGGTGAACGACTGCACCTTGATGCGGGCCCGCACCCACCGCATCACCGCGTCACGCACCCCGGGGACGAGCAGCAGGAAGCCCATGGTGTCGGTGAAAAACCCCGGCGTGAGCAGCAGAAGCCCCGCCGCGAGGATCATCGCACCGTGCGCGAGGGGGCGGGTCGGATCGTTCAGCTGGTTGAGCGAGCCCTGCAACCGTGCGATCTCGGCAAGTCCCTGGCGCTTCACCAGGAACGCCCCGATCATCGCCGTCGCCACCACGATGGCGAGCGTGGGCCACAGGCCGATCAGGCCGCCGACCTTTATGAAGAGCGCGATTTCCACGATGGGGATGGCGACGAAGATGGCGAAGAGCCACATGGCAATGCTCCTGTCTCCGCCGCGTGTCGACGGTCAATTCTGGTCGTATCGGCGCGGGGCGCTTTCCTTGATCCCCTGTCGGCCTTACATATGTGCAAGAAGGGATATACCAACCCTCGACGCCCCGCGATACCGACCGCCCTCTGGCCGGAGACAAGGATGAACGACGCCGTGATACAATTGCTGGTCCTCGCCGCCATCGCCTTGTTCCTCGTGATCCGGCTCAAGAACGTTCTGGGCACACGGACGGGGTTCGAGAAGCCCTCCGCAGTGGAGACGCGCGGCGATACGCCTGTCCGGCGCAGTTTCGAGGTGATCGAGGGCGGGCCGGACCGCGACATCACCGATCACGTCGGCGACGGCACCGAGAGCGCCAAGGCTCTGGCGGCCATGAAGCTCGCGGAACCGGGCTTCAACGTCACCGAGTTCGTCGGCGGCGCACGGCAGGCCTACGAGATGATCCTGATGGCCTTCGAGAACGGCGACCTGGGATCGGTGCAACCGTTTCTGTCCGACGACGTCTACGAGGCGTTCCTGTCCGTCATCTCCGACCGCGAGGATAAGGGACTGCGCGTCGAGGCGAGTTTCGTCGGCGTCGGCGAAACCGTACTGCAAAACGCGGAATTGAACCGTACCGACAACGAGGCGGAGATCACCCTGCGCTTCGTCGCCGAGTTGACCAGCGTGGTGCGCGACTCCGATGGTGCGGTGGTCGAGGGCAATCCGAACGAGATCAAGAAGCAGCGGGATGTCTGGACCTTCGGCCGCGTCATGGGGTCCGACGATCCCAACTGGAAGCTCGTCGCCACGGGCGGTTGAGATGTCCGCATCGCGCCTTGAAACCGCTCCGGAGATGGGGCGGCTCTCCTTCGCCGACCTTGCGGGATGGGAGCACGATGACCTCGAGATGGCCCTCTCGGCCTTTCGCCTGAATCCGGTCGGAGCGCGGGGCGGGGCGCAAGCCTACTTCGAGGCGCACTTCCAGCCGGGGCGTCCTCTCGCCGGGCATTTCACCGGCTATTTCGAGCTCGAGCTGGACGCCAGCCTCCACCGCTCGCCCGGCTTCCCGGTTCCCTTGCACGCGCTTCCGGATGTGAGCCGCTTGCCCGCACGCGCCGACATCGACCCGGCACTAGCCGGCCACGAGATCGCCTGGCTGCGCGACGAGGTCGATCGCTTTTTTCTGCAGGTCCAGGGATCGGGTCGCCTGCACCTGGTGCAAGGCGGCGCCCTGCGCGTCGGCTACGCGGGGACCAATGGCCACCCCTACCGGTCCATCGGCCGCCTCTTGGTCGAGCGGGGCGTCTTCGGGTCCGACATCACCGCCGATGCTCTCCGGAACTGGCTCCGCGCCGATCCCGAACGCGGGCGCGCGCTGATGCGGGAGAACCCGAGCTACGTCATGTTCCGCGTCCTCGACCTGCCCGACGACAGCGGCCCTGCGGGAACGCTCTGCCCCGTCACGCCGGGCCGCAGCCTCGCGGTCGATCCGGCGCATCTGCCGCTGGGCACTCCCGTCTGGATTGAGGTCGACGGACTTGCGCGCCTCTGCATCACGCAGGACACCGGGTCCGCCATTGTCGGGCCGGGCCGGGCGGACCTCTTCTTCGGCACGGGGGAGGCGGCGGGCCGGGCGGCGGGTCGCCTCAACCACTCCGGTCGATTCATCCCGCTGGTGGCACGATGAGAAATCGCCGCCTGACGCCCGACGACCACGACATCTGGTCCCGCTACAGCCGCAGCGCCGAACCGCTTCACCCCCGTCGCCGCGCCGAGGCTCCCGCACCGGCTTCAGCGAAACCCGAGAGGACGATGGAGTTTCCGGCATTCGAGCCTTTCCGGGTCGGACAACGCGTCCGTTCCCCCAGCTCGACCCACACCCTTGTTCCGACGATTCAGGAGCAAGTGGCCGGTGCGTTGCTGCGGATGGATGCCAAGGCCCACAAGCGGATGAAAGCCGGCAAGTTGCGCCCCGAAGGCAAACTCGATCTGCACGGCATGACGCTCGATGTCGCGCATCCGAAGCTGATTGCCTTCATCCTGTCGGCGCAGGCTGCCGGCAAGCGGCTGGTGATCGTCGTCACCGGGAAGGGCAAGGCGCGGCCCGACGCGGGCCCGATACCGATGCGCTTCGGCGTCCTTCGCCATCAGGTGCCGCAATGGCTGCGGTTGGCTCCGCTCGCGGCGGTCGTCCTGCAGGTAACCGAGGCGCACCGCAGCCATGGCGGCGGCGGGGCCTACTACGTCTACCTCAGACGCTAGGCCGTTGACCGGGCAAGACCCCCCGCGTCAATCCTTTCCGGCAGCGCGCCTCCTTTGACCCGATGGGTAAAGTATCGAGGAGCCGTCAAGGGGCGATCGCGTTTCGGCCTGCCGCCCGCCGCAGGCCGACCTGAAAAGGCGCGCCACCTGATCGCGGCCATCGATCCTCGGCGATTACCGAAGAGGTCCTACGGCCGGGCCCGATCTCAGCCCGATCTCAGACTGCGAAAAGACCCGCAAGCGCGCCGATGATGTCGTCCGGACCATAGGGCTTGTAGAGGACAGGGGACGGCGGAAACTCGGACAGCGGGCGCGAGCCGCCATCGCATCCCGTCGTCAGCACGAACGGCACCTGCCGTGCCGCCAGAACCCTGGCGATCCCGAGCGACGACGTCGTGCCGAGATTGACGTCGAGCACCGCGAAATCGACGACGCCCTGCTCGAGCAGCGCGAGGCCCTGTTCCGCCGTCGACGCGACCCGGACGTCGATCACGCCGGCATCTCCGAGGATATTCATCATATCGAGTGCGATGATCGCATCGTCCTCGACCAGCAGGGCACGCGGGGGCAGGGGCGCTGCCCATGGGTCGATCGGTTCGTTATCCAGCATCGGGCTGCTCCCCGGTTCGGGTTTGAGTGTTCGGTATCCGTAGATTTTAACGCCGAGCGGAATCGTTTATGCTGTCATGGGGCATGACCAACCCTTACCCTGTCCCGTCGGCAAGAATCCGCCGGCTCCGTCGGGGCGTCCGGACCGCGCCGCATCGGCAGCACTTTGTTGTCGCCTCAACCTCCGCCACGCCGGAGCGAGCTAACCGGCCGGGGATGCCCGGCAGGAGGGGTGACTTGGGCTACGGGCCATCGCGGCACGACAGCGCCGGGAGTCCATTGCTTCCGGTATTCGGGCTGCATGACACCGGGAGTATCGGGGCGCCGACGACCGGATATCGATTGCCCGCTGCGGCGGCCTGACGCGGCGATGGCCGAAATCGCCGCCGTCGTTAACGCCCTGTTTACCACAGTCGGCCTAGCCATTCGAAACCAATATGCGCAGAGGGCGAGGAGAGTTGTGCGGATGGCGATGACATCCCCGAAAACGGCGCGCCACCGGTCCGGGTTCGATGTGTTCCGCCGCTGGTTCGGCATGCGCCGGCCCGCCGCGGACATTCCGGTGTCCGCCTCGCGCCCCGCCGCGAAGGGGTTCTCGGACGACGCGCAACGTGGCCTGATGGA
>JBBQDX010000080.1:0-16216 GCA_038320125.1 Rhodobacterales bacterium | reverse complement strand
GATGAAGGTTTTCCGATGCAGGCCGAGGCGCAAGGGTAGCCACCCTTGACCATGTCGGCCCGCGTTGGAAAACCTCTCGTGGAGGAAGCCGCGGGGGTCTGGTCGTGCCCTATGGGGAAAGCGGCACGGGGTCGTTCGCGGATTTGCCGGAGTGCCGGGCCGTAAGGCGGTGCCCGGGCTCTTTGCCGCCGTCTGCAGGGTGCGACAGGGGTCGACGGACGGTCTGCGGCGATGCAGATTCGGCGCCGTTTCGGCCGTGGAGGTCGGTCGCCGCACGGCGTCTCTGTTTCCGGAACGATGGATCGATCCGGATCGGGGTCGGCGAGGGGGATGGCCTTGGCATCATGCGGCGGCCTTTCGAGGCGGGGCGCGGGACATGGGGCGCTCGCCGCGCCGGAAGGTCTCGACGATGCGCATCGTTCCGCCGCAGTCCGGGCACGGCTCCCTGAGGGTGAGCGGCGAGGCCGGATCCGTGTCGGCTGCCTCGGCTGCGACGAGCTTCTCTGCACCGAGCAATCCGCGGATGGTCTCGACGTTGCGCTTGCGGCCGGCGCTGGCGAGCAGGCCGTAGTGGCGGATGCGGTGGAAGCCGAGCGGCAGGACGTGGATCAGGAACCGCCTTATGAACTCGCCGGTAGCCAGTCGCATGACGGATTGGCGATCACCGGACTTGATCCTGTAATCCTTCCAGCGGAACGCGACGGTGTCGGCATCGGCGCTGACGAGGCGGCTGTTCGAGATCGCGACCCGATGGGTGTAGCGGCTCAGATAGGCCAGTACCGCCTCGGGCCCGCCGAACGGGGGCTTGGCGTAGACCACCCATTCGGCCTTGCGCAGCGGCGCGAGCCAGGCGGCGAAGGCGGCGGGGCCCGCCAAGTGCTCGAGATTGCCGAAGAACGCGAGCTTGCCCGCGCGGTGCAGCGCCGACAGGCCGTCCAGGAACAGCCGCCGGAACAGTCGCGACAGGACACGGACCGGCAGGAAGAACCCCGGACGGCACGCGATCCAGCGCGCGCCATCCGGCGACAGGCCGCCGCCCGGGACGATCATGTGGACGTGCGGGTGGTGGGTGAGCGCCGAGCCCCAGCTGTGGAGCACGCTGGTCATGCCGACGCGGCCGCCGAGGTGCCTGGGATCGGCGGCGATGGTCGTCACGGTTTCGGCCGAGGTGCGGAGCAACAGGTCGTAGACCGCCTTCTTGTTCCAATAAGCGATCCGCGCGATCTCCGCCGGCAGGGTGAAGACCGCGTGGAAATACTCCACCGGCAGCAGATCCTCGGCCCGCGCCGCCATCCAGTCCCGTGCGGCGGGACCTTGGCACTTGGGGCAGTGCCGGTTCTTGCAGGAATTATAGGCGACGTGCTGGTGGCCGCACTTGGTGCAGGCCGCGACATGCCCGCCGAGTGCCTCGGTCCGGCAGGCCTCGATCGCCGACATCGCCTTTAGTTGGCTGAGGCCGACATGCCCCGCATTGGCCCGCCGCCACGCGGGACCATGAGCACGGAAGATGTCGGCGATCTCCAGCGTTTGCCGGGACATCCGCCCCGGTCTTTCTACTCCGGGGCCGGCCTTGGCCGTGTGGCCCGCTCCTGAAGCCGCTTCAGGGTCTCGTACGGACTGACCGTGTCGCGGATCATTCGGGTTGCGACATGGGTATACTGCGCGGTGGTCGTCAGCTTGGCGTGGCCCAGCAGGACCTGGATCACCCGCACGTCCGTGTTCGCCTCCAGAAGGTGGGTGGCGAAGGTGTGGCGGAGCGTATGCAGCGTGGCGGGCCGCGTGATGCCCGCGACAGACTTGGCCGCGGTGAAGGCCCGGTTCAGCTGGCGCGGTGAGATCGGGCTGATCGCCGGCTTGCCGGGAAACAGCCAGCCCGCGGGCCGCATCTCGCGCCAATAGTCACGCAGCAGGTCCAGCAGCCCGGGAGCGAGCATGACCTTGCGGTCCTTGCCTCCCTTGCCCTGATCGACATGGATCAGCATCCGGTCGCTGTCGATGTCGCCGACCTTGAGGTTGCAGACCTCCGAAGGCGCGCAGCCCGCCGCCATAGCTGATGCTGAGCGCGGCGCGATACTTGAGACCTGGCCCTGGGGCCGCCTCCAGCAGATCGGAGACTTCCTCGACACTGAGCACCACGGGCAGCTTGCGCGGCTGTCGCCGGAACTGCATGTGCCGCTTCATGTCCTCGCGACCGCAGGTCATGCCAAAGAAGAAACGAAGGGCGACGATGCGGGCGTTGAACGTTGTCGGCGTGATGCCCGTGTCGGTCATGTGGAGCTGGTAGGCACGCAGGTCATCCGGCGTGGCCGTATCCGGGGATCGCGTCAGGAACCCTGCGAAGTCCTTGATCGCCCGGATATGGGCTTTCTGGGCCTTGTCGCCCAATCCGCGGATGCGCATGTCCTCGATCATCCGCACGCGCAGCGGCGTCGTTCTCTTCTCCATGGAAACCTCCTGTCCGACGATTGAGAAGATCCCGATCGTCAGGCCAGAGAGCCCGATCAGAGAAGAGCGGCGTTCAGATCGGCGTCAGACGGCGGCAACTGGCGCCCTGCCGCGCGAGCGGCTTAGTCCCCGAGGTATTCGTTCCCGAAGCGCAGCGTCGCTACGGTTATTACGTCTTTCCGATTCTGGAAGCGGACCAGCTGGTCGGCCGCATCGACATGAAGGCCGAACGCGATCGCGACCGCCTTCGCGTCCGTGCGATCTGGCCCGAGGCGGGGGTCCGGTTCGGCGCGGGCCGGACCGCGAGACTGCAAGGCGGGCTGGACCGTACGGCCCGACTCGCGGGAGTCTCCGAGGTGACGTTCGACGCCGGATGGGAACGCTGAAGGGTGTGCGGCAACCGCCGGTTCTGTCGGCAAACATCGTCTCAGCCTGGACAAAAAAAGCCCCGGCTGCACGGGCAGCCGGGGCGATGCAGTCGTCAGGTCCGGTCATCAGCCGTGGTAGCGCAGGCCGTAGAAGATCCGGCCCTCGTCCCGGTCCCGCCCGCCATGCACGGCACCGGCAGCCGCGGCGACGGCCGCGATCAGAGCCGCGGCGGCCAGCACGAAAGCCGTCAGGATGCCGGCATTGCGCGCAACCCGCGCAGCCTCCACCGCGGCGGCCTGCGCCTCGTCGGCGAGCTGCTGTGCTTCCGTCTGCGCCGTCTCGATCGCGTCCGCAGCCTGCTGTCGCGCGGCCTGGGCGTCCGTGATGACCTGGTCGACGCGGGCGTCGGCCTCCGCCTGCGTCAGATCCGTGCGGGCGGCGACCGCGCTGGCCAGATAGGCCCGGTCGGCGTCGCTCACCTCACCGGTGCGATAGGTGTTCGCCACGATGCTGGCGGCCTGCTGGGCGAGTTCCGCCGGATCGGCCGTGGTCGGATCGGCCTGAGCGGGGCGCAACAACTGGTTCGCCAGGTAGTCGGTCGGATTCTCCTGCGCCGCGTCCGGGATCGCGGCCCCCGCGACGTTCGCGACACCCGAGGCGATGCCGCCGACGGCATTTCCGGTCGCCTGCACGACCGCACCGGCAGCCTGACCGGCCCCGGCAACGACACTGCCGGCCGTGTTCGCAGCGAAGCTGACCACGTTCGCCAGCAGGAACGCGGAGAGCATCGTGCCCAGGCCCCAGACGACGAGACCGTTGACACCGTCGCGCGCGGTGACCTCATCGCGCGTCGCCGTCTCGACCCGCCGGCGCATCCGGCCGGCGATGTAGCCACCCGCCATATAGGCCGCGATGAGCGTCAGGACGAGCCAGACGGCGGTGAGGATCAACTCGAAGGTCGAGGACGGATCGGTGCCGTCGAGCGTGATGGCCGAGAGACCCAAGGCCGCACCGAAGGTCGTGAGAAGCAGGCCGATGGCGACGGCGACGACGGTGCCCGCGAATATCGCGGGCCAATCGACGTAGGAACCTTCGGTGTCTGTCGTGGGAAGTGTCGTGTTCATGGTGTTGTTCCTTCGATCCCTCGGATCAGGTAAGACCGATCAATGAGAGGACCGCCATGACGACGACGACGAGTCCGACGAGATAGATTATTCCGCCCATTTGGATGCTTCCTTCTAACTGCCGCCCAGTAGGTAAGACGGCTCCATTCATGTTAACATCATTAAAGCCGCAATGTTCCACGCGAGTCCATAGGTCTTCGGGTGCGGCGTCGCGCAGGTTGCCGTCCGCCGGCCGAACCGCGGCTTCAGGGTCTTGACCGCGACAGATTGGGCGTGTTCCGGACCCCAGCCGGGGCGCTGGCACTTGCGGTGGAGCCGGTGCCGTCGATGTCCGATCCATCGGTCAATCCTCCAGGCTGGCGACCCCGGACGGCGGGATGCGGAGGGTATGCCGGGTGCCGACGGCGCTGCTGTCGTGATCCAGCGTGCCGCCCAGCTGCTCCACCAGGGGCGCCACCAGCCTCTGACCCAGACCCGAATCCACATGGGCCTCCGGGTCAATGCCGGGCCCGCCGTCCCGGATCGCCATCTCGAGGCCCTCGGTCCCAGCGCTCATGTGGAGGCCGAGGCCCCCCGCGTCGCGTCCCCTGAAAGCGTATTTCAGGCTGTTGGTGGCAAGTTCGTTGACGACAAGCCCAAGCGGCACCGCCGTTCGCGTCGGCAGTGGAGGATCCTCGATCGAGAGATCGAGTTCCACGATGCCGGCGGCCGCTTCCATCGATGCCACCGTGTCGTGCACGATCGCCCCGAGGTAGGCATCGGCCTTGACGCTTCGATCGCCGCCGCCAGGGACAGGTTCCGGTAGAGGGAGCCGACCGCGTTGATGCGGTTGCGCATGCGCCCGAAGGCGCTGCGGCACTCTTAATCGCTCAGCGTCCGCCCCTCCATGGCGATGATCGACCCGATCATCGAGCGCGAGTTCATCACCCGGTGGTTCAGTTCCTCCAGGAGGCGCCCGGGCTGCGCCAGAGCCGCCTCGCGTTCCCGCGCGACGCGGCGCCATTCGGTCACATCCTCCATCGCCAGCAGCAGTGTCCTGGTATTGTTGCCCTCGCGAAAGATCTTGCGCGCGTTCAAAAGGAACGTCCACGTGCCGATCCCCGGAAAGTCATGCGTGATCTCGTGGGCTTCCAACGTCGTGTGATCGGGGATGACCTCCGTCAGCAGATGGATCAGCGCCCGGTTCGCCCACTGCCCCTCACCCAGCTCGGCGAGGTTCCGTCCGATCGTCTGGTCGGCATCGACCCGGAACGTCGCGTAGAACGCGCGGCTGGCCTCGATCACCTCGAGCCGGCTGTCGAGGACCAGCAGCGGGTCGCGCAGCGTATCGACGATGCCCTTGGCCAGCGCCCGCAGCCGCGCCAGTTCGCGCAGCCGGTCCGACGCCTCGGTCGCGTCGTCGATGGCGAGCAGGATCAGGTTCGAGCCGTTGCCGGCGCGCACCGTCTTGCGGGCGTTGAGGCGCATCCCCTTGCGTCCGATGCACTCGAAGACATGCTCGACCTGGTAGTCCTCGATCGTTCCGCCTTCGACCATGATCCGGGAGAGGGGCTCCAGCAGGGACGGAATGTTCCACTTTCCGTCGCCGAGCGCCGCGAGCGGCGACCGATGGTCTCGTCGCGCGCCACTTCGAATGTCGTCAGGAACCGGTCGCTCGCGTCATCGACATGGAGGTCGTTGGTGAGGACGAGGAGGCCTTCCCGCAGCGTCGCGACGATTTCAGACGATCCATGGCATAGGTCTCGGTCATCGCGATAGCGGACCCACCCGCTGCGGAGGAATGCCGGAACGATGGCTGTTGTTACCGTCTGCAAATGCCCGCGCCAAACGGAAAGTTCGGACTGCGGCATCGCAACCGGGAGGTCCGCAGACCCGGGATGCACGCCGAGGGCCGCCCCCCGCGAGGCGACTGGCGGCCGGGGCCTCTAGCGCTGCGAGACGGTCCAGGCCAGGCTTTCCCACGGCTGCACGTTCGAGCGCGGCAGGGATCGTCCCAGGATGTGGTCCGACGCCTTCTCGCCGGTCATGATCGACGGCGCGTTCAGGTTGCCGTTGGTGATCCGCGGGAAGATCGAGCTGTCCGCCACGCGCAGCCGCTCCACCCCGATTACCCGGGTCTCGGGGTCGACCACGGCTTGCGGATCGCCTTCGGCGCCCATCCGGCAGGTGCCGCAGGGGTGATATGCCGATTCCGCGTGCTCCATGATCGCGGCGTCCATCTCCGCGTCCGTCTGCACCCCAGCGCCCGGCTGGATCTCGTGGCGGCGAAAGGGCGCAAAGGCCTCCTGCGCGAAGATCTCCCGCGTCAGCCGGATGCAGGTGCGGAAATCTTCCCAGTCCTGCGGCTGGCTCATGTAGTTGAACCGGATGCGGGGCGCCGCAGCCGGATCGGCCGACCGCAGCGTGACATCGCCGCGCGAGGCCGAGCGCATCGGTCCGACGTGGGCCTGGAAGCCGTGGCCCTCGGCGGCGACCTGGCCATCATAGCGCACGGCGAGCGGCAGGAAATGGTACTGGATGTCGGGATATCGGACCCCGGCCTTCGAGCGGATGAAGGCCGCGCTCTCGAAATTGTTGCTGGCCCCCGGCCCGGTCCGCGTCAGCAGCCACCGCGCGCCCACGTAGGCCTTGCCCGTCAGGTTCCAGTACCGGAACAGCGTGTTCGACTGCGAGGCCGCCATCTGGACGTAGATCTCCAGGTGGTCCTGCAGGTTCCGCCCGACGCCGGCCCGGTCCGCCCGCACCTCGATGCCATGCTCGGACAGATGCGCGCCCGGCCCGATCCCGGACAGCATCAGGAGCTTCGGCGAATTGATCGACGAGGCCGAGACGATCACCTCCGCCCGCGCCTCGACCACTTGCCCGCCCGCCAGGCGCACGCCGGTGGCGCGGCCTTCGCGGAACTCGATCTTCACGGCCAGCCCGCCCACCACCTCGCAGCGCTGCGTCGCGCGTGCGGGGCGCAGGTAGGCGTTGGCGGCGGACCAGCGGCGCCCCTGCCAGACGGTCTGCTCCATCGGGCCGAAGCCCTCCTGCTTCTCGCCGTTGTAATCGTCGGTCAGCTCGTAGCCCGCCTGCCGGCCGGCATCGACAAAGGCCTGGTAGAGCGGGTTCGCCCGCGTGCCCCGGGTGACGTGCAACGGGCCGTCCGTTCCGCGCCAGCCGCCGTCGCCGCCATGGCCGCCGGCGTGCCAGTGCTCCATCCGCCGGAAATACGGCAGCACGTCGGCATAGCCCCAGCCCGCCGCCCCGCTTTCTTCCCAGTGGTCGAAGTCCATCGCGTGGCCCCGCACGTAGACCATGCCGTTGATGCTCGACGAACCGCCCAGCACCTTGCCACGCGGCGTCGCCAGCACGCGGCCGCCCAGATGTGGCTCCGGCTCGCTGCGGAAGCCCCAGTCGTAGCGTGCCATGTTCATCGGAAACGACAGCGCGCCCGGCATCTGTATCAACGGTCCCGCGTCGGTGCCGCCGTGCTCGATGACGAGGACGGTCCTGCCCGCCTCCGCCAGCCGGTAGGCGATGGCGCATCCCGCCGACCCCGCGCCGATGACGACGTAATCAGCGATCAGCCTCGTCATCAGAACGCCGCTTCCACCGGTGACATGCCGACGTAGATCGTCTGCGCCTCGGTGTAGTGATCCATCGCCATCCGTGCGTTCTCGCGGCCAATGCCGCTTGCCTTGGAGCCGCCGAAGGGCATCCCCGCAGGCGTCAGGTTGTACTGGTTGATCCAGACGGTCCCCGCCTCGAAGGCCGCGGCGACGCGGTGCGCGCGCGCCAGATCGCGGGTGAAGACGCCCGCCGAAAGGCCGAACTCGGTGGCATTGGCGCGGGCGACGACCTCCTCCTCCGCCGCGAAGGTCAGGACGGACATCACGGGCCCGAAGATCTCCTCGCGCACGCAGGTCATGTCGTCGCTCAGGCCGGTCAGGACCGTCGGCTCGATCCAGAAGCCGTCGCGGTCGATGCGATTGCCGCCTGCCGCCACGCTCGCCCCCTCCGCCTGCGCCACCTCGATGTGACGCAGGACGATATCCATCTGCGCCTGCGTCGTCATCGGCCCGAAGGTCGTCGCCTCGTCCAGCGGGTCGCCGATGACCGCGAGGGCGAGGCGGCCCTTCAGCCGGTCGAGGAAGTAGTCGACGATGCTCTCGTGCACGAAGACCCGCGTTCCGTTCGAGCAGACCTGGCCGGAGGAATAGAAGTTCGCGTTGATCGCCCCCGAGACCGCCGAATCCAGATCGGCATCCTCGAAGACGACGAGGGGAGACTTGCCGCCGAGCTCCATCGTGACGTGCTTCATGCCGCCCGCCGCCGCCGCCGCAACCTTGCGCCCTGTCGGCACGGAGCCGGTGAGCGAGACCTTCGCGACCCTCGGATCCGTGGTCAGCGCCGCGCCGGTCGCGCTCCGCCCCTGCACCACGTTGAAGAGGCCCGAAGGCAGCCCCGCCTCGTGCAGGATCTCCGCGATCTTCAACGCGCAGAGGGGTGTGGCTTCGGACGGCTTGAACACCATCGCATTGCCGGTGGCGAGCGCCGGCGCGCCCTTCCAGCAGGCGATCTGCGTGGGATAGTTCCATGCGCCGATGCCGACGCAGACGCCGAGCGGACGGCGCCGCGTATAGGCCCAGTCGCCGCCGAATTGCATGGACGTGCCGGTCAGATCGGCCGCCAGCCCGCCGAAATACTCCAGCGCATCGGCCCCGGAAGTCGCATCGGCCACCAGCGTCTCGGAGAGCGGCTTGCCGGTGTCGAGCGTCTCCAGGTCCGACAGCTCCCGGTTCCGCGCCCGGATCATCTCGGCGGCCCGGCGCAGGATGCGCCCCCGCGATGTGCCGTCGAGCGCGGCCCAATCCTTCTGGGCGCGGGTGGCGCTGTCGAGCGCCCGGTCGATAATCCCGGGCGTCGCCGCATGGACGCGCGCGACGACCTCGCCGGTCGCGGGATAGACCACGTCGATAAGATCGCCTGCGGTGTCCTCGACGTAGGCGCCGTCGATGAAGTGGCTGGCGGTCGGCTGGGCGTTCTGGGTCATCTCGTCTCCGGTCGGGCAGACCGCTCCGCCCGTTCTCTGTTCCAAAAATACTCAAATGCGCGTGGCGCCGAGCGGCGCGAACCTGCGTGCGGCGCCAGTCCTCGCGCCATCACTCCCCCCGCGGAAACCGCTGGTTTTCCTCGAGCACGTTGAGGTCCATGTGGTTGCGCATGTAACGCTCGCTCGCGACGCGCAGGGGCTGGTAGTCCCACGGATAGTATCCACCCTGCCGCAACGCCTCGTAGACGACCCAGCGGCGCGCCTGGCTCTCGCGGACCTCGGCATCGAAGCGGGAGAGATCCCAGCGGGCGTCGGCCTCCTTGCGGAACGCGGCGAGCGTGTCGGCATGGGCGGGGTTGGCCGCGAGGTCGTCGAGCTCGCGCGGGTCCGCCTCGAGATCGAAGAGCTGCTCGGGGTCGGCGGTGCAGCGGGTGTATTTCCACTTCCCCTGCCGCAGCGCGACCATCGGCGTGATCGTCGCCTCGGCGGCGTATTCCATCGCCACCGGCGTCGTGCGCGCGCCGCCCTGCCCCAGCTTCACGAGGCTCTCGCCCGTCGTCCAGGGCGCCACCTCCGACATGTCGACCCCGGCCAGATCGCAGAGCGTCGGGCAGACGTCGATGGTGCTGACCGGCGTGAGGTCCAGCCCCGGCTCCACCCCGGGCGCGCAGATCATCAGCGGCACCCGGCAGGAGCCCTCGAGGAAGCTCATCTTGTACCACAGCCCCCGCTCGCCCAGCATGTCGCCGTGATCCGAGACGAAGAGGATCACCGCCTCCTGCCGGGTATCCTCCAGCACCTTCAGGATCTCGCCGACCTTGGCGTCGAGATAGCTGATGTTCGCGAAATAGGCCCGGCGGGACCGGCGGATGTCCGTCTCGGTCACCTTGAAGTTGCCGCGGTCGTTGGCGTCGAGGATGCGTTGCGAATGCGGGTCGTGGTCCTCGTAGGCCATCTCCGGCACCTCGGGCAGCAGGTGCTCGCAATCCTCGTAGAGATCCCAGAACGCGCGCCGCGCGACATAGGGGTCATGCGGATGCGTGAAGCTTGCCGTCAGGCACCACGGCCGCGCGTCGTAACCGCGCGCGTAGTCGTAGAGCTTCATCCTGGCGTGGTGGCAGACCTCGTCGTCGTAGTCCATCTGGTTGGTTATCTCGGCCACGCCGGACCCCGTCACCGACCCCATGTTGTGATACCACCATTCGATCCGCTCGCCGGGCTTGCGATAGTCCGGCGTCCAGCCGAAGTCGGCAGGATAGATGTCGGTCGTCAGCCGCTCCTCGAAGCCATGGAGCTGATCGGGGCCGACGAAGTGCATCTTGCCCGCGAGGCACGTCCGCCATCCCGCGCGGCGCAGGTGGTGGGCATAGGTGGGAATGTCGGAGGCGAATTCGGCAGCATTGTCGTAGACCCGGGTGCGGCTCGGCAGCAGGCCCGACATGAACGACGCCCGGCCCGGCGCACAGAGCGGCGAGGCGGTGTAGCAGTTGGCGAAGCGGCGCGACCGCGCGGCCAGCGTCTTCAGGTTCGGCGCATGGAGCCAGTCGGCAGGCCCGTCGGGGAACAGCGTTCCGTTCAGCTGATCGACCATGACGATGAGGATGTTCGGTTTCGTCATGCCCGCAGACCCCTCTCGACATAGCCAAGTACCAACGCCTCCGACTCCGCCGAGGACAGCACGTCGCGTCGCAGCGCCTGCCGCACGTAGAGACCGTCAATCAGCGCGCCGATTCCCTCCGCCATGGTCTCGGGGTCCGCCGTCAGCGGGCGCAGTGCATGCAGCAGGTTCGACCGCAGCCGCGCGTGATAGATGTGCAACAGGCGCTGCGTCTGCCCCTCGCGCTGCGCCTGGACGTAGAAGTTGAGCCAGGCCGCCACCACCTCGTCGCGGAAGTTCGATGGCGCGAAGGAGGACCGCACGATTGCCGTCAGCCGGTCGCGCGGCGTGTCGGCCATGGCCAGCGCGCCGCGAACCTCGGCCCCGAACGCAAGGAGGACGTGGCGCATCGCGGCCAGCAGCATAAGGTCCTTGGACCCGAAGTAATGATGCGCCAGCGCCGGCGACATGCCGGCGCGCCTGGCGATGCGGGCCACGGTGATGTCGAGCGTGCCGCTTTCGGCGATCTCGGAGATCGTCGCGCGGACGAAGGCATCGCGACGCAGGGGTTCCATTCCGATCCGGGGCACGACAGACTCCAGTCACGTTGCTTCTCGAAAGCAACTGCGTTTTAATTGACTCGTCAGTCAACTGCAAGCCGGGGAAACCGGAGCGGCCTGACCAACCGGGAGTACAAGCATGATCCGAACGACCCTCGTAACTGTCTCCGCCCTTGCCCTCGCCGCCGGGATGTCCGCCGGAACCGCGAGCGCGCAGGCCGCCTGCGACAGCATCTCCTTCTCGGACGTGGGCTGGACCGACATCACCACCACGACCGCCACCGCCAAGCATGTCTTCGAGGCGCTGGGCTACGACGTCGATGTCAAGGTGCTGTCGGTGCCGGTCACCTTCTCGGCGCTCGAATCCGACGACATGGACGTGTTCCTCGGCAACTGGATGCCGTCGCAAGGCGCGGCGATCCAGCCCTACCTCGAGTCGGGCGAGATCGAGCAGGTCGCGGCGAACCTTCAGGGCACGAAGTACAACCTCGCCGTGCCGACCTATGCCTACGATGCAGGCCTCCAGACCTACGCCGATCTCGCCGAGTTCCGCGAGGAGCTCGACGGGGAGATCTACGGGATCGAGCCGGGCAACGAGGCCAACACCTACCTCGTCGGCCTGACCGAGGAGGAGGGCGGCGAACTTGCCGGTTTCGAGATCGCCGAGTCGTCCGAGCAGGGCATGCTGTCGCAGGTGCGCCGCGCCGTCGACAGCGAGGAGCCCATCGTCTTCCTCGGCTGGGAGCCGCACCCGATGAATGCCAACTTCGACATGAAGTTCCTGGCGGGCGGCGAGGACTTCTTCGGCGGCGAGGGCGAGGTCTTCACCGTGACCCGAAAGGGCTTCGTCGAGGAATGCCCCAACGCCGGCAAGCTCCTGCAGCAGATGAAGTTCTCCTTGCCGATGGAGAACGGCATCATGGGCCAGATCCTCGACGAGGGGGCCAGCGCCGACGATGCGACGATGGCGTGGCTCGAGGCCAACGAGGCGGAATGGTCCGCCTGGCTCGACGGCGTCACCACCGTCGAGGGCGAGCCGGGTCTCGCCGCCATGCAGGCCGCGCTTCAGTAACCCAGCGTAGGGGCCCCGCGGGGCCCCTTTCAGCGACCGGAGGGGCGCATGGACTGGCTGACCGACACCAAGATACCCGTGGGCCGGACGGCGGAGGCCGTCTTCGAGTGGATGCAGGCCAACTTCTCGGTATTCTTCGACGGGCTGGCCGCCGTGATGGAGGCGATGATCGACGGCATCCTCTGGATGCTTCAGACGCCGCATCCGCTCGTCATCATCGCCGCCTTCGTGGCCCTCACCTGGATCCTGCAGCGCTCCTGGAAGGTCTGTCTCTTCATCGCGCTCGGCTTTCTCTTCATCCTCAACCAGGACTACTGGGAGGAGATGACGGAGAGCCTGACGCTGGTGCTGTCGGCTTGCCTCGTCTGCATGGCCGTCGGCGTGCCCATCGGCATCGCCACGGCGCACCGCCCGAAGCTCTTCGCCACCCTGCGCCCCATCCTCGACCTGATGCAGACGCTGCCGACCTTCGTCTACCTCATTCCCGCCATCGTCTTCTTCGGCATCGGCATGGTGCCCGGCCTGATCGCCACCGTCATCTTCGTGCTGCCAGCCCCCATTCGCCTGACCCACCTCGGCGTCTCCTCTACGCCGACGCCGCTCTTGGAAGCCGCGCAGGCGTTCGGGGCGACGCCGCGCCAGACGCTCTGGAAGGTGGAACTCCCTTATGCCCTGCCGCAGATCATGGCCGGCCTGAACCAGACCATCATGCTGTCGCTCTCGATGGTCGTCGTCGCGGCCCTGGTGGGGGCCGACGGCCTCGGCGTGCCGGTGGTGCGCGCCCTCAACCAGGTCAACGAACAGCTTGGGTTCGAGAGCGGCTTCGTCATCGTCGTCGTCGCCATCATGCTCGACAGGATGTTGCGGATGGAACGCAAATGACCGCCACGCCCGCAGAAGCGCCCGGAACAGCCGCGCCGCGCAACGCCGTCGAGTTTGAAAAGGTCTCCATCGTTTTCGGCGACGCACCGGAGCGCGCCCTGCCGCTGATGGACGACGGCAAGACGCGGTCCGAGGTGCAGCAGGCCACCGGTCAGGTGCTCGGCGTGCACGATTGCTCGCTCGCCGTGCCGGAGGGCGAGATCCTCGTCCTCATGGGGCTCTCCGGGTCCGGCAAATCCACCCTCCTGCGCGCTGTCAACGGGCTGAACCCGGTCGTGCGCGGCGAGGTGCGCATCCACGACGGCGACCGCATGGTCTCCGTCACCGGCGCGACGTCCCGCGACCTGCGCCGCCTGCGCCAGAGTCGCGTGGCGATGGTGTTCCAGCAGTTCGGCCTGCTGCCCTGGCGCAGTGTGCGCGAGAACGTCGCCCTCCCCCTGGAGCTGGCGAAGACCGGCACCGGCGCCGCGGAGCGGGTCGACGAGCAGCTCGAGCTCGTCGGCCTGTCGGACTGGGCCGACCGCAAGGTGGGCGAGCTTTCCGGCGGCATGCAGCAGCGTGTCGGCCTCGCCCGCGCGTTCGTGACCAGGGCGCCCGTCCTCCTGATGGACGAGCCCTTCAGCGCCCTCGATCCGCTCATCCGCAGCCGCCTGCAGGACGAGCTGCTGGAGCTTCAGTCCCGCCTCAGGCGCACCATCGTCTTCGTCAGCCACGACCTCGACGAGGCCTTCAAGCTGGGGCAGCGCATCGCCATCATGGAAGGCGGCCGCATCGTGCAATGCGGCACGCCGGCGGAGATCTTCTCCACCCCCGCCGATGCCTATGTCGCCGATTTCGTGGCGCACATGAACCCGCTCGGCGTGTTGACGGCCGGCGACATGCTGACGCCCGGCGATACCGCGGGCGATGGCGTGGCCATCCCCGACACGATGCCGGTGCGCGAATTGCTGCGCCTCTTCACCACGCGGGACGGCGCGATCCCGGTGGAGCGAGACGGCCGGGTAATCGGCACCGTCGACCAGAGCTCGCTCATCGCGCGGCTCGGCCGGTGACGACCCGCGTCCCGTCCGGACTATCCGTGCGGGAGGCTCCGGTCTCGCCGGCGGCACATTGCTTCGAGGAGGCCAGATGACCAAGACCCAGTTCGCCGTCGAGATGGGGATGGGCACCGACCTGCGCGGTGCCGATTACACCAAGGCGGCCCGGCGCGCGGTGCACGCCGCGCTGCACCGCAACTACCTGACCGTCGGCCCCGCCTTCGACCTGCCGAAGGAGGCGATGCTGGTGGATGTCCGCATCGGGGTGGGCGACCCCTCCGCCGTCGACCTCGACGCCGTGAAGGCGGAAGCCCCCTACGGCATCGTCACCGTGGAAGCCGTCAGGGGCGGCGCGGATTTCGAGATGAACGGCAACCGCGTCATCGTCGCCAACGCCATCGTCTCGGTCAGCTTCGATGTGATCCAGGGTGCGGCGGAGGACGACGCATGAGCGAGAAGACCCTCATCCTCGAGATGGGCATGGGCGCGGATGTCTACGGCCAGGACATGACGAAGGCCGCGCTGCGCGCCGTCAGCGACGCCATCCGGCATTCCTCGCTGACACTCTTCGCGGCCTACAAGCACCCTTCCGTCATGCGGCTCGATATCACCATCGCGGTCCCCTCGCCCGACGAAGTCGACCGCGCCGCCGTCGCCGCGGCCCTGCCCTATGGCACCGTCAGCGTGGAGGTGGTGGAGGGCGGCCTGCATGACCGGGGCATGGGCGGCAGGGGGGACATTACCCTCGCCGTCGCGGGGGTGAAGGCCTGGCTCGACACCGAGGGGCATGGCTTCCGGCTGGCCCGGACACCCGCGCCCGGCGGCAGTCCGGACCGGCCGGCTGTTGCCGGCAGCACCATCGGCTAATCCTGAGAGGCGAGGGCGACCGGACCGCGATTGCGCTGCCGGGCGGGAAGATCGGTATTCGGCGGGTTGGCCCAGGCACGCCTGATCCGGCGGATGCGTTCGCGGCGCGCTCCCCGTCCGCCGTCGCTTCCGGCTTGTGTCGCCATCCGGACCCGGTCCAACTGACGGCCGGAAGAGGAGATCCATGCACGACCTGCTCGCCGGACTGGCGGAGGCGCTTCGCCTGATCGTCACGCTCGACGCCGAACTCATCGAGATCACGGCGCGCTCGCTGCGCGTGACGCTCAGCGCCCTCGTCATCGCCTGCTGCATCGGCCTGCCGCTGGGCGGCTGGCTCGCGGTCAGCCGGTTCCGCCTGCGCCGCGCCGTCATCGCCACGCTGAACGCGCTGATCGCGATGCCGCCCGTGGTGGTGGGCCTCGTCGTCTACCTGCTGCTGTCGCGGTCGGGTCCGCTGGGCGTTCTCGGCCTGCTCTTCACGCCCACGGCGATGATCGCGGCACAGGTCGTCATCATCACGCCCCTCGTCGCCTCCATCGCCCATCAGGCGATGCGCGAGCTCTGGGTCGACTACCACGACCTGCTGATCTCGATGAACGCGACCCGGTGGCAGCGCGTCGTCACCCTCCTCCTCGACGGGCGCCGCGCGCTGCTAACCGCCGCCCTCGCGGGGTTCGGGCGCGCCATCGGCGAGGTCGGCGCGATCATGATCGTGGGCGGCAACATCGACGGGGCCACCCGCGTGCTGACCACCGCCATCGCGCTGGAGACCGGGCGCGGCGACTTCGCGCTGGCCCTCGGCCTCGGCATCATCCTCATCGGCCTTGCGCTCGTCGTCTCCTGGGCCAGCCACTGGGGGCTGCGCACCGAACGGCGCGGCACATGGTGAGCGCCCTGCCCCTTACGCTTGCCGGGGCCACCCTGCGCCGCCGGGGCGCGACGCTCGTGGGGCCGGTCGACCTGACGCTCGGGCCCGTCGGAGTGACGGTCGTGATCGGGCCGAACGGCTCGGGCAAGACCTCGCTGCTGCGGATGATGCACGGGTTGCAACGGGTGGCCGCGGGCGATCTCCGCTGGTCCGTGCCGGAGGCCGAGGCGCGCCGCAGACAGTCCTACGTGTTCCAGCAGCCGGTCGCGCTGCGCCGCTCGGTGCTCGCCAACCTCGCGTTTCCCCTGCGGCTGCGCGGCATCCCGCGCGGCGAGGCAGAGGCCGCCGCCCGCGCCG
>JBBQDX010000079.1:0-16244 GCA_038320125.1 Rhodobacterales bacterium | reverse complement strand
CAGAACCGCGTCTTCGACGGCCACGACGCCATCGTCGATGTCTGCTGCGACGCCGGGAACGCGCTTGTCGCAATCCCGGAGCGCATCGCCTCCCTCACCTCCCGCGACCGGGCGCGGGTCAGCGGATGATGCCGTTGGTATGACAAGTTGTCAGATGCTGTTCTCGTGAATAGAACATAGGGTGAACATATGGAATCACCCGTGCCGTGCACCCCTGCCAATACTCCCCTTCTCCGCTTCCAGCGGGATATGTCGCTGGACCAGTCACCAACCACGCCGCCGAGCGGGCGCACCCTGTCGGAGATCTTTCCGACCCGTCTGGCGGATGCCTCGGGCGTCGGGTTCATGATGGCCGGGCTGCGCGGGTCGGCCCCGCTCCTGTGGGTGCAGGACCGGCTGTCGCGCCACGAGACGGGGCGCCCCTATCTGCCGGGCCTGTCGGGCCGCGCCCTGATCCGGCTCGACGTGAACCGGGCTGTCGATGTGCTCTGGGCGATGGAGGAAGGGCTGCGCTGCGCTTCCCTCGGGGCGGTGATCGGCGAGATTTGGGGCGACGGCAAGGCGCTCGACTTCGTGGCGAGCAAGCGGCTGATGATCCGGGCGGAGCGCTACGGCATGGCCTGCTGGCTGATCCGGCACGCGGCCTCGCCCGACCTCAGCGCCGCGCGGGACCGCTGGCGCGTGTGCGCGCTGCCGTCGCGGCCGCATCCCGACGACCCGCAGGCGCCGGGCGACCCGCGCTGGCAGGTGGAGCTGTTCCGCTCGCGCAGCCGGCGGCCCGGAACCTGGATCGCGACCCATGACCGGGCGGCGGATCGTGTCGATCTGGCTGCCGCATTTCGCGATGGAGCGGTGGCAGAAGGTTCGGGCGCGGGCCCGCGACGCGCCGCCCGATGACCTTGCCGTGGCGCTCGCCGTCGAGGGTCGGCACGGCCCGGTGATCCACGCGACGAACCGGCCGGCGCGGCTGGCGGGCATCGCCCTGGGCGCGCGGGTGGTGGACGTCAAGGCCGTCTGCCCCGACCTGCACGTGGGTCATGCCGACCCGGCCGGGGACCGGCGCGCGCTGGAGCGGCTGATGCTCTGGGCGCGGCGCTGGTGCCCGTGGTCGGTGGTGGACGCCTCGGGCGGGGCGGCGGACGGGCTGATCCTCGACACGACCGGCTCGGCGCACCTGCTGGGCGGCGAGGCGGCGATGCTGACGGACATGGAGGCGCGGCTCTCGGGGCTGGGGCTGACCTCGCGGGTGGCGGTGGCGCCGACCTGGGGCGCGGCCTGGGCGCTGGCGCGGCATGGCGGGGAGCGGGCGATCTGCGGGGCCGAGGAGGTGGCGGTGCGGCTCGCCCCCCTGCCCGCCTCGGCGCTGCGCCTCGACGCGGCCACGCTCCTGCTCCTGCGGCGCCTCGGCCTCAAGACCGTGGGGGCGCTGGCGGAGGTGCCGCGCCTGTCGCTGACCCGGCGGTTCCGGCGCGAGGGGCTGGCGGGTAACCCGCTTCTGCGCCTCGATCAGGCCATGGGCCGGCTGGCCGAGCCGGTGGCGAGCGCGGAGGCGCACCCGAGAATCGTCTCGGAACTGCGCCTTGCGGAGCCGATCGAGGATCCGACAGGGGTTCTGCCGGAGCTCTTCGCGGACCTCTGCGCCCGGCTGGCACGGCACCGGCTGGGCTGTCGCCGCCTGTCGCTCTCGGTCTATCGCACCGACGGCGAGGTCAGCACCGTCGCCGCGGCGACCGCCGCCCCGAGTGCCGACGCCGTGCACCTGCGCCGCCTGTTCGACGACAAGCTGGAGCGGATCGACCCCGGATTCGGCTTCGATCTGATCGTGCTCTGCGCGGTAACGGTGGAGCCGGTGGCGCCGCTGCAGACCCGGCTCGACGGCAAGGCGGACGACGATCTGCACCTGCCGCTCCTGGTCGACCGGCTGGTGGCGCGGTTCGGGGCGCGGTCGGTTGGCCGCCCCGTGCCCCGCGCCAGCCATCTGCCGGAACGCGCCGAGGCGATGGCGGGTGCGCTGGCGGTGCCCGATACGGCGGCTCCCCCGAACCGGCCCCCGGACCGCGAGCGCCCCCTGCGCCTCCTGCCGTCGCCGGAAGAGGTGCGCGTCGTCTATGGCGTGCCCGAGGGGCCGCCGGCGCAGTTCGTCTGGCGGCGGAAGACGCACCGTGTCGCGCGCCATGCCGGGCCCGAGCGGATCGCGCCCGAATGGTGGACGGACCGGCCGGGCACGCGGCTGCGGGACTACTTCCGGGTCGAGGATCAGGACGGGCTGCGCCTCTGGCTCTACCGCGAGGGGCTGCACGAGGACGGGCGCGGCGGCGACCCGCGCTGGTTCGTGCACGGGATTTTTTCCTGATGGCGCGGGACGACGGAGAGACGGTGCGGAGGATCGTCCGCATTCGCACCGCGCGCGGCCGGAGCCCGGCTTCGCCCGCGGGCGCGATTTCGCGCGAAGGGGCCTGAGGTGCCGGAGCAGGAAGGATCCGTGCGCCGCACGCTCGACGGGGAAGGCTTTGCCGCCAACCCGCGCGCGGCCTTCGTGGAGCTGGGCGTGACGACCTGCTTCTCGTTCCTGCACGGCGCCTCGGACGCGGTGGATCTGTCGGCGACCGCCTGGGCGCAGGGCTACGACGCGCTCGGCGTGGCCGACCTGAACACGATGGCGGGCGTCGTGCGCCTGCATACCGAGGCGCGCAAGGCCTGCCTTCGGCCCGTCATCGGCTGCCGGCTGCAGCTCGTCACCGGCGAGGCGTTCCTCGCCTATCCGCGCGACCGCGACGCCTACGGCCGTCTCTGCGATCTGCTGTCGAAGGGCAAGATGCGCGACGTGGAGGGGGCCTGGCAGCGCAAGGGCGTCTGCGACATCACCCTGTCGGACCTTGCCGCCCGGGCGCAGGGCGTGCAGCTCATCGCGCTGCCCGGCGAGGACCTGGGCCGTTTCGCCGCCGACCTGCCGCGCCTCGTCCGCGCGCTGCCGACGCTGGGCCACGTCGCGGCGAGCCACCTCTATCGGGGCGACGACCGGGCGCGGATCAACCGGCTCGACCGGCTGGCCCGGCGGCAGGGGCTGTCGATCCTGGCGACGAACGACGTGCATTACCACGCCCCCGAGCGGCGTCCGTTGCAGGACGTGATGACCTGCATCCTGCACAAGACGACCATCGGCCGCGCCGGCTTCCTGCTGGCGGCGAACGCGGAGCGGCACCTGAAGTCGCCCGCCCAGATGGTCGCCCTCTTCGCGCCCTGGCCGCACGCGATCCGGGCGACGCGCGAGGTGGCGGACGCCTGCACCTTCGACCTGCGTCAACTGTCCTACGAATATCCGCAGGAGACGATCCCCGAGGGACGCTCGGCGCAGGAGTACCTGACGGAGCTGACGTGGATGGGGGCCGCGACCTATTACCCGCAGGGCGTGCCCGCCAAGGTCGCCGCGACGCTGGAGAAGGAACTGGCACTGATCGGCAAGCTCGACATCGCCCAGTATTTCCTGACGATCCACGAGATCATCCTTTTCGCCCGCAACGAGGTCAGCCCGCCGATCCTGTGTCAGGGGCGGGGGTCGGCCGCCAATTCGGCGGTCTGCTACGTGCTTGGCATCACGGCGGTGGATCCCGAAAAGAACGACCTGCTCTTCGAGCGGTTCATCAGCGAGGAACGAACCGAACCCCCCGACATCGACGTCGATTTCGAGCACGAGCGGCGCGAGGAGGTGATCCAGCACATCTATGCGAAATATGGCCGGCACCGCGCCGGGCTCTGCGCCACCGTCATCCACTTCCGCCCCCGCATGGCGGTGCGCGAGGTGGGCAAGGTGATGGGCCTCTCCGAAGACGTGACGACCGCGCTGTCGAAGACGATCTGGGGAAGCTGGGGGCGGGAGGTCGGCGCGCGGGAAGCCGCGCAGGCGGGCCTCGACCTGCGCGACCCGCTGATCGCGCGCACCATCCGCTTGGCCGACATGATGATCGGGATGCCGCGCCACCTGTCGCAGCACGTCGGCGGCTTCATCCTGACGCAGACGCCGCTGACCGCCACGGTGCCCATCGGCAACGGCGCGATGAAGGACCGCAGCTTCATCGAGTGGGACAAGGACGACATCGACGAGCTGCGCATCCTCAAGGTCGACGTGCTGGCCCTCGGGATGCTGACCTGCATCCGCAAGGCCTTCGCGCTGATCGAGGCGCATCACGGGCCACGGTTCGATCTGGCCTCGGTGCCGAAGGACGATCCCGCGGTCTTCGACATGCTCTGCCGGGGCGACAGTCTCGGCACCTTCCAGGTGGAGAGCCGGGCGCAGATGAACATGCTGCCGCGCCTGAAGCCGCGCGAATTCTACGACCTCGTGATCCAGGTCGCCATCGTGCGGCCCGGCCCGATCCAGGGCGACATGGTGCATCCGTTCCTGCGCCGGCGCAGCGGCCGGGAGCCCGCCGAATACCCCTCCCCCGGCCCCGGCCACGACCCCGACGAGCTCAGGAAGATCCTGGAGCGGACGCTGGGCGTGCCGATCTTCCAGGAGCAGGCGATGAAGATCGCCATCGACGCCGCGAAGTTCAGCCCGGCGGAGGCCAACGAGCTGCGCAAGGCGATGGCGACGTTCCGGTCGCGCGGCACCATCGAGAAGCTGCAGGACAAGATGGTGGGCCGGATGAAGGACCGCGGCTACGACCCGGACTTCGCGCAGCGCTGCTTCGACCAGATCAAGGGGTTCGGCGAATACGGCTTCCCGGAGAGCCATGCCGCCAGCTTCGCGCTGCTCGTCTACATCTCGAGCTGGATCAAGTGCCATTACCCGGACGCCTTCTGCGCGGCGCTGCTGAACTCCCAGCCGATGGGCTTCTACGCCCCCGCGCAGATCGTGCGCGACGCGCGCGAGCACGGGGTCGAGGTGCGCGCCCCGGACGTGAACATCAGCGACTGGGACAATACGCTGGAGCCTGTCGGCCCCGGCGCCTTTGCCGTGCGGCTCGGCCTGCGGCAGGTCGACGGGCTGTCGCGGGCGGCGGTGGAACGGATGATCGGGGAGCGCGGCGCGCCCTTCGCCACCCTGCGGGACCTGCAGCGGGAGGCTCGCCTCGACGCGGGCGCAGTCCGCGGGCTTGCGGCGGCCGATGCGGTCCGCTCGATGGGCCTCGACCGCCGGCAGGCGCTCTGGGACGCGCGGGCCCTGCGCGACGCGCCCGACCTGCCGCTGTTTCGCGAGGATCGCGACGAGGGGGCGGAGGCGATGTTCCCCCTGCCGTTGATGCCCGTCTGCGAACACGTCGTCGCAGATTATCAGACGCTTCGCCTGTCGCTCAGGGCGCACCCGATGGCCTTCCTGCGGCGCAGCATGACCCGTCAGGGCTATGTGCCCGCCGCCGATCTGGCGCGGTTGCGCAGCGGGCGGCGGGTCCTGCTGGCGGGCATCGTCCTGATCCGGCAGCGGCCCGGCAGCGCCAAGGGCGTCTGCTTCATCTCGCTGGAGGACGAGACCGGGGTGGCCAACCTCGTGGTCTGGCCGAAGGTGATGGAGACCTATCGCAAGGTCGTCATGCAGTCGCGCCTGATCGACCTGCGCGGCCTGCTGCAGAAAGGCGATGGCGTGATCCATGTCGTCGCCGAGCATCTCGCGGACCGCAGCGATGCCCTCGACCGGCTCTCGAACGACGTGATGGACGTCCCCCTCGCCCGCGCCGACGAAGTCCGCAAACCTTTGCCGCACGGCACGCACCGCCACCCCCGCGACGTTCGCGTCATTCCCCGCTCGCGAGACTTTCACTGACGTGGCGATCCGGGGCGTCGCGGAACGGACGCCGGGGGCCATGAGTTGTGAATGCGGGAGGGCGCGCGCCGCTCGGCGGGCGCTGCCGACCATCCTGCCGGGCGACATCGGGTCGTCCCCGTTCTGCCGGGTCACCGATCCGTTACTGCCGAGCCGGAGAGGCAACCCGGCCACCGTCGAGACCGGATCGGGGTTCAAGGCTTGGAACGCGCCCCGCGGGACGGATGGCCTCGCCGGGGCGGCGTGCGACGCGGTGGCGCAGGTGGCCGCAAATGGCCCAGTGGATGGCGGTGCCAGATCCCTGTCGATCAACGACACCCCTCCACGACGTGCGATCAGGGCATTCGAGCCCTTCCGTTTCGCTCCATCGGCGGGCGCCCCGCGCTGACTAACTCTCTGTCGAAGCCGGAGCCCTTCGGGGACACGTCCGCCGCCTCGGTGCGTCGAGCCGAGGTCCGTCCTGGCGAAGGCCCTCGGCCGGATCCTCAATGCGTTCTGGCTGGAGCCGGAACACGCTCTCTCCCCGGCGCGGGGGCGACAACCATGCCGCGGCGCGCGAATGACCCGCCGTGCCGCCGTGCCCGCCGCAAGCGCGACAGCCTGGCCCTGACCCCGGCCAGCCCATCACGATGGCCGCCGTCGTCACCGGGCCAAGATGACAGCGTCCCGGCATGTAACCCGCGCAAGCATCTGCCGCACCCGGGTCGATCCCGGAAGACGCCGCTCGGCCGACGTCCCCGGCGCCGGCCCCGCATCCCTCGCCGTTGTCGGGTCGGTGATCTGGGCCGGCGCCCGAGCCGGCTTGACGTCGAACGCGCTGCAACCGCCCCTCACCAGCAGGACGAGCAACCCAGCGTGGCGATGGTGCCGTCCCCGATGAAGCGCGATATCGTCTGAGCCGGTCGGGTGCGCCGCGAACATGAAGACCGGGAGCGCCGGGACCGCCGAATGGCTATCCAAGCGTCGATCTTTCGGGCCATCTCGGGGTTGGTCATGATCTCGCGTGCCGCGAGGCCCGGCAAGCTCAAGACGAGGGCGACGTCGGACTCCGCGACTGCAAGACGGCCGTGACAAGGAGGACGAGGATTGTCATTCCACAACCGCCCGGGCTGCCTGCGCGGCAAAGCGGTCGATCTCGCCCGACTGGCGGGTGCCGAAGCACGGTCGTGAGAAGCACGGGCTCGGGCAGACCGAACCCCTTGACCGGCGCGAACGAGACCGGACCCACGGCCAACCTGAGCGTCGGGCCGCGATGCTCCGTCATTATGCAATCGGCACTGGAGCGATACCTGACCCCGCAAGACGGATCGGCACAATGGCCCCGGCGCGTCGATTGTTTCCGAACCGATCCGGCGTGTGCCTCCGGCAGGCGGCCGCTCAGCCTGTCGGTGCCCCCGGGGCGGCCGCGTATCGGTGCCGCCGCGGGGCCGACAAAGGCTCGAAGGCAGCGCACCGCCTCTCCGATCCGAGGTGCGCGGCCGGCGCAAGTGCCACCGTTCTCGCCGCGCCGCCACGCAGGCCAATGCGCAGGACCGCGGACGGATGCGCCAAGAGGGCGAAGGAAGCGGCCAATCCGCCGCGGCGGCTGGCTCGACCTGGCGCCAGCGGCGGTCGTCACGACGGGGTTCGGCATCAGGCCGAGCGGGCGATGGCTCGGTGTTGCGCCGTTGCCGGCAAGAATCCGGTGATGGTCGGTGTCCGGATGCTCCAGTTCAGGGACCACACGTGGCCTTTTACCATATTGCGAGCCCCGACCAGTCGGAAATTACTCGAACCGGTGGCATCTCGGCACAACGACGTTCCAAGTAGCGATGGTTTCCCGGATCTCCGACAGGCTGCGCTCCTGTCGCACCCATGCGGGCAGCGCCATCTCGCCAGACGCCGTCGAACGCTAGGAAGTGACGGCCGATCTGCGCCGATGGCCTGGCGGCATCGCCGGGGTGCTCGATGTATCACGGCGCTTTGGGTCGGTTTCGGGTCCGTGACCCGCTGCGCCGCCCTCGTCTCCTTCGCAAACCTGCACGATGACGAGGCGCTGCGGTCCTGCGCGCGCCGCCATCTGCCCGCTCGGCCCGACGAGCACGGCCAGCCTCCGCATCGGCGTCGCCGCCACCCTTTCCGCGGCGGGAACATTCCGGCCGCAGTGTTTCGCGATCGCGGATGATCGTTCGAGCACTTTCGGGGTCGGCGATGCCGTGATTCCTACCGAACCAGAGCATCCGGCGGTCCGACGGCCACGAGATAGGGCGGATCGGAGCCGTCGCAGCCGCACGAAACCCCAGGTCGGGGGATGCCGATTGACGTCCTTCAAATCTGCGACCTATGCTGCGGGCCTCTGGGAGGAGGGGCGAGATGCACGGTCCGACGGTCCGCGACGTCGCGGAAAGCGCGCTGGTCAGCCGGACGCCGGTGGACTGGGTCCCCCACGATCGGCACGGGTCATCTCCCTGGACCACGGCTGGGGCGGGGGCTTCGTCCGCGCGGTCCGGCGCACCGACCCGCATCCCGTGACGTTCCCGCCCCCTGAACGTCGCCCACCTGCGTGCGCCGGGATCGGCCGGCACGCGGCCCGCGGGCGGGGTCGACGCCTCGGGTCGGGAGTCGCGTGCCCGGGTTGCGGCCGCCATGGCGATCGGGCCCGGCCCGACCTAAGGGCGCGCGCGCTCCGCCGTCCCGTAGCGGATCCAGGCCGGCGCCTGCAAGCGGCAGCACCGGCGTCGGGAACCGGCCAGCCGCAGGATCGCCGCCCGATGCCGTCGATGCCGAGACCCTCACCGGCGCGGCAAGGAGGACCGACATGAAGACGATCAAGGGTCCGGCGCTTTTTCTGGCGCAATTCGCGGGCGACGCCGCCCCGTTCGACAGCTGGGACGGCATCACCAGATGGGCCGCCGACTGCGGCTATGCGGGTGTGCAGGTGCCCAGCTGGGACGCGCGGCTGATCGACCTCGACCGCGCCGCCGAGAGCAAGGGCTACTGCGAGGACTGGGCCGGCCAGGCGCGGGCCAACGGTGTCGAGGTGACGGAGCTGTCGACGCATCTGCAGGGTCAGCTCGTCGCCGTGCATCCCGCCTACGACGACGTCTTCGACGGCTTCGCCGACCCATCGGTGCGTGGCAACCCCGGGGCGCGGCAGGAATGGGCGGTGGATCAGGTCAAGAAAGCCGTAACCGCCTCCGCCAATCTGGGCATCGGCGCGCATGCGACGTTCTCCGGCGCGCTGGCCTGGCCCTATGTCTATCCCTGGCCGCAGCGGCCCGAGGGCCTCGTCGGGCAGGCGTTCGACGAGCTGGCGAAGCGCTGGCTGCCGATCCTCGACCATGCCGAGGCGCACGGCGTCGACATCTGCTACGAGATCCATCCCGGCGAGGATCTGCACGACGGCATCACCTACGAGATGTTCCTCGAGCGAACCGGCAACCACGCGCGGGCCTGCATGCTTTACGACCCGTCGCATTATGTGCTGCAATGCCTCGACTATCTCGACAACATCGACATCTACCGCGATCGCATCCGGATGTTCCACGTCAAGGATGCGGAGTTCAATCCGACCGGACGGCAGGGGGTCTATGGCGGCTATCAATCGTGGATCGACCGCGCCGGGCGGTTCCGCTCCCTGGGCGACGGGCAGGTGGATTTCGGCGCGGTGTTCTCGAAGATGGCGGCGAACGACTTCGACGGCTGGGCCGTGGTCGAGTGGGAATGCGCGATCAAGCACCCCGAGGACGGGGCGCGCGAAGGGGCGCAATTCGTGAAGGACCACATCATCCGGGTGACGGAACGGGCCTTCGACGACTTCGCGGATGGTGGGGCGGACGCGGCGTTGAATGCCCGGATGCTGGGGCTTTCGTGATGACTACCATCAGTTCGGGCAAGACAGGACAGAAGGCTTACTTCGTAAAGGGTAGAAAGACCGGCATTGACGGAAAATCTTCGGGTTTCAAGTGCTTTCCTGTAAGCTGCAACGATGCCGCCAAGGCCCGCAATTTCGATACCGAGGCTGAAGCTGCATCGTTCCTCAAGTCGCATCCTTCTTGGGGTATCCGCATGAACCCGGGGTCAGCAATTATCTTCGACATCCTGATAGATGGGGCGCCTCGATGACCCCAATCAGGCTTGGCATGGTCGGCGGCGGCAATGACGCCTTCATCGGGGCGGTGCACCGGATCGCCGCGCGGCTCGACGACCGTTACGAGCTGGTGGCGGGGGCGCTTTCGTCGACGCCGGAGAGGGCGCGGGCCTCGGGCGCGGCGCTCGGGCTGGCGCGGGTCTACGACGATTTCGCGCAGATGGCGAAGCGCGAGGCACGGCGCAAGGACGGCATCGAGGCGGTGGCCATCGTCACGCCCAACCACATGCATTACCCTGCGGCGCGGGAGTTCCTGAAACGCGGCATCCATGTCATCTGCGACAAGCCGCTGACCGCGACGCTGGCGGACGCGAGGAAGCTGGTGGCGGCGGCGGAGAAATCGGATGCGCTCTTCGTGCTCACCCACAACTACACCGGCTACCCGATGGTCCGGCAGGCCCGCGCGATGGTGGCCGCCGGCGCCATCGGCAAGATCCGCGTGGTGCAGGTCGAGTATCCGCAGGACTGGCTGACGGAGGCGCAAGACAACAAGCAGGCGGATTGGCGGGGCGATCCGGCGCGGTCCGGCGCGGGCGGGGCGACGGGCGACATCGGCACGCACGCCTACAACCTAGCGAGTTTCGTGACCGGGCTGGCGGCGGAAAGCCTGGCCGCGGACCTGCAGGCCTTCGTGCCGGGGAGGCCCATCGACGACAATGCGCACGTCCTGCTGCGGTTCGTCGGCGGCGCACGCGGCATGCTCTGGTGCTCGCAGGTGGCGCCGGGCAACGACAACGCGCTCCGCATCCGCGTCTATGGCGAGACCGGCGGGCTGGAGTGGGCGCAGGAGGCCCCGAACGCGCTGTGGCATTCGCCCCTGGGCGAGCCGAAGCGGCTCATCACGCGCAACGGGGCCGGCGCGGGGCCGGAGGCGAACCGTGTGAGCCGGGTGCCGCCCGGCCATGTGGAGGGGTTTCTCGAGGCCTTCGCCAACATCTACTCCGAGGCCGCCGACGCGATCGAGGCGCACCGCGAGGGCCGGGCGCCCGACGACGCGGTAACGTTTCCGACCGTTCAGGACGGATTGAAGGGCGTCGCCTTCATCGATGCCTGCGTCCGCTCGTCGAAGCGGAACGCGGCTTGGGTCGATCTGTGACTGCCGCGCTCTCCCTCGCCGGCATCTGCCGCAGCTTCGGCCCGGTGCAGGTGCTCGGCGACGTCGACATCGCGCTGGCGCCCGGCCGGGTCCACGCGCTGATCGGCGAGAACGGCGCGGGCAAGTCCACGACGATGAAGATCATGTCGGGCTACCTCGCCCCGACCCGCGGCACTGTGTCCCTGAACGGCGAGCCGGTGATCTTCGCGGGATCGCAGGACGCCGAAGGGCGGGGCGTCGTCCTGATCCATCAGGAGTTCAACCTCGCCGACCAGCTGACCGTCGAGCAGAACATCTTCCTCGGGCACGAGAAGCGGCGGGGCCCGTTCCTCGACAAGGCGGCGATGCAGGCCGAGAGCCGCGCGCTGCTGGAGCGCCTGAACTGCCGCGTCAGCCCCAGAGCGACCGTGCGCGACATCTCCAACGCCGACAAGCAGATGGTCGAGATCGCCAAGGCCCTGTCGCGCGAGGCGCGCGTTCTGATCATGGACGAGCCGACCGCGGTGCTGACCGAGCGGGAGGCGGAAGTCCTCTTCGAGCAGGTCGAGCGGCTGAAGGCGGAGGGTGTCGCCGTGCTCTTCACGTCGCACAAGCTCGACGAGGTGGCGCGCATCTCCGACGACCTGACGATCCTGCGCGACGGGCGTGTCGTCTCCCAGGGTCTGACCGCCGGTTTCGACCAGGACGGGATGGCCGAAGCGATGGTCGGGCGCGACGTGTCGTCGCTCTATCCCGAGCGCCGCGGCGCCATCGGTCCCGGAACGGCCCTCGAGGTGCGGGGGCTCACGGTGCCGGGGCACGCCACGGACGTCTCCTTCAGCCTTCGGAAGGGCGAGATCCTCGGGCTCTCCGGCCTGATCGGATCGGGGCGGACCGAGACGATGGAGGGGCTGGTCGGCCTGCGCTCCGCCACGGGCGAGGTTCGCATCGGCGGCAAGCCGGTGAGCCTCAAGTCGCCGAAGCAGGCGCAGGCCGCGGGGCTGTGCTACCTGACGGAGGACCGCAAGAGCCGGGGCCTGCTGCTCGACAAGGGGATGCGCGAGAACCTGACGCTGCAATGCCTGCCGCAATTCACCGACTGGCTGATCGATACCGCGGCGGAGGAGGCGGCGCTGACGAAAGCCATTGCGGAGTTCGACATCCGCGCGCCGTCGCGCGGGGTCGCCGTCGGCAACCTCTCGGGCGGCAACCAGCAAAAGCTGCTCATCGCCAAGGTCATGCTCGCCGACCCCGACACCGTCATCATCGACGAGCCGACGCGCGGCATCGACATCGGCACCAAGCAGCAGATCTACGAGTTCATCCACGCCCTCGCGCGCGCGGGCAAGTCCATCATCGTCATCAGCTCGGAGATGCAGGAGGTCATCGGCCTCGCCGACCGGATCCTCGTGATGCGGACGGGGCGGATCGCGGGCGAGGTTTCGGGGGTGGAGATGACCGAGGACAGGATCGTGCGGCTCGCCATGGGCCTTGGGGCACGCAGGGAAGAGGCGGCATGACGGCGACCACCGGAACGACGCGACGGCCGCGGCCGGGCATCGACCTGCACGTGCTGGGCCCGATCCTCGCACTTCTCGTGCTGGTCATCGTGGGCGCGTCGCTCAACAGCAACTTCCTGAGTGCCGCCAACATCACCAACGTGCTGTCGCGTTCCGCCTTCATCGGCATCATCGCGGTCGGCATGACCTTCGTCATCACCTCCGGCGGGCTCGACCTGTCGGTGGGCTCGATGGCGGCCTTCATCGCCGGACTGATGATCCTGGTGATGAACGGCCTTCTGCCGACGATGGGGCCGGGCTGGCCGCTGGTGTTCGTCGGCATGCTGACGGCCATCGTCGCGGGCACGGCGGCGGGGTTCGTCAACGGCTTTCTCATCACGTCGATGCGGATCGAGGCGTTCATCGTGACGCTGGGCACCATGGGCATCTACCGCAGCCTCGTCACCTGGCTCGCGGATGGCGGCACCCTGTCGCTCGACTTCGGGATGCGCGCGGTGATCCGGCCGATCTACTTCGAGGGTCTCCTCGGGATCAGCTGGCCGATCCTCGTCTTCGCCCTCGTCGCCATCGTCGGCGAGATCGTCATGCGCCGCGCCGCCTTCGGGCGCCACGCGGCCGCGGTCGGCTCCAACGACCAGGTGGCACGCTATTCCTCGGTCAACGTGAACCGCGTGCGGATGCTCACCTACGTCTTCCTCGGCATTCTCGTGGGCGTCGCGACCATCATGTACGTCCCCCGCCTGGGCAGCGCCTCGTCGTCCACCGGCGTGCTCTGGGAGCTGGAGGCCATCGCCGCGGTCATCATCGGCGGCACCATGCTCAAGGGCGGCTTCGGCCGGGTCTGGGGCACGGTGATCGGCGTGCTGATCCTGTCGCTCATCGACAACATCCTGAACCTCACCGACGGCGTCTCGCCCTATCTCAACGGCGCCATCCAGGGGGTCATCATCGTTCTCGCTGTCATCCTGCAGCGCGAAAGGAAGGCGGAGGGCTGAGGCCGTCCCGCGACAACCATGTTCAATCCGAGGAGTAGCATCATGACATTTGACAAGATAACCGGGGCAACCGGAGCGTTCGCGCTGACGGCGCTGCTGGCCGCACCCGCGCTGGCGCAGGACACCAGGGTCATCGGCGTCTCCATCCCGGCGGCGACGCACGGCTGGGCCGGCGGCATGAACTTCCATGCGCAGGAGGCCATCGACCGGCTGGAGGAAGTCTACCCCGAGCTCGATTTCGTGCTCGCCACGGCGTCGGACCCCGGCAAGCAGGTCAACGACATCGAGGACATGGTCGCGACCCGCGACATCGCCGCCCTCGTCGTGCTGCCGTTCGAGAGCGAGCCGCTGACCGGCCCGGTCAAGGCCGTCGCCGACAGCGGCACCTGGGTCACCGTCGTCGACCGGGGCCTGGCGCAGGAGGGGATCGAGGATCTCTACGTGGCGGGCGACAACACCGGATTCGGCCGCGTCTCGGGCGAATACATGGTCTCGGCCCTGCCCGAAGGCGGCAAGATCGTTGCCCTCCGCGGCATTCCCACCACCATCGACAACGAGCGCGTGGCGGGCTTCGAGGCGGCCATCGAGGGCTCCGGCATCGAGATCATCGACATGGAGCACGGCAACTGGAACCGCGACGACAGCTTCACCGTGATGCAGGACTTCCTGTCGAAGCACGGCGAGATCGATGCGGTCTGGGCCTCGGACGACGACATGGCCATCGGCGTCCTCGCCGCCCTCGAGCAATCGGGCCGCGACGACGTGCAGTTCGTGCTCGGCGGCGCGGGGATGAAGGAAATGATCGGCCGCGTGCGCGACGGCGACACCATGATCCCGGCCGACGTGACCTATCCGCCGGCGATGATCGCCACGGCCATCGAGCTGACCGCCATCGGCCTGACCTCGACCGCGCCGGTCTCGGGAACCTTCACCATCGGCTCCGTCCTCATCACCCAGGAGAACGCGGAGGAATACTACTACCCGGACAGCCCGTTCTGAGACCTGTTGCGGAGCAGGGGGCGAAGGACTCCCCGCCGCGGTGAAGCTGGACGCCGCCGGTCGCTATCGACCCGGCGGCGCCCCGCCCGAAATGTCGGCGGCCGACCGGTGCGAGGGCTTCCCGCGCGCCGATCCGCCATGACGTTGCGTGCGGGAAGGGACGCCCGATGGCCGGTCGCCCCTGCGATCGACGGCGGTCAATCGCATTGCGGCTCAGGCCCCGCTGCCGCCGTGATCGCCTGCGCAAGCACGCGGCCCTGGAGGGACCGCACAGGCGAGACGCACGGTCGGGGCGTTCAGACCTGACGTTCGACCATCAGTTGCTTGATCTTGGCGATCGCCTTTGCCGGGTTCAGGCCCTTCGGACAGGTCTTGGCGCAGTTCATGATCGTGTGGCAACGGTAGAGCTTGAAAGGATCTTCCAGGTCGTCCAGCCGCTCGCCCGTCGCCTCGTCGCGGCTGTCGACGATCCAGCGGTAGGCATGCAGCAGCGAGGCGGGGCCGAGGTATCTGTCGCTGTTCCACCAGTAGGACGGGCAGGCGGCCGAGCAGCAGGCGCACAAGATGCATTCGTAGAGGCCGTCGAGCTTCTCGCGGTCCTCGATGGACTGGCGCCACTCCTTTGCGGGGACATTCGATTTCGTCTCCAGCCAGGGCATGACGCTGGCATGCTGGGCGAAGAAATGCGTGAGGTCCGGGATCAGGTCCTTGATGACCGGCAGGTGCGGCAGCGGATAGATCTTCACGTCTCCCGAGATCTCGTCGATCCCACAGGTGCAGGCCAGCGTGTTCACGCCATCGATGTTCATGGCGCAGGAGCCGCAGATGCCCTCGCGGCAGGAGCGCCGGAAGGTGAGCGTGGGGTCAATCTCGTTCTTGATCTTGATGAGCGCGTCGAGGACCATCGGCCCGCAGGTGTCGAGGTCGACCCAATAGGTATCGAGGCGTGGATTCTTCCCGGTCTCCGGGTTCCAGCGGTAGACCTGAAGCTTGCGCAGGTTGCTGGCCCCCTCGGGCTTGGGCCAGGTCTTGCCCACGGTGATCTTCGAGTTCTTCGGCAGCGTGAATTGGACCATGGGTCAGGTCTCCTGGAGGGTTTGCAGCAGCACCGGCAGACCCTCGGTCGCCAGGCAGTTGAACGTGTCGGGGCGGCGCGCGATGTCGAGCACGATCCGGGTTGACGCGTCGGTCACGCCCTGCCGCGCCGAGGTGGCGAGCGTCAGGATCTCCCCCGCCGAGGCGTTGTCGATGATGCAGTTCGTCGCGGGTTCCAGCGGGATGCCGGGAAACTGGCGCGCGAGCACCGGGTTGACGGCGGAGCGCGCGGCTCCGCGCGCGACCTCGTCGGCCAGCGGGGTGTTGCAGGCGGCGAGGAGCGTCAGCAGCAGGATGGGTTCAGGCCGCATGACAGGTCTCCCGCGGACGGACCGTCGAAAAATCCCCACCATTGAATGCAAGCGCGGCGGGGTCGGGATCGGCCGCATCGAACAGCAGTCCGACCTGCGGCCCACGCCGGATGCGCCCCGCCTCGGTAGAGGCGCCTCGGTCAGACCGGATCGGGCGGCGGGTCGGCGGCGCGTCGGAGGCGGATGCCGGGGCGGGGCGCAGGGTCAGGTCCATGTCAGCCTCCAGCCCGCTCGGCGGTGCAACTGACCAGCGCCGCGATCTCGTCTCCGGACATTGGCGCATCGGGATCGGTGGCCACATCCGGACGGTCGATGGCAGCGAGGCAGGAGGCGAGGCCGGGACGCACCTCGGAGATGGC
>JBBQDX010000078.1:0-16522 GCA_038320125.1 Rhodobacterales bacterium | reverse complement strand
CCCCGCGCCGCGCCTCTTCTCGCGCAATCGCGCCAATCTCGCATCCCTGCACGACATCGACCACGGCGGCCCGCCGGGCAAGGGGCGGGGCGTGGCCTGGGTGCGCGACGTGCTGGCCGCAAGCCTGCCCGAGCTGGCGGGGGGCCGCATCCTGCTGCTGGCGCAGCCGCGGATGTTGGGGCATGTCTTCAACCCGGTATCCTTCTGGCTGATCCACGACGCGCAGGACACGCTCCGTTGCGTCATCGCCGAGGTGACGAGCACCTTCGGCGACCGTCATTCCTACCTCTGCCACCGCGACGACCTCGGGCCGATCACCGCGGAAACGGAACTTTCGGCGGCGAAACTGCTGCACGTCTCGCCATTCCAGCCGGTGGCGGGGGACTACAGGTTCCGCTTCGACATCCGGCCCGAGAGCATCGCGATCCGCATCGACTATCGCCACGGCGAGGCGCGGCTGCTGGCGACGCTGACCAGCCCGCGGCGGCCGCTGACGGACGCGGGTCTCCTGCGCGCGGCGTGGCGCCGCCCCTTCGGGTCGCGCCGCGTCCTCGGCCTCATCCACTGGCAGGCGCTCAAGCTCTGGTGGAAAGGGGCCAGCTTCCGCAACCGCCCGACCCCGCCCCGCTCCGGGACATCGCGGTGACGGCAACTTGCAGTGCCGGCCTGCCGCGCTATGCCGGTTTCGCGGCGCTGCTTTCGGCGGCGGGCCTGCCGATCTACATCCATGCGCCGAAGTTTTACGTCGACAGCTACGGGGTCACGCTGGCGCAACTCTCCGTCGCCCTCTTCGCGCTCCGCCTCCTCGACGTGGTGCAGGACCCGCTGCTCGGCCGCCTGGCGGAGAGGACGCGCGAATGTCGCCCTGTTCTGGTCTGGGTCGCGGGGGCCGTCATGGCGGCGGCGATGGTGATGCTTTTCGCGGTGACGCCGCGCCTGCCCGCGGTCTGGTGGTTCGCGCTGGCGCTGGCGCTGCTCTTCTCGTCCTTCTCGTTCCTCACGATCTGCTTTTACGCCCAGGGCGTCGGCAAGGCGCGGACCCTGCCGGGCAGCCACGTCCGCCTCGCCGCCTGGCGCGAGACCGGCGCGCTGCTCGGCGTCTGCCTTGCCGCGGCCCTTCCCACGGTGCTGGCGGGAACCGGCGCGCCCTTCTTCTGGTACGCGGGCCTCTTCGCGGCGGGGACGCTGGCCGCGCTGCTCCTCATGGCCCGCGAGTGGAGCCCGCGCGGCGCACCGCCGGCGATGGACGGGCTGCGCGCCGTGCTGGCCGATGCCACCGCGCGGCGCCTCCTCCTGATCGCGCTGGCCAACGCAACGCCCGTCGCGGTCACCTCGACGCTGTTTCTCTTCTTCGTCGCCGACCGGTTGCAGGCACCGGGGTGGGAGGGCCCGCTTCTCGTCACGTTCTTCTTGTCGGCCGCCGCCGCGGCACCCCTCTGGGGCCGGGCCGCAGGTGCCTTCGGCGCACGGCGAACGCTGATGGCGGGGATGATCCTGTCGATGGTCGCCTTCGCATTCGCGGTGCCGCTCGGGGCGGGCGATGCCTGGTCCTTCGCCGCCGTCTGCGTCGTGTCCGGCGCGGCCGTGGGGGCCGATCTCACGCTCCTGCCCGCGCTCTTTGCCCGGCGGATGGAAGAGGTCGCCCCGTCGGCCGCCGATGGCTTCGGCCTCTGGTCCTTCGTCAACAAGGCGACCTTGGCCTTCGTGGCCATCGCCCTATTTCCAGCCCTGGAGGCGGCGGGTTTCCGCTCCGGGCAGGCGAACCCGGAGGCGGCCCTTACGGTGCTCACCGCGCTCTATGCCGGACTTCCGCTGGCACTCAAGGCGCTTGCGCTCGCATTGCTGGCCCGGACCGGGGCCGAGGTAGATTGATGGAGCCCCTGCTGTTCGTCATCGTCGGTCTGGTGCTCGCATTCGTGGGCATCTGGATCTGGAACCGCTTCGTAGGGTTCGACGCACAGACCGTGCACGATTACGCCGAACTCTATCCGGTCCTGCAGCTGCGCGACCATCTCGCCGGGCGGCTCGTCTGCGACGGCATGATCTTCGGCCCGACCGGACGGGTCACCTCGCGGTTCAGGGGCACCATTGCGGTGACCTGGGACGGGCCGAACGGCGTGATGGACGAGATGTTCCACTACGACGACGGCACCACCCAGGCGCGGCAATGGCGGCTGACGACGGGCGAGGACGGATCGGTGCGCGCCGAAGCCGACGATGTGATCGGTGCAGGTGTCGGCACCGTCGGCGGCAACGCCCTGGGCCTGCGATACCGCATCCGGCTGCCGCAGGAGAACGGCGGCCATGTCCTCGACGCGATCGACTGGATGTATCTGCAATCCGACGGGACGATCCTGAACCGCAGCCAGTTCCGCAAGTTCGGCGTCCGGGTGGCGGAGCTTTTCTGCACCATGCGCCCCGCGCCCGCGCCCGCGCCCGCCCCTGCGGCGAGACGCAATGCGTGACTGGACCGGCAAGCGGTACTGGCTGATCGGAGCGTCCGAAGGGCTCGGAGCCGCGCTTGCGGCGAAGCTATCGGCGGCGGGGGTTGAGGTGATTCTGTCGGCCCGCTCCGAGGACAAGCTGCGCGAGGTGGCCGCGGGGCTGCCTGGCCGAAGCGAGGTCATTGCCTGCGACGTGTCGGACCCGGCCTCGGTGAAGGAAGCGGCACGCGCCGCCGGCCGGATCGACGGCCTCGTCTTCACGGCGGGCGTCTACTGGCCGCAGAGGGCGCAGGACTGGCAGGCGGAGGAGGTCGAGGCGATGCTCGACGTCAACCTCACCGGCGCGGCGCGGGCCGTGGGCGCGGTGATCGGCGAGATGGTCGCGCGCGATGCCGGGCATATCGTCCTGACCGGCTCGCTGTCGGGCTTTCGCGGCCTGCCGGGGGCCACGGGATATGGCGCCTCGAAGGCGGGCGTGATGTGGCTGGCGGAGGGGATGCACGCCGATCTGCGCGGCACCGGCGTGACGGTGCAGATCGCGAATCCCGGCTTCATAGACACCCGGCTGACGCGCAAGAACGATTTCGCGATGCCGTTCCTGATCTCGCCCGACGCGGCAGCGCAGGCGATGTTCGAGCTGATGTGCACCGACGATTTCAAGCGCAGCTTCCCGATGGTCTTCTCCTGGCTGTTCCGGGCCGGGCAGTTCCTGCCCGACTGGCTCTGGTATCCGCTCTTCGCCCGGCGCGGCTGATCCCGGAGCGACGGACCGGCCCCTCGCGCCTCCCGGACGTCCTGGCGAGCAGGGACCACGGCGGGTCCGGCGCGGGCGAAGAGTGCGTCGTTTCCAAAGGGCGCGGCGTCGTGGAGGGGCTTTCAACGGCGGGCCGGTCCTTCTAGTCTCGGGGCAAAGGGAGCCTGCCCCATGCCCACATCCTCCGACACGATCCGCTTCACCCTCGACAGCCAAAAGGTCGAGGCGACGCCCGGCATGACGATCTGGGAGGTGGCGAACGGGCGCGGCCTCGTCATTCCGCACCTTTGCCACAAACCGGCCCCCGGCTACCGCCCCGACGGCAACTGCCGCGCCTGCATGGTCGAGATCGACGGCGAGCGGGTGCTGGCCGCCTCCTGCATCCGGGAGCCGGTGGAGGGGATGGTCGTCACCACCGACAGCGCACGAGCCCGGGGCGCGCGCAAGATGGTGATCGAGATGCTGGTGGCGGACCAGCCGGAACGAGACGTCGCCCACGACCGCTCCTCGCACCTGTGGGACATGGCGGAGGCGACCGGCGTGACCACCAGCCGCCTGCCGACGCTCGACGCCACCCGCATCCCCCTGCTCGACGACAGCCACGTCGCCATGCGCGTGAACCTCGACGCCTGCATCCAGTGCGGGCTTTGCGTGCGCGCCTGCCGCGAGGTGCAGGTCAACGACGTGATCGGCATGGCCGGACGCGGGCACGACGCCTGGCCGGTTTTCGATTTCGACGACCCGATGGGCGAGAGCACCTGCGTGGCCTGCGGCGAATGCGTGCAGGCCTGCCCGACCGGAGCGCTGATGCCCGCGACGATGGTGGACGCGCAACAGGTCGGCGACTCGGCGGATTTCGAGAAGGACGTGAAGTCGATCTGTCCGTTCTGCGGCGTCGGCTGCCAGGTCTCGCTGAAGGTTAAGGGCGACCGGGTCGTGAAGGTGGACGGCATCAACGGGCCCGCGAACGAGGGGAGGCTCTGCGTCAAGGGGCGGTTCGGCTACGACTACATCCACCATCCGCACCGCCTGACCATGCCGCTGATCCGGCGCGACGATGCGCCGGCCAAGGGGCTGAACGTCGACCCGGGGAACTTCGGCGAGGTTTTCCGCGAGGCGACCTGGGAGGAGGCTCTGGACTTCGCCGCGAACGGACTGATGGGGCGCGGGCGCGAGGTGGCGGGCTTCGGCTCCGCGAAGTGCTCGAACGAGGAGGCCTACCTTTTCCAGAAGTTCATCCGGCAGGGGTTCGGGCACAACAACCTCGACCATTGCACGCGTCTCTGCCACGCGTCCTCGGTCACCGCCCTGATCGAGAATATCGGCTCCGGCGCCGTGACCGCGACCTTCAACGAGATCGAGAACGCCGACGTGGCCATCATCATCGGGGCCAATCCGGTCGAAAACCACCCGGTCGCCGCGACCTTCTTCAAGCAGTTCGCCAAGCGCGGCGGCAAGCTCATCGTGATGGACCCGCGGGGCGTGGGCCTGCGCCGCCATGCGTCGCACATGCTGCAGTTCCGGCCCGGCGCCGACGTCGCCCTGCTGAACTCCATCATGCATGTGATCGCCGACGAGGGGCTGACCGACCGGCAGTACATCGAGGCGATGACCGAGAACTGGGAGGCGGAACGCGAGCATCTCAAGGGGTTCCCGCCCGAAAAGATGGAGGGGCTGACCGGCATTCCGGCTGCCGTGGTCCGCGACGTGGCGCGCACCTTCGCGGGTGCCCGCTCGGCGATGATCTTCTGGGGCATGGGCATCAGCCAGCACATCCACGGCACCGACAATTCGCGGTGCCTGATCTCTCTGGCGCTCATGTGCGGGCAGATCGGGCGGCCCGGGTCGGGGCTGCACCCGTTGCGCGGGCAGAACAACGTGCAGGGCGCGTCGGACGCGGGGCTGGTGCCGATGTTCCTGCCCGATTATGCCAGTGTGCTCTCCGCCGATGTGCGGCAGAAGTATGCCGCCCTCTGGGGCGACGAACCGCTTGCCGAGAGCGGCCTGACCGTCACCGAGATTCTCGACGCGGTGCACGCGGGCGATATCAAGGCGATGTATATCCTGGGCGAGAACCCCGCCATGTCGGACCCCGACGTGGCCCATGCGCGCGATGCGCTGGCGGCCCTCGACCACCTCGTCGTGCAGGACATCTTCCTGACCGAGACGGCGAATTATGCCGATGTCATCCTGCCCGCCGCCGCCTTCGCCGAGAAGACCGGGACCGTTACCAACACCAACCGGCAGGTGCAGATGGGCCGCCCCGCCGTGCCGCCACCGGGCGAGGCGCGGGAGGACTGGACGATCACGGTGGAGCTGGCCCGGCGCTGTGGGCTGGACTGGCGCTATACCCATCCGCGCGAGATCTTCGCCGAGATGAAGCAGGTGATGGGCTCGCTCGACAACATCACCTGGGACCGGCTGGAGAGGGAGGACGCGGTGACCTACCCGTCGCACTCGCCGACCGACCCGGGCCAGCCGGTCGTCTTCGGGGACCGCTTTCCCCGGCTTGACGGGCGCGCCAAGTTCACGCCGGCCTCCGTCATCCCGCCCGACGAGGTGCCGGATGCCGACTACCCGATGATCCTGACGACGGGGCGGCAGCTCGAACACTGGCACACCGGCTCGATGACGCGGCGCTCCGCGGTGCTGGACCGGATCGAGCCGGAAGCGAATTGTTCGATGCATCCGGCCACCCTGCGGCGGATGGGGGTGGAGCCGGGCGGCATGGTGCGGCTGACGACGCGGCGGGGCAGCGTGACGTTGCTGGCCCGCGCCGACCGGGCGATCGCGACGGACATGGTGTTCCTGCCCTTCGCCTTCGTGGAGGCGGCGGCGAACCTGCTGACGAACCCGGCGCTCGATCCTTACGGCAAGATCCCCGAGTTCAAGTTCAGCGCCGTGAAGGTCGAGGCGGTGGGGGCCATCGCGGCGGAGTAGCCCGGCGGCCGGACCGAGCGACACGCGGCACCCCGGTCATGATGTTGCCCCGGTGCAAACCGGCCGAGCGCGAGGAGTTCCCGCACCCTTAGGAGCACCGTTTTCTCCAATGGACGCTAGCCCGTCGCCCGGCGCGGGCGGCGCCGTTGAACGAAATAACCGGCCCCAGAAGGGGCCGGTTCGATGTCGCACGGAATAATACCCCTTCCGGGCATGTCAGAAATATCGGGCGCCCTTTCGGGTCGCTGACATGACAAACGCGGTCATCGCCGTAGTAACGCGCGGATTCCGCAATGGTTTCGGGTGGAAAACGCAAAACCGGCTATTCGGCGGCAAGCCGCGTGATCAGGACGGCGACTTCGGGGCGCTTGCCGATCTCGTCCTGGGCGACCTTGCGGATGCCCTTGACGATCAGATCCTCGAGCTTCTCGTCGTCGCCCGCCGTCCGGGTATCGACGCGGGACAGCACCTTCGCCAGATGCTCCTCCATCACCCCCGCCAGCGGCGCGGAGCCCCGGACGGTGTCGGGAAGGCCGCGGACCTCCACCCAGGTGTCCTCCAGAATCTCGTCGTCATCGTCCACCATGACGGCGACGATGACCTGTCCGTTGAGGGCCATCCTGATCCTGTCACGGACCACGCCGTCGAACTGCCCCACGAGCGCGGAGCCATCGAGATAGGTGCGCCCGGTCTCGATGTGATCGACCACCTTGGGGGCGTCGCCCGACAGTTCCAGCATGGTGCCGTTGGGGGCCACGATGCCGGTGCGCCCGAGGGCTTCCGCCAGCTTGGCATGCGCGCGCAGGTGCCGGTGTTCGCCGTGCATCGGGATGACCATCTGCGGGTTCACGATCTGGTGTATCCGCTCGAGGTCGGGCCGGTTGGCGTGACCCGAGACATGGTAGAGCCCGTCGTCGTCGGTCACCACGTCCACGCCCAGTTCGCTGAAGTTGTTCATGATGCGGGCGACTTCCCTCTCGTTGCCCGGGATCGTCTTGGAGGAGAAGAGGAAGGTGTCGCCGTCCTTCAGCTCCATGCCGAAATACTTGCCACGCGACAGCTGCGCGGACGCGGCGCGGCGCTCGCCCTGGCTGCCGGTGACGATCAGCATCAGGCTCTCGCGCGGCAGGCTCGCCGCATCCTCAGGCGAAACGGTCGGCGGGAAGTCGTTGAGCAGACCTTCCTCCGTCGCGGCCTCGGTCATGCGGCGCATGGCGCGGCCCATGAGGCAGATCGACCGCCCCGCGGCGACGCCGGCCTTGGCGAGCGATTGCAGGCGGGCGACGTTGGAGGCGAAGGTGGTGGCCACGAACATGCCCTTGGCGGCTTTCACCAGCGGGATCAGGTTCGGCGCGACCTCGGCCTCCGAACGGCCGGGATGCCTCGAGAACACGTTGGTCGAATCGCAGACCAGCGCGCGCACGCCGGGCTTCGACGCCTCGGCCCAGAGGTCGGGATCGAAGGCTTCGCCCACGATCGGCGTTGCGTCGAGCTTGAAATCACCGGAGTGGATGATCCGGCCCGCCGGCGTGTCGATGACCAGCGCGGAGGATTCCGGGATGGAATGCGCGACCGGCAGGAAACCGACGCTGAACGGGCCGGCTTCGGTCATCTGGGGAAAGGACGCGACGGTCGTCACGGCCTTCGGATCCTGGCCCTTCTCCTGCAGCTTGCGCCGCGCGAGGTTGGCGGTGAACTTGCGGGCGTAGACCGGTTTCTTCAACTGGTTGTGCAGATGGCCGATGCCGCCGACGTGGTCCTCGTGCCCGTGGGTGACGAAGATCGCCTCCAGCCGGTCCAGCTTGTCCTTCAGCCAGGTGATATCCGGCAGGATGATGTCGACGCCGGGCGTCGTGTCCATGTCCGGGAAGGCGATGCCGAGGTCCACGAGGATCAGGCGTTCCTTGCCGGGCTTGCCGTAGCCGTAGACATAGGCGTTCATTCCGATTTCGCCCGCCCCCCCGAGGGGCAGGTAGATAAGGCGGTCTCTTCCGCTCATTGGTTTTCCTTGTTGTATCTGTGGATCACGGTCAGGCCGTGCATCGTGAGGTCGTCCTCGAACGCGTCGAAGAGCGATTCGGCTTGCTGGAACAATGGGGCCAGCCCCCCGGTCGCGATCACTTTCATCGGGCGGTCGCGTTCGGCCCGGATTCGTGCGGTGATTTCCTTGATGAGGCCGACATAGCCCCAGAAGATGCCCGACTGCATGCAGGCGACGGTGTTGGTGCCCACTACCCTCTGCGGTTGGGTGATGTCCACATGCGGCAATGCCGCGGCCGCCATGTGCAGCGCCTCGAGCGAGAGGTTGACGCCGGGGGCGATGACACCGCCGATATAGGCACCATCCGTGTCGACCACGTCGAAGGTCGTGGCGGTGCCGAAATCCACCACGATGAGGTCGCCGCCGTGGCGGTCGAACCCGGCGGCGGTATTGACCAGCCGGTCCGGTCCGACGGTCGTGCCGGCGTCGACGCGCGGCTCGGTCGGCAGCTTCGTTTCGGGCTTGCCGACCACGAGGGGCCGGGTGCCGAAGTAGCGGTCGCAGAGGACGCGCAGGTTGAAGACGACGCGCGGCACGGTGGAGGAGATAATGACGTCGGTGATCGCCACGTCGATGTGATGCAGCGACATGAGCGTGCGCAGCCAGGTGTAGTATTCGTCCGCCGTCCGCTGATGCTGCGTGGCGCAGCGCCAGGAGGCGACCGGACGCTCGCCCTCCCAGATGGCGAAGACGGTGTTGGTGTTGCCGCAGTCGATGGTGAGCAGATTTGGCGTCAGGCGCATTCCGGGTCTCCGAAGTAGACGTCGGCGGCCGCGATGCGGCGGCGGCCGGCGGCGGTGCCGAGGATCAGGTGACCGCTTGCGTCCACGTCGTCGAAGGTGCCGGTCGTGGTTTCGGTCATGGTGCGGGCGGTGATCGGCTCGCCCAGGCGCGCGGCGTGGCCGAGCCAATCGGCGCGAAGGCGGTCGAAGCCGCGGTCGGCGAGTTGCGCCTCCCGACGCGCGAAGGCCGGTGCGAGCGCATCCAGCATGGCGTCGGGGGTGACGCGCAGGCCGGTCGCCTCCAGCAGCGAGACGGGGGCGACTGCACCGGGTTCGAGGGCGGTGGGCGCGGGGGCGGCGATGAGGTTGATGCCGATGCCGAGCACGAGGCGGCCGGGCGCGGGACATTCGAGCAGGATGCCCGCGAGTTTGCCGCCGTCGAGCAGCACGTCGTTCGGCCACTTCAGCGACAGGCCCCGCACGCCCATCCCCGTCAGGGCATCATGCAGGGCAAGGGAGGCGGCGAAGCTGCGCAGCGCCATCGCGGGGGGATCGGCGCGGGGTCGCCAGGCAAGGGAGGCGGCGAAGTTGCCGGGCGGCATCGCCCAGGACCGGCCCCGCCTGCCCCGCGCAGCAGTCTGCCGGGCCGCCATGATCCAGGTCGGCCGGTCGGGCGCGCGGCGCGCGGCCTCGAGCGACGTGCTGTCGACCGTGGCCAGCGAGATGCGGTCCACACCGTCCGGCCAGGGCGGGGCGACGAACGACGCCGCCACGCGCTAATCGACCAGAGCGGCGGCAGCGGCGGCGGCCAACGGCTCGAGCCCCAGAAGCTGCGGCAGGAGCGCCAGCATGAGGACGGCGGCGGCGACCAGCGCGACCATCTGCACACCCGGCACCTCGGGCGCGAAAGGCTCGTCGCTCTCGCCGAAATACATGTAATACACGATCCGCAGGTAATAGAACGCCGCGATGACCGAGGCGATCATGCCCAGCACTGCGAGCCAGACGAGACCTGCATCCACCGCCGCCGTCAGCACACCGTATTTCGCGAAGAAGCCCAGCGTCGGCGGGACTCCGGCGAGGCTGAACATCAGCACGAGGAGCGCCATCGCTGCCCCCGGCCGCGACTTCGACAACAGGTTGAGCGACGCGATGTCGGTGACCTCCCGCCCGCCGCGGCGCATCGACAGGATGAAGGCGAAGGTGCCGATGTTCATCACCACATAGATCGCCATGTAGAGCAGCATCGACGCGACGCCGGCGGCCGTGCCCGACGCAAGGCCCATGAGGGCGTAGCCCATGTGGGCGATCGACGAATAGGCCATCAGGCGCTTGATATTGCGCTGGCCGATGGCGGCGATGGCGCCCACGAACATCGATACGACCGCCAGGAGCGCGACGATCTGCTGCCAGTCGGCCACGATATTGCCGAAGGCGTCGTGGGTGACGCGGGCGAACATGCACATGGCCGCGACCTTCGGCGCGGTGGCGAGGAAGGCGGTGACCGGCGTCGGCGCGCCTTCGTAGACGTCGGGGGTCCACATGTGAAAGGGGGCGGCGGAGACCTTGAAGGCGAGGCCCGAGATCATGAAGACGAGGCCGAAGAGCAGGCCCAGCGAGACCTCGCCCGTGGCCGCCGCCGCGACGCCGCTGAACTCCAGCGTGCCGGCATAGCCGTAGGTCAGCGAGATGCCGTAGAGCAGCAGGCCTGACGACAGCGCGCCGAGGACGAAGTACTTGAGCCCCGCCTCGGTCGACTTCACGTTGTCCCGCCGAATGGAGGCGACGACGTAAAGCGCGAGGGATTGCAGCTCCAGACCCATGTAGATGGTGAGCAGGTTCCCCGCCGAGACCATGACCATCATCCCGATGCAGGCCAGCACGATGAGCAGCGGATACTCGAACTTCAGCATCCCGGTGCGGGCCATGTAGTCCTGCCCCATGACGAGGACGACCGCAGCCGAAAGGAGAATCGTGACCTGGGAGAACCGGGCGAAGGCATCCTTGACGATCATACCGTCGAACCCCGCCCCCGTGCCGCCCGACACCGCCACCCAGAAGCCAACGACAGCCAGGACGGCGGCGGTGAGCCAGACCAGCGGCCGCGTGAGCGTGTCCTTGCCGGTATAGACGGCGCCGAGCAACGCGCCCATGGCGTAGATCGCCAGAACGATTTCCGGCAGGATGATGTTCAGGTCAGCGTTCATGGTCCCGCCCCTCGGTGTCCGGCATCCGCGACCGCGCCGTCGAGCGCGAGGCCGGCGGTGGCCGTTTCGTAGTTGCCGACGAGGTTCGAGACCGAAGGCCCGATGATGTCGGTGATAAGGCTCGGGTAGACGCCCAGCAGCAGCGTCATCGCCACGAGCGGCGCGAAGATCCACCGCTCCCGCCGGGTCATGTCGCCGATCGAGCGCAGCGATTCCTTGATGAGATCGCCGAACATGACCCGGCGGTAGAGCCAGAGCGCGTAGCACGCCGACAGGATTACGCCGGAGGTGGCGACGAGGGCGACCCAGGTATTGACCTGGAAGACGCCCATCAGCGTCAGGAACTCGCCCACGAACCCGGACGTGCCCGGCAGGCCGACGTTGGCGAGCGTGAAGAGCATGAAGATCAGCGCGTAGGCCGGCATCCGGTTCACGAGGCCGCCGTAGGCCGCGATGTCGCGGGTGTGCATGCGGTCGTAGACGACGCCGACGCAGAGGAACAGCGCGCCGGCGACGAAGCCGTGGGAGATCATCTGGAAGATCGCGCCGTCAATGCCCTGCTGGTTGGCGGCGAAGATCCCCATGGTCACGAAGCCCATGTGCGCGACGGAGGAATAGGCGATCAGCTTTTTCATGTCGTCCTGCATCATCGCCACCAGCGAGGTGTAGACGATGGCGATCGCGGACAGCCACAGCACGAAGGTGCCCATCACTTCGGAGCCCACCGGAAACATCGGCAGCGAGAAGCGCAGGAAACCGTAGCCGCCCATCTTCAAAAGGATCGCCGCCAGCACCACAGACCCCGCGGTCGGGGCCTGGACGTGCGCGTCGGGCAGCCAGGTATGGACCGGCCACATCGGTATCTTGACCGCGAAACTGGCGAAGAACGCCAGCCAGAGCAGCGTCTGCATGCCGCCGACGATGTCGAGGCCGAGGATGCTGATCTGCGCGTAGCTGAAATCATACGCCAGCAGGTCCACGATGTCGGTCGTCCCTGCGTCGACGTACATCGCGACCATGGCGACGAGCATCAGCACCGAGCCGAGCAGGGTATAGAGGAAGAACTTGAACGAGGCGTAGATGCGGCTCGCCCCGCCCCAGATGCCGATGATGAGGAACATCGGAATGAGGCCCGCCTCGAAGAACAGATAGAAGAGGATAAGGTCGAGCGCGCAGAACACGCCGATCATCAGCCCTTCGAGGACCAGAAGAGCCACCATGTAGTCCTTCACGCGGACGGACTCGTCCCAGCAGGACGCGATGACCAGCGGCATCAGGAACGTCGTGAGCATGATGAACAGGATGGAGATGCCATCGACGCCCATCTTGTACTGCAGCCCGAACATCCAGGCACGTTCCTCGACGAACTGGAAGCCGGCCCTGTCGGGCTCGAACCCGAGGATCAGGAAGATCGACACGAGGAAGGTGAAGGTCGTCGCCCCGAGCGCCAGCCACTTGGCATTCTTCTGCGCGGCCTGATCGTCGCCGCGCAGGAACAGCGCGAGAATGCCGGCCGCGATGAGCGGGGTGAAGGTGACGATCGAAAGCAGGTTGTCCATGGTCTACGTCACGCTCTCAGTTTCCGGCCGCGATGGTCGTCCAGGTGATGAGGACGACGATCCCGATCACCATCGCGAAAGCGTAGGTGAAAATGTATCCCGACTGCGCCCGGTTAAGCCACCGCGTCGCCAGCGGCACGATGCCCATGGCAAGCCCGTTGATGCCGCCGTCGATCACCGTGCCGTCGCCGCGCTTCCACAGGAAGGTCCCGATCCGCTTGGCGGGACGCACGAAGAGGAAATCGTAGATCTCGTCGAAATACCATTTGTTGAGCAGGAAGCGGTGCAGCGGCGGGACGGTCTCCGCCCATCGGCCCGGCAGGGATGGCCGGCGAATGTAGCCGAGCCAGGCGGCGCCGAAGCCGATCAGCATGGCGACGAAGGGCGAGACCTTCACCCAGGCCGGAACCTCGTGCGCCTCGTGGATGATGTGGTTCTCGGGACCGACGAAGATCGCGCCCTCGCCCGGCACCTGCGCGGCGCGTTCGGGGGCTTCGCCGTGTCCGCCCTCGCTCGCGCCATCCGCGCCTCCGGAGTCCGCCGCGGGAGCGGTTTCCGCCTCGACCTCCGGGGCAGCCTCCTGCGCGTGGGCCGCCAGCGGACTGGCGGCCGCGACCGCCGTGACCTCGGTGCCCGGCACGCCCATGAAGCGGTCGACCTGTTCCTGGCTGCCGAAGAACGGCCCGTAGAAGACCATCCCCGCCAGCACCGAGCCCACCGCCAGCACGCCGAGCGGCGCGATCATCGATGTCGGGCTCTCGTGCGCGTGGTCATGGGTGTGCCGGTCGCCCCGCGGCGCACCGTAGAACGTCAGGAACATCAGGCGCCAGGAGTAGAAGCTGGTGAAGAGCGCGGCGACGACCAGCGCCCAGAAGGCCCCGGTGCTGCCCGCATAGGCCACCTCGATCACCGCGTCCTTGGACAAAAAGCCCGCGAAGCCGATGTGCGTCAGCGGGATGCCGACGCCGGTGATGGCCAGCGTGCCGATCATCATCGCCCAGAAGGTGTAGGGGATCTTCTTGCGCAGACCGCCGTAGTTCCGCATGTCCTGCTCGCGGTGCATCGCGTGGATGACGGAACCCGCGCCGAGAAACAGCATAGCCTTGAAGAAGGCATGCGTCAGCAGGTGGAACATCGCCACCGAATAGGCCCCGAGGCCGGCGGCCACGAACATGTAGCCGAGCTGCGACATCGTCGAATAGGCGATGACCCGCTTGATGTCCCACTGCACGAGGCCGATCGTCGCCGCAACGAAGGCGGTCGCCGCACCGATCACGACAACGAAGGACATGGCGGCGGGGGCCATCTCCATCAGCGGCGACATCCGGCAGACGAGGAACACGCCCGCCGTCACCATGGTCGCCGCGTGGATCAGCGCGGACACCGGCGTCGGCCCCTCCATCGCGTCGGGCAGCCAGGTGTGCAGGCCGAGCTGCGCCGACTTTCCCATGGCGCCGATGAAGAGCAGGAACGCCAGCAGGTTCGCCGCGTTCCAGTCGGTCCAGAGGAAATGCAGCGTGGTCCCGGCCAGCTCCGGCATGGCGGCGAAGATGTCGGCGAGATTGACCGAGTCGGTCAGGAAGAACAGGCCGAAGATGCCGAGCAGGAAGCCGAAGTCGCCGACCCGGTTGACGATGAAGGCCTTCATCGCGGCGGCCGAGGCCGAGGGCTTGCGCCAGTAGAAGCCGATCAGCAGGTAGGAGGCGACGCCAACGCCCTCCCAGCCGAAGAACATCTGCAACAGGTTGTCGGCGGTCACGAGCGCCAGCATCGCGAAGGTGAAGAACGACAGATAGGCGAAGAAACGCGGCTTGTAGGTCTCGCCCTCGCGCCACTGCGGGTCGTGATCCATGTAGCCGAAGGAATAGAGGTGGACGAGCGAGGAGACCGTCGTCACCACGATCAGCATGGTCGCCGTCAGCCGGTCCAGCCGGATCGACCAGTCCGAAAGCAGCGAGCCGCTCTCGATCCAGGTCATGAGCGGGATGATCTGCGTCTCGCCGTCGTGGATCAGAAAGACGATCCACGACAGGAAGGCCGCGAGGAACAGCAGCGAGGTCGCCACCACCATCGCGGCCTTCTCGCCGATGACCTTCCAGCCAAAGCCGCAGATGATCGCGCCCACGAGGGGCGCGAGGAGGATGATCGGGGTCATCGGAGCGCCTCGGAACTTGGCTTGCCACTCTGACAGGAGGGACAGCGACGAATATGGATGTCGCAGCCATTCGCGTTGTAGCCAGCACCACAATGCAAACAATTCATTTCAAAGTGCCGCTGATTGTAATGGTTCGCCACCATTGTCGAAGGGTTTAGAACCCTTTGACCGTTCTTGTTCTCGTAGCCGGCTTCCGTTGTCCCCGCACTCATACCCTCAGCCCTTCATCACGTTGACGTCTTCGACGTCGATGGTGCCACGGTTGCGAAAGAAGCAGACCAGGATGGCGAGGCCGATGGCGGCCTCGGCGGCGGCGACGGTGAGGACGAAGAGGGTGAACACCTGACCCGAGAGATCTCCGAGGAAGCCCGAGAAGGCGACGAAGTTGATGTTCACAGCCAACAGCATGAGCTCGATCGACATCAGGATGACGATGACGTTCTTGCGGTTGAGAAAGATGCCGAAGATGCCGATCACGAAGAGCGCGGCGGCGACCGTCAGGTAGTGTTCAAGTCCGATCATGTCGTCCCTCCGGGGCGCGTTCCCGCCCCTTGCCGTCCGTGACTGGCCCCCTTGCGGGACTCAGATGAAGCTGTAGCCGCCGATCAGGATGACCAGGAGGACGATGATGATGATGACGGTATTCTGGGACATTTCCGGTTTCCTCAGTGAAAGACGTTATTGAACGTGCCGAACTACCGCCGAATAAACGGGTCATAATCGCCGGTTACAAGCGCCACATCCGTCATCGGTATCGCACCAAATGCGACAGGCTGCCCACCATGCGACACGGCGCCGTTCCCACTGAGGGTCGGCACTGCGAAGCCCACCAAAACGAGAGCAAACACGATTTGCCTCATAGCCCCTGCCCCGGCTTCACGTCGGTCACGTTCATCGTCGTAGCAGGGTCACGCCACATCTGGTGCAGCACGTTCTGGCGCTTCACGTCCTTGCGGTGCCGCAGGGTCAGCGCGATCGCCCCGATCATGGCGACCAGCAGGATCAGTCCCGAGAGCTGGAACATCAGGAAATACCGGTCGTAGAGGATCAGGCCGAGCGCGCTGGTGTTGAACACCGGCGGCGTCGCGATGGCCGAGAGGGTCGGCGCCAGCGTCACGCCCTCGGCCGTGTCCCAGACGCCGTAGGCGATCGCAAGCTGCATCAGGAGGACCACGCCGATCAGCCCCGCAAGCGGCACGTATCTCGCCATCTCGGCCTTCAGCTCCGCGAAGTCGACGTCGAGCATCATCACCACGAAGAGGAACAGAACCGCGACCGCTCCGACGTAGACGATGACGAGCAACATCGCGACGAACTCGGCCCCGAGCAGCACGAAGAGGCCGGCGGTGGAGAGGAACGTCAGGATCAGCCACAGCACCGAATGGACCGGGTTGCGCGAGACGACGACGAAGAGACCGCCGGTGACCGTGACGATGGCGAAGAGGTAGAAGGCGACGTCGAGCACGCTCATTGGTGCACCCTTCCTACTGGAAGGCTTACTGTTATTGATGCGAGCCTTCTGCTTCCGGCGTCCCGTCGCGACGGCCCAGGGCGCTCGCCGCTCGACGGCCCGCATGAGACCCGCCGCGCGGCGGGCGTCGGGAGGATGCAACGGGCGACAGGCTGATGCGCCGTGGGCTGGTCCCCAGAGCGCCTGACAATGAGCTTCCCGCAGGTCCTCCCGGCCGGAACAGGTGTAA
>JBBQDX010000077.1:0-16532 GCA_038320125.1 Rhodobacterales bacterium | reverse complement strand
GGGCATGGATGCCGACCGTCAGGCCGTACTCCTCGGCGCCCATCCGCGCCACCGTCGCGATCCGGTCACGGAACGGCGCCCATTCGATGTCCTGCATCTGCTCGGATTCGCCGGCCCGCCCGGCCGTCGGCGCACGGCGGGGCGAGATAGAGTCGATCAGCACGAGGTTTTTCGCTCCGTGGGCGACGAGCGCCCTGCAGGTCCGGACAGCCCCATCCATCACGTCGTCCCAGGAGTCGGGATCGTGAAAGGCGCGGAAGACCACGCCGCCGATCAACGCGAGGTCATGCTCCGCCAGAGCCTCCGCCAGCCGCGCCGGATCCTCCGGCATGAAGCCCACGGGTCCAAGCTCGATGCCCTCGTACCCCGCCGCCGCGCATTGCTCGAGGACCGTCTTCCAGTCCGGATTGCGCGGATCGTCCGCGAATTCGACACCCCACGAACAGGGGGCGTTTCCGATGCGTATCGTCATGGTCTCAATCCTCGATCTTCACCCGGCTCCGGGTCTCCGAGGAGAGCCGGGCGGCCTCGACCACCCGGTTCACCTCCATCCCGTCGCGAAAGGTGGGGAACACGGTCTTTCCGGTCTCGATCGCCCGCAGGAAGTCGCGCGCCTCGATGATGATCTGATCGATATAGCCCGTCCCGTGCCCCGCCCCCTGGCAGAAGGCGGCGTAGTCGGGATGCGCCGGCCCGGTCAGGATCCGGGTGAAGCCCCGACCCGGCTCGGGCCCCTCGCGCAGATAGACCTGCAGCGAGTTCTGATCCTCCTGATCGAAACGGATCGATCCTTTCGTGCCGTGCACCTCATAGGCATAGCCCATTTTCCGGCCCGTTGCCGTGCGGCTGAAGTAGAGATGGCCCATGGCTCCCCGCGCGAAGCGGACCATCATCTGCGCGTGATCGTCGTTCCCGACCGGCTCCGGGCCGTCCGGGCCGGGGCGGGTGGTGTGGACGGTCTCGATCTCGGCCGTCACCGCCGCGATCGGGCCCATCAGCGTGAGCGCGCAATTGATCATGTGCGGCGCGAGATCGCCCATCGTGCCCGAGGTGACGTCCCGCGTGCGCCAGTTCGCGGGTGTCTGCGGATCGGCGAGGAAATCCTCCGTATGCTCGCCCCGAAACCAGGTCACGTCCCCGATGGCCCCGGAGGCGACCAGACGGCGGGCCTCCTGCGTCGCGGGCGTGCGGATGTAGTTGAAGCCGGTCATGTTGACCGCCCCGGCGGCCTCGGCCGCGGCGACCATCGCTGCGCTGTCCGCAACCGAGGTGCCCAGGGGTTTCTCGCAGAAGACCGGCAGACCGCGCGCGAAAGCCGCCTCCGCAATGGCGCGATGCGTGGATTGCGGCGACGCGATGATAACCGCCTCGACGCGGGGATCCGTGACCAGATCGCGCCAGTCGTCGGTCGCGCTCGCATAGCCATAGGCCGCACGGTAGCGCTCGGCGGAGGCGGCGGAGGTGGCGCAGACCTTCACGAGGCGCGGGCGCAACTCCGTCTCGAACACGGCACCGACGGCGGACATCGCGACCGCATGGGCCTTGCCCATGTAGCCGCCGCCGACGATTCCGATTCCGATTTCGCGCATGCCTGGATACCGTTTTGTTTTCGGTTTGCAACCGGTTGCAAACTTCGTATGCTCGGTCCGAAAGACGTGCAAGCGGATTCAAGGGGGCAACCATGACCTCAAGCGGACAGGCCGTCAGGCTGACCGTGGCCCAGGCCATCGTCCGCTGGCTGATGGTCCAGTACATCGAGATCGAGGGCGTCGAGACCCGCATCTGCGGCGGTGGATTCGGCATCTTCGGGCATGGCAACGTCCCGTGTCTCGGCGAAGCGCTTTATGCCGTCCATGACGAGATGCCCCTCTATCGTGGGCAGAACGAGCAGGGCATGGGCTTCGCGGCCGCCGCCTACGCCAAGTATCACCTGCGCCGCCGGTTCATGTTCTGCACGGCAAGCGCCGGTCCGGGCACCGCGAACCTGCTGACCGCCGCGGGACTCGCGCATGCCAACCGCCTGCCGATGCTGATGCTCTGCGGCGATACCTTCATCACGCGCCTGCCCGACCCGGTGCTCCAGCAGCTCGAGCATTTCGGCGACCCGACGCTCGGGCTGAACGATGCGTTCCGCGCCGTCAGCCGGTTCTGGGACCGCATCACCCACCCGGCGCAGATCCTGCAATCGCTGCCCGCAGCACTCGGCACCATGCTGGACCCGGCCGATTGCGGCCCGGCCTTCCTCGGGCTGCCGCAGGACGTGCAGGGCTGGGCCTGGGACTATCCCGAGAGCTTCTTTGCCAGACGGGTCCATCGCATCCGGCGGCAGGCCCCCGACGCGGCGGAGGTGGCGGAGGTCGCGGACCTGTTGCGCGGCGCGTCCCGCCCTGTCCTCATTGCCGGCGGCGGCATCCAGTATTCCGGCGCCGTCGATGCGCTGACAAGGTTCATCGAAGCCCACGACATTCCCGTGATCGAAACCATCGCGGGCCGGGCGAACCTGGTCGACACGCATCCGCTCAACATCGGCCCCGTCGGCGTCACCGGGTCCGACTCCGCCAACGCCGTCGCCGGGCGCGCCGATCTGGTGTTGGCCGTCGGGACGAGATTGCAGGATTTCACCACCGGATCCTGGACCGCCTTCGCGCCGGACGCGCGGCTGGTCTGCCTCAATGTCGGGCGGCACGATGCGGCCAAGCATCTCGCGACGGCGATGGTGGGCGATGCCCGGCTCGGGATCGAGGCGCTCGGCGCAGCCCTGGGGGATCATCGCGCGCCTGCCGACTGGACAGCGATCGCGAAAGCCGAGCGAAGCGCGTGGACGCGGACCGTCGCCGAGACGGTGCGCCCGGGAAATGGCCCCAACAGCTACGCGCAGGCGATCGGCGTGGTGAACGGACTCTGCGATCCGTCCGACAGGATCGTCGCCTCCGCCGGCGGCCTGCCGGCGGAGATCACCGCGAACTGGCGCACGCTGAAGCCCGGCACGGTGGATGTCGAGTTCGGCTTCTCCTGCATGGGCTACGAGATCGCGGGCGGCTGGGGCGCGCGCATCGCCCAGGCGGAGTCGGAGCCCGAGCGCGACACCATCGTGTTCTGCGGTGACGGCTCCTACCTCTTGATGAACTCGGACATCTATTCCAGCGTGCTGACGGACAGGAAGCTGATCGTGCTGGTGCTCGACAATGGCGGATTCGCGGTCATCAACAAGCTCCAAAACAACACCGGGCAGGCGAGCTTCAACAACCTGATCGCCGACTGCCCGACCGTGCCCGACCCTTTCACCGTGGATTTCGCCGCCCATGCCGCCGCCATGGGCGCGCTTGCGGAGACGGTCGAGACCGCGGCCGGACTGACCGAGGCCTTCCGCCGCGCCCAGGCTGCCGACCGGACCAGCGTGATCGTGATGAAGGTGGACCCCTATGAGGGCTGGACCACCGGCGGCCATGCCTGGTGGGAGATCGGAACGCCCGAGGTGAGCGAAACGCAGAGCGTCCGCGATGCCCATGCGGCGGTCGAGGCGGTGCGGATCCGACAGAGGCAGGGGGTCTGAATGAAAACCCATGCCATGGCCGAGATCGACTCGGGTGCGATCGTCGAGGAGCTGCTGAACGGTGCCGGGGTCGTTCGCCTGACCGGGCTGTTCTCCCCCGGGGAGATCGCCGAGGCGCGCCGCATAATCATGGAAGAGTCCGACCGCGACGCCGGAAAGGTGACGCATTTCCAGGGCGCGGCCGAGGCGGAGGGGGCCATCGCTCTGCAACGCCGGGTCTGGAACCTGCTGGCCAAGGGCGAGGTCTTCGCGCGCATGGCCGCGCATCCGGCGCTGATGACGATCCTTCGGAAGTTCCTCGGCACGGAGTTCATCATGGGCTCCATCGCCGCCAACCGCATCCTGCCCGGCGGGCCGGGGCAGGAGCCGCATGTCGACTATCCCTACTGGGACTTTCACGCGCCCGAGACCCATCCCGCGGGCCTCAACGCCAGCTTCCCGCTGAACGCACAGGTCTCCGTCATCCTCGACCCGTTCACCGAGGAGTCCGGCGCGACGGCCTATGTTCCGGGGAGCCAGCGGCATCTGCGCTACCCGACCGAGGACGATGATTTCCATGGCCGGGCGGAACGCATGACCGGCGAACCGGGCGACGTCGCGCTGTTCTTCGGCGCGACCTGGCACTGCGCCATGCCGAACCGGTCGGACCACGACCGCAGCGCGATCCTGATCCAGTACCTGCCGAAATGGGTGAAGCCGATGGAGGACATGCCGGCCGCCCTGCCCGCCGGCATGATCGACGGCGCGTCGCCCGACCTGCGGCAGTTGCTGGGGCTGAACTATCCCTATCCCGAGGTGCTGGATACGGCGGCCGCCGGGAATACGGTGGGCCGGACATGAAGCTTCGCGGCAAGGACTTCCTGATCGTCGGGCGCGCGGGCATGGATTTCTACCCTGATCCGCCGGGCACGCGGACCGAGGATGCGGAGCGTTTCGTCTCCTGCCTCGGTGGCAGCAGCGCGAATATCGGCGTGGCGCTGGTGAAGCAGGGCTGCACCGCGGCCCTCGTCACCCGCGTCAGCGATGACGCCATCGGACGGTTCGCCCTGAACCAGCTCGACCGCTACGGCATCGACCGCACCCATGTGACGCCCCTGGGCGGCGAGGCGCGCACCTCGCTGGCCGTGGTCGAGACGCGGGTGGAAGATCACCAATCCGTCATCTACCGCAATGGCGCTGCGGATTTCGGGATGGCGATCGCCGACGTCGAGGCGGTCGACTACGCGCCCTACAGCGCGCTCATCACCACCGGCACCGTCTTCGCCGCCGAACCGAGTCGCTCCGCCGCCTTCCGGGCTTTCGACCTGGCCCGCGAAACCGGGTTGCCGTTGATTTTCGACATCGATTACCGGCCCTATTCCTGGACCTCGCCCGAGATTGCCGCCGAGGTGCTGGGCCGCGCCGGAGCCGCCTGCGACTGCATCGTCGGCAACGATGTCGAGTTCGGCTTCATGGCCGGCGATTACGATCGCGGTCTCGAGATGGCGCGATCCCTTGCGGGCAAGGGCAAGCTGATCGTCTACAAGATGGGCGAGCAGGGCGCGATCACCTTCCACGAGGGCGCCGAGATCCGCACCGGCATCTATCCGACGGATGCCCTAAAGCCCACCGGTGCGGGCGACAGTTTCATGGGCGGCTTCATTGCCGCCCTGGCCGACGGTCGCGACATCGAGGCCGCGATCCTGCGCGGCTCCGCCTCCGCCGCGATGGTCGTGGCCCGCGTCGGATGCGCGCCGGCCATGCCCACGACCGATGAGCTCGAGGCCTTTCTGGCCGATCACCCCGGACCGACGGAGCAGACCCATGCATATCCCGCCCCATGACAACCGCAACGAGCCCATCGTCGACGTGGACGATGCGACCGTGCCGCTCAACTACTTCAACATCGTCAAGCTGACCGAGGGACAGACCTTCGACTACCGCGTGCCGGGCTACGAGACCTGCATCGTGCCCGCCACCGGGACCGTCACCGTAGAGACCGGCGGCGAGACCTATCGCGATATCGGGCTGCGCGTGACGGACGTGTTCGAGGGCGACCCGGAGGGCGTCTACGTGCCCACCGACACCACCGCCCGCATCACCTGCCGCTCGCCCGCCGCCGAGGTCTTCGTCGCCGGCGCAAAGTTCGCCGATACGCTCGACCCCTTCGAGGTCCGCGCCAGGGATCTCGACAAGGTCCAGTACGGTTCCGACGGGACGAAGACGCACCGCAGGATCGCGCATGTGCTCGGCGCGCAGTATCATGACCGGGTCGGGCGGCTCCTGGTGAGCGAACTCTTCACGGTGGGCGAGGGCGGCTGGTCGGGCTTTCCGAGCCACAAGCACGACACCGACCGGCTGCCGGACGAGACGCGCCATGACGAGACCTACAACTTCCGTTTCAAGCCCGACTACGGCTCCGGCATCCAGCTCCTTCAGCGCGTCGACAACGAGCCGGGCGACGCCTATCACGTCATGGATGGCTCCACGATCTGTCTCGACAAGGGCTACCATCCCTCCTGCGTCCTGCCGGGCTACCAGATGTATTACTTCACCATCCTCGGCGGATTGAGCCAGAGGTCGCTGAAGCAGTATTTCCAGCCGACGCATGCCGCCCAGCTCGAGACGATCCCCGGCATCATGGACATGGTCGCCAGGTTCAAATGACGCTCGCCACCCTCACCGACGTCTTCCGCCCCGACCGCGCCGTCGCCGGTCTCGTATGCCTCGGCTGGGAGGATGCGCGCGCCTATGCCTGCGCGGCACAGGAGGTCGGCGACCCGGTCATCCTCCAGGCCGGCCCGTCCTGCCGCGACCACACGCCGCTGCCGGTGCTCGGCGCGATGTTCCGCGCCCTCGCGGCAGAGGTGGACGTGCCCGTCGTCGCCCATCTCGACCACGGCCGCGATGCCGGCGAATGCCGCGCGGCGATCGATGCGGGTTTCACCTCGGTCATGTTCGACGGCTCCGCTCTGCCGCTGGAGGAGAACATCGCCGCGACCCGCGCCATCGCCCGGATGGCCCATGCGGAGGGGGTGAGCTGCGAGGGTGAGATCGGCTTCGTCGGCTATGCGGACGGCGCCGAGAAACGCGGCGAGCGGAGCCGGGGCACCGATCCTGCCGAGGCCGCCCGTTTCGCCGCCGAGACCGGGGTGGACGCGATGGCGGTCGCCGTGGGCAATACGCATCTCCAGGTCGCGGCGGGCGCGGAGCTCGACGAGACGCTGCTGCGCGCCATCGAGGCCGCGACGGACGTCCCTCTCGTCATCCACGGCGGATCGGGCGTGCCGCACGCGCAGCGGGCCCGGCTGGCGCGACACTCCAACGTGGCGAAGTTCAACATCGGCACGGAGTTGCGGCAGGCCTTCGGTGCCGCATTGCGCGACGCCGTCCTCCGCGACCCGGACCGGTTCGACCGGGTCCGTATCCTGCGCGATACCCACGAGCCCGTCCTGCGGGCGGCGGTCGCGGTCCTGCGGTCCCTGAAAGGCTGACACCCATGCTCGACATCGGCATCCTCGGCTGCGGCCGCATCGGACAGGTCCACGCGGCGTCTCTCGGCCGGATCGCGGAGGCCCGTCTCGTCGCTGTCTCGGATGCATTGCCCGAGGCGGCCGCCGCGCTGGCGAACCGCAGCGGCGTGCTTGCGATGGAGAGCGACGCCCTGATCGCCGCGCCGGACATCGACGCGGTGGTGATCTGCACCCCGACCGACACGCATTACGACCTGATCCACCTTGCCGCCGCGGCGGGCAAGGCGATCTTCTGCGAGAAGCCCGTCGATCTCGATGCCGCCCGCGTCCGCGACTGCGTTGCGGCGGTAAGCCGCTCGCGCGTGCCCTTCATGACGGGCTTCAACCGCCGCTTCGATCCGAGCTTCGCGGCGCTCCACGCCCGCCTCCAGGACGGCGCGATCGGCACGCCCGAGATCGTCACCATCCTGAGCCGCGACCCCGCCCCGCCGCCCCTCGCCTACATCCGCTCGTCCGGCGGGCTGTTCCGCGACATGATGATCCACGACCTCGACATGGCGCGCTTCCTGCTCGGCGAAGAGCCGGTGACCGTGCAGGCGACCGGCAGCGCATTGGTCGACCCGCAGATCGGCGCGGCCGGCGACGTCGATACCGCCGCCGTCCTGCTGACCACCGCCGGCGGCCGGATCGCGCAGATCAGTTGCTCGCGCCGCGCGACCTATGGCTACGACCAGCGCATCGAGGTGCACGGATCGACCGGCCTGCTGCGGGCCGAGAACCATCTGGAGACGAGCGTCGAGATCGCCGACGCGACAGGCTTTCGGCGCGATCCGGCGATGGCGTTCTTCCTCGAACGCTACGCCGCCGCCTACCTTGCCGAACTGCGCGCCTTCGTCGCCGCCGTCACGGCGGGGCACCCCCCCGACCCGGGGATCGACGCCGGCCTGCACGCGCAAATCCTCGCCGACGCCGCAACGCTTTCCTGGCGCGAGGGGCGCACCGTCACGATCTGACGGCACGGAGCGCCGATGCCCGGGCCGTCGCTGCGGAAGGTAGCGCCGGGTGGCTGGCAGCGTCCCGTCCGGGCACGCTCCGCCGGACCGGCCCGCTTCGGGCGGCCACCCATGCGCGCGGATCGGGACGATGAGGTTGCCCTGAACGTCGATCATGGCGCTGCGCCAACGTCGCGTCGGAGGCGCCATCGGTGGACATGGGTGGCCCTGCACACGGTCCGGGACCTGGTCATCGTTTCCGGATGGACGGAGCCGCCGCCCGCGCGCCTCGCGGTGAACAGTGCGGAGGCCCGATGTGACCGCGTCCATGACCACGAAGTCTCCGGATTCGATCCCCTATATCCGGGGAAGATGCCACAACTGCTCCATTGCCTGCCATGCCCGCAAAGGTTGCATCCCGGAATCCTGGACCAAGAAGGAGCGCCCCCACCCGGCCCCTGATCCAGGTTTCCGGCCGAGAGGCACGCCGGACAAGTTCCAGAGCGACAGCCCGCTCACGCCGCCGGCTCGGACAAAGAGAATGTCGCCCTCGGAATGCGATGGCGTTCCTCGATTTCGCTCACGCTTCTGGCTTGCGCCGCGCGAGCAGGAGCCCATCCCCTCATGCCCTCGTCAAGACGGGCGAGGACCTGATCGGCAGTGGGCTCAAGCGCCTTCGGTGACAAGACCCCGCGCAAAATGCCATCGTTCCCAAGCTTTCCGGACCGTATCTCCATCGTTCAGCTCAAAGCATGGGTGAGGGGTCTGGCAGTCTCGTTGGCCCAAAGGTCAGGACTCTCAACCGAGACATGACGGTGGCCGCAATCCATCCGGCGGAGAGGAACTCGCCGCGTCGGTCATAGCGGCTGGCGATCCGGCGCCAGTCCTTGAGGCGGGCGAAGACGCCCCTGCGCGACCGGCGGACGAACCGTTTGTCGAGAGTCCTGGGAAGGCTGAAGACAAGAAGCGCGTCCTTCCACCGCAACCCGTTCTTCTCAATGTAGATGATCCCGCCGTTCATCGACCCGCGACCCGCCCCCGAAACTGCGGAAAGACCGGCCGCAGCCGTGCCCGCAGGCAAGGGACGGCAACAACATCAAGGGCGGCAGAGGAATGTCGGCGGTCCGCGGCGACGGAGAACGGACGATCGCTTGCCGACGTCGGTATGGCACACGCGTGCTGCCGATGCGACGGGATCGGCGTGGATCATGCCGGTGGTTCGGCGCGCGACCGTGCCGCCGCTACCCCCCGCCGCGTCCATAATCTTCCGCGCCGAACATGGGATCGCCGGTCGGTGCCTCCCGGCCATCGAAGCTGCACCTTATGAGGAACTCGGCAGAACTCCAGCCGCAAATCGGGTGCTCCCGGCTCCATGACTTCGACGAAGCGCCGGACGAGACGCCCCGGTATCCGGATCAGGCGGCGGTGCGCAAATTGCAGTCCGGCGTGTCGCGCCTCCGCCTGGATCTCGATCGCAAGATCGGTGCCGCACCGGCCCGATGGAAGATGCCCCGACGACGACAGGCGCACCCTTCTCCACGTTTCACGGCAATCGGACCGGAGGGTCAGATCCGTCCGATCGCGCGCGTCTTGCCGCTGAGCCTGGCACCGAGCGTCAAGAGGCCGGGCATCGCCTCGACCGCCACGGCGGCAATGCCGAAGACCCCCGGACGCATCGCCAGATGGGAGAACGCCGCCGCCGCGCGTATCCGTGTCGCGAACTGCCAGCGCCAAGCCCTGGCGTATCGCACGCCCGCGGCGTTCAACGCGGCGGGGTCAGCGATGTCGGCATCCTCGAGCGTCCGGGCAAGCAGCCAGGCGCTCTGGATCGCCATCGACTGCCCTTCGGCGATGATCGGATGGGACTCGCCCGCCACGTTTCCGACCCGAAAGATTCCGTCGGCGTGCCGGGCCCGGATCCCCGGCCGGATCGGGCCGGTCACGAGCCAGGATCCGTCGAGATCCGCCTCCCCGATGCTGCGGCGGACGCCGGCCATCGAGTCGAGGAGATGGCGATGCATCGCCGCCGCCGCACTGGTGCCGGAGCGCCTGCGCAGGGCATCGAGGCGGTCGCGCCGGATGCAGCACGAAAGCGACAGCCGTCCGTCGTCGGCCCAGACCATGCCGCCATAGCCGCCGGGAAAGGCGAGGAGCGGCATCATGTCGGGTGCGAGGCGCGCGTTCCGGAAATAGGCCTTGAACCCCATCAGGTCGCCGGGCGCATGCTGCCTCGGCAGGTTGGTCGGGAGGGTTCCGCGGTCCCAAGATCCATGCGCGGCGACGATCAGAGGGGCGACGAGGCGGTGCTCGCCGGTCCCATCGGTGATCGTGACGGTGCCGGTCCCGGCGGCCATCGAGAGGTCGCGCGCCTTGCACGGCTGCCGGATATCCACCCCGAGGTCGCGGGCTCGGGCGAGCATCATCGTGTCGAGCACATCCCGCCCGAGGGCGCGCCCGTGCGCCGCGCCGCCGCCGCGCGGCATCGGTGCCGCCACGATGCGTTCCCCGGCGTAAAGGCACAGACGGCGCACGTCCGGCCCCGCCCGCTCCCGCCAGGCCGCACCGACCCCGAGCGCGTCGAGCACCGGCACGGAGGTCGCTGAGAGGAACTCGCCGCAGACCTTGCGTCGCGGAAAGACGGCCTTCTCGACGATCGCGACCCGCCGCCCCTGAAGGACGAGCGCGATCGCCGCCGTGCAGCCGGCCACTCCGGCCCCGAGGACGACGGCGTCATGGGTGATCCGGCCGTGGTCCGTCATGCGACCCCACCGGTCCGGCGGTTGCCGCCCGTGCGCCCGACGAAGGCGTGGATGAACGGGACCCTCGTCCCTTCCATCATCACGGTGCCACAGGCGGGGGCCCAGAGCGCGCCAAGCTCGCCGCCTCGGAACCCCGCGCGCACCGAGGCGGGCGCGTCGTGCCGGGTCACGTCGTTGGCCCCGATCAGTCCGACGAGGCGGGAGGCGAGGAGCGACGGCATCGTCCGGAGCGGTTCGGTGGCGACCAGAAGGTCGGTCCGGGGTGCCAGGGCAGCGAGGAGCCGCGTCAGATCGTCGTCCTCGAAGTGGTGCAGGAACAGGTTCGCCAGCGCGAGATCGTAGCCCTCCCGCGCGCCGGCAAGCCAGTCGAAAGCATCGGCGGTCACGACGCGCACCGTCCAGCCGAGGGCGGCGAACCCGGCCAGCGTCCGGTCGGAGACCGTGGGAGCCATGTCGATCAGGGTCAGCTCCGACGAGCGATAGCGTCGGGCCAGACGCCGGGCAACGCGCAGCATCGACCGCCCGTCGCCACAGCCCAGCTCGCAGATGCGGACCGGGGCGCCTTGCGGGATCGGCAGATGGCGCGTGACGAGCGACGCGGCAATTGCGGCCTGGCGCATGACGATGTTGATCCGCGCCAGATCGCCGCGCGACCGGCGGGCCCGGGAATCGTCCGGCGGCAACCCGTCGAGGATCTCCGGCACCAACCGCCGCCGATCGAGCCCGCGACGCGCAGTGGCGGCGTCGTTCATGCCGCCTCGAACAGCAGCGTCTCCGCCGTGAGGCCCGGCCCGAAGGCCATCGCGCAGCCCCGTTCGCCGGATGCGGCGGCGGCCAGCATCCGCTCGAGCACGAACATCACCGTGGCGGACGACATGTTGCCGTGGCGCCGCAACACGTCCCGCGACAGGACCAGTGCCTCGGGCGGAAGGTCCAGCGCCTGCTCCGCCGCGTCGAGGATGGACGTGCCGCCGGGATGCACGGCCCAGTGCCTGAACGCGTCGCGCGGCGCCCCGCCGAGAATCTCGCGACCATGGACGTCGAGGATTTCGCCGACCGTGGCGGGCACCCGGCCGGAGAGGACCATGTCAAACCCGTCGTCGCGCACCCGCCAGCTCATCAGCGCGGCCGACTTCGCGGCGAGCAGCGCGCGAAAGCTGTCGAGCCGCAGGCCTGTCGGATCGGCGGACACCAGCGCGGCGGAGCAACCGTCCCCCCAAAGGCAGAACGACAGCAGCGTCTCCAGATCGTCGGTGTCCTTGAGATGCAGCGTGCAGAGTTCGCAGTTCACGACCAGCACCCGGGCATCCGGCTCCGAACGCACGACATGGCGCGCCAGCTTGAGCGCGTTGATCGCCGCATAGCAGCCCATGAAGCCGATCAGGGTCCGCTCCACCGAAGGGTTCAGACCGAGGCCGGCGACCAGGTGCAGGTCCAGCCCCGGCGCCGAGAAGCCGGTGCAGCTCGCAACGACGAGATGGGTGATGCGACCCGCCTCCCGGCCGAGGTTCAACCCCTCGACGGCCTCGATGGCAAGCGCGGGGGCCCTCGCCTCGAAGACATCCATCCGCGCAGCGGTTCCGGGAAACGCCCCCCGGCTGAAGACCCCCGCGACGTCCACGGCATCGCCATCGGGGTCCTGTCGCGGCTCGATGGTCGAGAAGCGCCGCTCTATGCCGCTGCGTCGCGCCATGCGATCGAACAGCGCCCGCTTGCGCGGCTGGTCGGACAATCGGCCCCGCGCGAAACGAAGGAACGCCTCGTTCACTTCATGTCCGGGCACCGCGGTGGAGATTCGGTTGAGATAGGCTGCCAAGGCGTGGATCCCGTCGAGGTCATGGTTCGTAGAAACTGGATCCCAAGACGGACGACGCCTCCGGAGCCAGCAGGACGACGCGTCCCGGCTCGGGTCACGCAGCCCGGTTCAACACGGCCACGACCCCTGCGTTCCAGGCATCGCTACGGATCACACAATCGTGCGACCGGGATTCGAGACTTGCCGGGCGCAACCGCTTGGGAACGTCCCGAACGCGCCGACCCCCGCGCGCCGTTCCGACTTCGGGATCCAGTCGTCGATACCGACGCGCCATTGGAAGGTTCGTCCAGTTGTCCGGGGACCGTAGCCGCGCCGAGTTCGCGCGACCGCCTGCGGCATTGTCCCGAAGATCCCGTCATCGATCGGGCGTCGACCAATCGGTGGGAGGTGCATTCCTGCGTCGCAGTCGGAGGAGGAGACCCAGTGCGACACCTACGCCGATGGCCACCGTCAGATCGGCGAAGACGGTCAGGGAGGCCGTCAGCAGCAGCAGGATCCGGTCCGACATCCTTTCCCTGAGATATCCGCGCCATTTGTGCGGCTCGCTCATGTTCCAGGCGGTCAGGATCAGCAGGCCAGCCAGAGCCGGCATCGCGAGGTAGCCGGCGAGGGGCGCGGCGAGCAGCATGACCAGAAGGATGGTCGCGGCATGCACGATGCCCGCCACGGGGGTCTTTCCCCCTGCCCGGACGTTCGTGGCCGTCCGCGCGATCGCTCCGGTGGCTGGAAGACCACCGAACAGCGAAGATCCGATATTGGCGAATCCCAGGGCCAGAACTTCCGCGTTCGGCCGATGTCGCCCCCCGATCATGCGATCCGCCACCATCGCCGACAGGAGGGATTCGATGCTTGCCAGAAACGCGATCACCAAGGCGGAGGGCAGAAGCTCCATGATCCGCACGAAGGAGATGTCGGGAATGGTGGGGATCGGAAGCGTGCCCGGCAAGGCGCCGAACCGCGAGTAGAGGGTGTCGACAGGCATGACCGCCAGAGCGACCGCGCCGGAGGTCAGGCCGACCGCCACGATCAGGCCGGGGAACTTCGGGGCGAGGCGCCGCAGCAGGACGATCAGGAGGATCGTCGCGAGCCCGATCCCGAGCGCCGGCACGCCCGCGGTCTCGCGGGCCCCCCAGAGCACCTCGAGCTTGCCGACGAACTCCGCCGGAACCTCCGCGACGGACAGCCCGAACAGATCCTTGATCTGGCTCGTCGCGATGATGACCGCGATGCCGATGGTGAAGCCATTGACCACCGGTTCGGGCACATAAGCCACAAGGCTGCCGGCGCGAAGAAAGCCCGCCACCACCATCATCACGCCGGCCATGAGGGTCGCGATGACGAGGCCGTCATAGCCATGCGTGGCGATGACGCCGAAGACGACGACGATGAAGGCCCCGGTCGGTCCGCCGACCTGCACCCTGCTGCCCCCGAGGAGCGAGATGAGGAACCCGCCGACGATCGCCGTGACGAGGCCCTTGGCAGGCTCCGCTCCGGAGGCCACCGCGATCGCGATGCTCAGCGGCATCGCCACCATGGCGACGGTCACGCCGGCGATCATGTCGCTGATGAACTGCTGCCGGTCATAGGTCTTGAGCGTGGTGAAGAGCTTCGGCGTCATCGCCGACCGATGCATCTCATCGGGCGCAATGGCAATGTCATTCGCGCGCCGCACCGTGCCGCCAAGGGTCCCCGGAACGACACCAGCGTTCCGCAACGGGAGGCCGTCGCTCGGTCGTGGGCGACCGGTCGAACGACCGATGTCTTCGCTCCGGGCGGAACATGGATCGGCGTTCTCCGCATCAGCCGGGACGTGACGCACCCACGGAGGTCATGGGTGTGCGCCTTGCCACATCTCCAACTCATCCGATCCGGCAGTCGCGCGGTCCGGACCTGTCGTGGCCCTGCGAACGGGGCCGCGGACCATCTTCGGTCTGGGGCTCGCCCCGGTCTCCATCTTGTAACCGCCTTCGGGGCAAGATCGCTCCGCCTTCACGCCGTACCGGACAGCCCCTTGGCGAAGCCATAGCCCGTGATCGCAAGCACCATCGTCGCCGGCCCGTGGCGGTCGCATCGAACCGCAAGACCCGCCGGTCGGAGTCCCGGCTCGGGCTGACATCCGGACGGACGGAAGCGGCTTAGATCGTCCTGGGACGCCGGGTGCCCAACCCGAAGCAACCTCCGTCCGGCGCCACATCAAGCCCGGATCCGACCCAGTCGAACCGCACACGCCCCTCCGCCGCGCGGCATCCGATCCCGACGGACCCGCCAGCATCGGCGAACGCGCCGTATCCGGCGGCGTTGGTCGTCAACCCGAGACGGCCAGCGCCACCTTCGTCACACGGTTGCGGCGATGGTCGCGACGGTCGTGCGGAGCGGAATCCTCGCCTGCGGACAGACCTGATCGATGGACCCCCCACACACCCTGCCGAGAACGTTCACCGCCAGCGTCGCTGCGGGTCGTGGTAAGGGATCCGAAAAACGCCAAACTCCGCCTGGCATTGATCCAACGAATAACGTCCAAACCCAGGGCGGCTCCACACGTGCCGACCTGCCAGTCCCCGTCCGCCTGCCGAGGCTGTGCAGATACCGTTCCGGTTTCTACGGCCTGAACGGCATCTGCAAGCTCTGGCCAGCACCGAGCGCACGCACTTCCGCCTCGGCCTCCGGCGCGGTGCGGGCGGTGCACGTGATGATCGGCATGTCGTTCCGCTTGGCATTGCGCCGCGCCGCGCGCAGGACCTCCGGGCCGTCGGGCGGGGGCATGATGACATCGAAGCTCTGGCTTGCGACGATGGTCATCGCGTCCCGCCCGGATGCGCCAAAGACCGGCTCGATGTCGTCGTTGGACAACAGGGCGATCTCGTCCGGCTCGCGGATATCCTCCTCGTCGTCACCGAAAAGAACCCTCATGCCGCCCCCTCACTCGGGGTGAACCCGGTCCGCGACCCGCGGGAACGTCACAAAGAAGGTCGTTCCGGATTTCGCCGCGCCGTCCTCCACCGATTTCCTCCCAAGCCGGATTTATCCCAGCCGCCGCCCGATCGGTTCGTGGATGATGGCGGGACCGGCGCCGCCGCTATGGAGCTCGCGCGCGCGCGGGTCGCCTTGGCGAAGCGGTCGAACAGGCGCGCCCGGGCGGCGCGCGGGATGCCGGGGCCGGTATCGTGGACGTAGGAGGCGGCGGCGTTCTTGCTGGCGGTCGTGCCGATCGTCACGTCCCCGCCGGGTGGCAAAGACCTGATTGCCGTCGAAAGCAGGTTCGAGAACACCTGCGGGAGCCGGATCCTGTCGGCGTGGATCGTCGCGGCCGCGCTCTTCGCAAGCGGATCAGGCGTCGGGCGGATACCTCTGCGATGCCCGTGTTCGTAGCGATGGCGTCCGCGAGCGCCTCTTCCACATCGACCCTTTCCATCTCGTTCAACCGCTGCCGATCGGTCGCCAAAAACGTGAGATTATCGTTCACCGGCACCAACAGCCGACCGCAATCCAGTGCCACCATGAAGATCAGCTTTGCCGCGCCGGACGGCAGCGTGCCCGCGAAGCGGTCCTGCGGAAGCTCTCGCGACCCGGGCAGCCACGTCAGGGGCATGCGGAGTTCGCGATCTATCATGACGATGAAATCGACGCGCCCGGCCGCCAACAGATCCTGCGCGCTGACACCCTCCATTACGCAGAGCCCGACGTCCTCGTCGTGCAAGTTCTGCTTCATCACGCAGCACCGCACGGACGCTTCCGCGCCGTCGCCGCCGCGCAACCTCGGATGATGGATCTCGGTCGGGGATTGCATCTGCGACAGGCGCGGCGGCAAGATCCGCCGCCTGCGCACGACCGTCCTGTGGTCCTTCGCATCGAGAACCGAGCGCGCCCTCGGATCGGACCGGCGCAGCGCGCTATCCTACCTTCCAGACTCACAACCAACAGATGACCGTCGCCGCCAGGGCGCAAGCCGAGAGGAACAGG
>JBBQDX010000076.1:0-16600 GCA_038320125.1 Rhodobacterales bacterium | reverse complement strand
CTCCGACGCATCGGCGCGCGAACCTATAATACGCTCATCCAAGCCCTCGGCGACATCTGCGACCTGTTCGATCCCGAGGAGTGCCGGAACTTCTTCAAAGCAGCCGGATACGCGTCACATTGAAAGCAAACCGCTTTAGTTTCCGGCGAGGTATACGGAGAGGGTTCCGGCCGGAGGGGTGGGCAACAACCCGGTGAGATCCATCGTCTCGCCATCGAGCTGCATCGCCATGCGTTCGGCGGCACCGGCATCGTCCGCGTGGTAAAAGGAGACCGTCGAGCGGTCGAGTGCGAACGGCGTGACCCGGACCGACGCGGCCGGCTGCGCGCGGTCCAGGCTGTCGAGCGCCTCCGCTTGCCGCTGCGAGGTCACGACCGTGATGCTGTTGGTGACGGCCATTTCCTCAAGCGATGCCGCCAGCGCTTCGATGCCGCCGAGCGACGCCCCCGTGGCCGGCTGCGGACGGGTCGCCGCATCGGTGCGGGAAAGATCGCCAGTCCGAGTGCGGGTTGCGCGATCGCTCATCGCGGCGATCGGAGGGTCGTCTTGAGGAGTGGTGACGGCGGTGTCGGTGACATCGGAACCGCGCCAGAGCCCGGGGGCGCTGGCGAGGACCGTCAGGACGGCCAGACCCACAGCGAGTTCCGCGAACGGCCATCGTCTCGGGGCTCCCGTCTTGGGCAGTCCTCGCAAGGGCCGGGAGATCGACGCATCGGCCATGACCACCTTGCGCGCGTCCTTCCCAGGTCCCGAGGCGGGCGGGCACGGCAGCGGGCGCCCGCCGGGGGAGCGCGGCTTGGGACGCGTCGTATCCGGTGCCAGCCCGTCGAGGATGGCCTGCCGCTTCGCGCGTGCCTCGACGAGCCGCTCCTCCCAGGCGGAGGAGTTCAGATAGGACAGCAGAAACTGGTGTTCGGCATCGCCGTCCTTCACGGCACCATGACGTTCCAGCACGTTCATCGGTCCCTCCGCTCGCAAACGGACCGCATCGTCCGTTTCCTCATTGGAAAAGATTAGCACGCATTGCGGCGCTGTCCAAATCGTGACGGCCGTCTTGCAGGCCTGCGAGCCCGCAGGATCGGCGCACAGCACGAGGTCGCGCGAAACGCTGAAAGCGACGCGCGGGGGGTGCACTGCCGCGCTAAAGGTCCGGCGGCGCGCGCGGACACCTGCGCCCCCGCCCCCACTTCATCGGGCCGATCCGCGGTCGTTCGCCGCCGCGGCGGCCCGCCGTGCATCTGCGGCCGGAGATAGCTTGGTCGCAATGGCAAACCCGGACCACGGGGTCTGGGGTTGGTCCCCTACGAAGGTGCGGTTGCGGAACGTCTGGACGTCGAACGGCAACCCTTCGGCAAAAGACGAGAGGCGGATCCGTCTGCATCCCCGTAATCTTGATACGCCGCCCGATCGTCCGCCATCGCTGACGGGGCCGACGCGCTCGGATGGTTGCGGTCAGGGGCGCGGTCGAAGGCGGCAGGTCTGCCGGCAATGCAGCCGCTCGTGGTTCTCGATCACCGTGCAAAAAGTGCCGCCGTTCAGAGATCGAACTAAACCTATCCGTAAAGCTTGAAGTCCAGGGATGCGTCTGTCAAATCTAGCTCCATGACGCACATGACGACAGAACGAAACTCGGCGGTGTCGCCGTTCGCTGGCAAGGCGGCGGAGATTCTCGCGGCCGCTGCCGAGCTCTTTCTCGAGAAGGGGTTCGAGGCGACGACCATCGACGACGTTGCGGCACGGGCGCGGGCGTCGAAGCCGACCGTCTACCGACATTTCGGCGACAAGCAGGCACTCTATGCCGCCTTCATCCGGCACCAGTGCGGCGTGCACCAATGCCAGCTGTTCGACGTCGACCTGACACGCGACGATATCCGTGCCAGCCTGACGGGCATTGCGCGCCAATACGTCGACCTGATCTTCGCCCCCGCCTCGATCGCGATCTTTCGCGTCAGCATCGCCCAGGCGCATCGGTTCCCCGACCTGGGCCGCGCCTTCTACGAGGCCGGGCCCGCCGCCGGCGCGCGACGCATGGGGCAGGTGCTTGCCGGAGCGGTCGCGCGCGGACAGTTGCGGATCGACGACATCGACGCCGCCGCCTACGAGTTCATCGAGCTCTGCAAGGCCGATCAGTTCTACAAGGTGCAATTCGGCATAATCCCGGGGGTAGACGAGGCGACACGGCGGGCCATCGCCGCGCGGACCGTCAACACGTTCCTGCGCGCCTATGGCTGATCGCGACGATCGGATCGCCGGAACCCGGGCGGTTCGGCGGCGGGAGCCCGCCACGGGCCGTGTGGCGTCCGGCCCGCACCACGCTCCGAAATCGCCCGGAAGAGGAAACGACATGGTCCGCTCTCCCGCCTTCCTGTCCGGCCGGACCGTTCCGTTCGCGCGCGGGGCCGCGACGTTGCCTGCCCTCGCCCTCGTCCTTGTCCTGGCGCTCTTCGCTGCCGCTTCGGTGGCGCGCGCGCAGGAGGGACCCGGCGGCCAGCCGCCTCCCCCGCCCGCCGTCACCGTCGTGGAGGTCGCGCCGCAGGACGTGACGTTGACCGCGCGACTGCCTGGCCGCATCGTCGCCTCCGCCGTGGCGGAGGTCCGGCCGCAGGTCTCGGGCATCATCACCGAGCGGCTCTTCGACGAGGGTGGCCACGTCGAGGCGGGCGACCCGCTCTACCGCATCGACGCCGCGACCTATGACGCCGCCGTGGCACAGGCGGAGGCGGGTGTCGCGCAGGCCCGGGCCCAGTCCATGGCCGCCGACAAGGAGGAGGAGCGCGTCAAGGAACTGCTGGACCGGCAGGTCAGTACGCAGCAGGCCCTCGACACCGCCACCGCCGCGCGCGACGTCGCCCGCGCTGCCATCGCGGTGGCCGAGGCGCAGCTCACCGCCGCCCGGATCGAGCAGGACCGCACCACCATAACCGCGCCCCTGACCGGCGAGATCGGCCTGGCGCTGGCGACGCAGGGCGCGCTGGTGACGGCAGGCCAGGCAAACGCCCTCGCCGCGATCCGCACCATCGACCCGGTCTTCGTCGACGTGACTCAATCGGCCTCCGAAGTGCTGCGCTGGCGCCGCCAGAACGCGGACACGTCGCTCACCGACGCCGAGCGCACCGTGTCGCTCGTGCTGGCTGATGGAACGGACTACGGCCATACCGGCGAGCTGACCGCGGCGGAGCCGCAGGTCGATCCGCAGACCGGCGTCGTCGTGCTGCGGATGTCCTTCCCGAACCCGGACCAGCTGCTGCTTCCGGGCATGTACGTGCGCGTCGACATTCAGACCGACCGGCTGGGCGGCGTCTTCGTCGTGCCGCAACAGGCGGTCGGGCGCGACCGGCGCGGGCGGCCCACCGCGCTCGTGATCGGGGAGGGCGACATGGTCGAGCAGCGCGAGCTGACCGTGGTGCAGGCGCAGGGCAGCGACTGGATCGTCTCCGAGGGCCTCGCCGCGAGAGAGCGGATCGTGCTTGAGGGAAGCCAGAAGGCGGCGCCGGGCACCCAGGTCCGGCCGGAGCTCGCGGGGGCAGCGGCCCCCGATGCGGCGGCAACCGCCGATCCCGCTGCCGGGGCCCCGGGCGCGGAAGCCACCGGGACCTCGGCCGAGACGCCCGAGACCGCGCCTTCGCAGAGCAACTGATCCGGCGTCCGCCGCACCCAGCCGGAGAAACCCCTTGGCCCGCTTCTTCATCGACCGTCCGATCTTCGCCTGGGTCATTGCCCTCTTCATCTCGGGCATCGGCATCCTCTCGATCCTGTCGCTGCCGGTCGCGCAATATCCGCAGATCGCGCCGCCCACCGTCAGCGTCTCCGCCGCCTATCCCGGTGCGTCCGCGGAGACGGTGGCGAACACGGTCACGCAGGTGATCGAGCAGCAGATGACGGGGCTCGACGGCCTGCGCTACATCTCGTCGAGCTCGACCTCGGCGGGCACGGCCAGCGTCACCCTGACGTTCGAGACCGGAACCGACCCCGACATCGCGCAGGTGCAGGTCCAGAACAAGCTGAGCTCGGCCACGCCGCTGCTGCCCGAGCCGGTGCAGCGGCAGGGCGTGACGGTGCAGAAGTCCTCCTCGGGCTTCCTGATGGTCATCGCACTCATTTCCGGCGACGGCGCGCTCGAGGCCGTGGACCTTTCGGACTACGTGGTCACCAACCTCGTGGACGAGATCGCGCGGGTTGAAGGCGTCGGGAACGTCCAGGTCTTCGGCGCGCAATACGCCATGCGCATCTGGCTCGATCCCTCCAAGCTCGCGGCCTTCGAGCTCACGCCTTCCGACGTGGTGGCCGCGGTCGGCGCCGAGAACGCGCAGATCTCGGCAGGAGCCTTCGGCGCGCGCCCGGCGGTGGAGGGCCAGCAGCTCAATGCCACCATCACCGCCCAGTCGCTCCTGCAGACGCCCGAGGACTTCCGCCAGATCGTGCTGCGTGCCGAGACGGACGGCGGGCTAGTGCTGCTGGGCGACGTCGCGCGGGTCGAGATCGGGTCCGAGAACTACTCGACGATCTCGCGCTACGACCGCAATCCTTCGGCGGGCCTGGCCGTGAGCCTCGCCCCCGGCGCCAACGCCCTCGATACCGCCGAGGCCGTCAAGGCGCGGGTGGAGGAGCTGTCGGGGTTCTTCCCGGACGGCGTCGACTACGTCATTCCCTATGACACGACGCCCTTCGTCACGATCTCAATCGAGGAGGTCGTCAAGACGCTGGCCGAGGCGATCGTCCTGGTCTTCCTCGTGATGTTCCTCTTCCTGCAGAACTGGCGCGCCACGCTCATTCCGACGCTCGCGATCCCGGTGGTGCTGCTCGGCACCTTCGGCATCCTCGCCCTCGCGGGATTCTCGATCAACACGCTGACGATGCTGGCGATGGTGCTGGCGATCGGCCTTCTCGTCGACGACGCCATCGTCGTGGTCGAGAATGTCGAACGGCTGATGGAGGAGGAGGGTCTCTCGCCGCTGGATGCCACCCGCAAGTCGATGGACCAGATCTCCGGCGCGCTGGTCGGCATCGCGGTGGTCGTCTCCGCGGTCTTTGTGCCGATGGCGTTCTTCGGCGGCTCCACCGGCGTCATCTACCAGCAGTTCGCGATCACCATCGTCTCGGCCATGGCGCTGTCGGTGCTGGTGGCGCTGACGATGACGCCCGCGCTTTGCGCGGTGCTGCTGAAACCGAGCCACGGCGATCCGAAACGCGGCTTTTTCGGCCCGTTCAACCGTGGGTTCGAGGCGACGCAGAATGGCTACGCCCGCTCCGTCGGCTGGATCACCAGGCGGCCCGTCCGGGTCGGCATCGTCTATCTGGCGCTCGCCGCGGGCATGGCGCTGCTGTTCCTGCGCACGCCGACCGGTTTTCTCCCGGAGGAGGATCAGGGGATCCTTTTCACCCTCGTTCAGACGCCCACCGGCTCCACCGCCGAGCGGACGCTGGAGGCGATCAGGAAGGTCGAGGACTACTACCTCGATCAGGAGGGCGACAACGTGGAGTCGGTCTTTGGCGTCGTGGGGTTCAGCTTTGCCGGGCAGGGGCAGAACCTCGGTCTGGTCTTCGTCGGGCTCAAGGACTGGGACGAGCGCACCGACCCGTCGCAGAGCGCGCAGGCCATCGCCGGCCGCGCTTTCGGCGGGCTGTCGCAGATCCGCGACGCGCAGGTCTTCCCGATCGTGCCGCCTTCGGTGATCGAGCTCGGCAACATTTCGGGCTTCGACTTCTACCTGCAGGCCCGCGGCGGGCAGAGCCACGAGCAGCTTCTGGCCGCGCGCAATCAGCTCCTTGGCGGAGCCGCGCAGAGCCCGCTCATCGCTTCCGCACGCCCCAACGGGCTGGAGGATGCGGCACAGTACAACCTCGACCTCGATTGGCGGCGCGCGGGCGCCTTCGGCGTCACGGCGGCCGATGTGGCCAACCTGCTGACCGTGGCCTGGGCGGGGCGCTACGTGAACGACTTCCTCGATGAGGGGCGCATCAAGCGCGTCTACGTGCAGGGCGAAGCCGACTCGCGCTCCGACCCGACCGACTTCGACCTCTGGCGCGTGCGCAACGCGACCGGCGACCTCGTGCCGCTGTCGAACTTCGCGGAAGGCGACTGGAGCTTCGGGCCACAGGGCATCACCCGCTACAACGGCGTGCCGTCGATGCAGATCCAGGGCTCGCCCGCCCCGGGCGTCAGCACCGGCGAGGCGCTGGCCGAGATCGACCGGCTCGCCGCGGAGCTGCCGCCGGGGTTCGGCGTGGCTTTGACCGGGTTGTCCTACGAGGAGCAATCGTCGGGCAACCAGGCCCCGCTTCTCTTCGCGCTGTCGCTGGCCGTGGTCTTCCTCTCGCTCGCGGCGCTCTACGAAAGCTGGTCGATTCCCTTCGCGGTCCTGCTCGCCATGCCCATCGGCGTACTGGGTGCGCTCGGCGCGGCCTGGATCGGGGGGTTCGATAACGGCGTGTTCTTTCAGGTGGGCCTGCTCGCCGTGATTGGCCTGACGGGCAAGAATGCCATCCTCATCGTCGAGTTCGCCAAGGAGCAACTTGACGCGGGCAAACCCCTGCTCGAGGCGGTGCTGGAAGCATCGCGCCAACGGTTCCGCCCGATCCTGATGACCTCCCTCGCCTTTTCGCTGGGCGTCCTGCCGCTGGTGATCAGCTCGGGCGCAGGCTCGGGCGGGCGGACGGCGATCGGCTCCGGCGTGCTCGGCGGCACGATCACGGCCACCGTGCTGGGCATCCTCTTCGTGCCGTTTTTCTTCGTCGTCGTCACCCGCCTGTTCGGCGGCGGGCGAAGGAAGACGCCGGATTGAACCCGGACGGCCGCGACCGCCGTGGCGCGGATCGCGGCTTCCGCGGCCGGGATGAACGGTCCATCATTGTTGCCTGATACCATCGGAGGTGACCCATGAAGAAGACGTTCATGCCCGCGCTGACCGCCGTGCTCCTCGTCCTTGCGCTCTTTCCCGCGCTTGCCCAGACGGAGATGCAGCCTGAAGCGGGAGCAGACATCCGCCCCGAAGGCATGCCCGACACCGTCCGCAGGATCTCGACTCACATGGGCGAGATGGGCATGTCCGCCGAGAGCGGGGCCTCCGAGATCGAGGATACGCTGCGGTTCGAGCCTTACCAGCAGATCGAGGAGATGTTCCTGCGCGACGATGTCGTGTTCCTGATGCGCCACGGGCCGACGGACTGGTCGAAGCGCGACGCGAAGGACGTGGCCCCGACCGATTGCGCGAACCAGCGCGTCCTGAGCGCGGAAGGCGCGGAGGACATGCGCAACCTCGGGACGCTGATGGCGGCGAACGACGTGCTGCCCTCGGAAATCGTCGTCAGCGGGTGGTGCCGCAACCAGCAGACGCTGGACTATCTCTTCGAGGGGTTCGATCGGGTCGACCCGGAGATCGCGGCCAACATGCCGCACGAGACGGATCCGAACCTCAACCTGCTGCTGTCGCTGCAAGGCGCCGAGACCGTCACGTCGCTGCGCGAGCACGTTACCGACTGGGACGGCAACCCCGACCGCAAGGGCCCGCTCCTCCTCATCAGCCATTACACGAACATCGAGGAGCTGACGCAATTCCGGGTGTTCGAGGGCGAGATCCTCGTCCTCGATCCGAAGCGCGACAACCAGGTGCTGGGGTATCTTCGCCTGCGGTCGGCGGAGCCCGATGTCGGCCATTTCGAGGATGCGCTGGCCTCGCCCCTGATGGACCGCGAGCAGGCCTTCGACATGGTCGACCGCTACTACCTCGCGCTCAACACCGACGATGCCGACCTACTGGCAGAGGTCCTGTCGCCCGAATGGGTCGAGCGCGGCATGTCGCCATCGGTAGCGGATCAGGATTCCGAAACCTTCCTCGACGCGGTGACGGGCCTTGCCGAGGGGCTGGACGGCGGCAAGTTCACGGTCGAGGACGTCTATCTCGCCAACGACGTGGTCACGGTGCGCGGCACCGTCAGCGGGCGCCACACCGGCACCATCCTCGGCGTGCCCCCGACCGGCCGGGAGGTCGCCTTCGGGACCATCGCGGTGCACCGCGTCGCCGATGGGGCGATCGTCGAGAGCTGGCAGATGGCCGACTGGTCGACGCTGATGCGGCTCATCTCCGAGTGAGCCCGGCCGGCGCGCGGGCCCGGGTTCCGCCCTGGCGCGCGGCGGCGGGCTTAGGCGGCGGGCTCAGACGGCGGGCTCGCGCGACAGGCTCGACATAAGGTCGCCGAAACGATCCCCCTGGATGGCGATGTGCTGGCGCATCTCGCGCGCGGCCCGGTCCGGATCGCCCGCGACGAGGCCGTCGACGATGCGACCGTGTTCCTCCAGCGAGGTGGCGATCCGGTCGCGGGCACGAAGCTGGATCCGGCGGAACCCCTTCAGCCGCTTCTGCAGGCGGTCGATCTCCTGGAGCAGGAAGGCGTTGCCGCCGATCGTCCGGATCGTCGCGTGGAAGCGCTCGTTGGCGTAATAATACGCATCGGCATCGCCCGTCGCCGCCGCCTGCACGCAGGCGGCGTGGCGCTGGCCCAGATCGGCGAGGTCGCCGGCTTGCGCCCGACGTGCGGCGTTGCGGGTGCAGAGCGCCTCCAGTTCGGCCATGACCTGGAACATTTCCGAAAGGCGCACCGGCCCGATCTCGACCACGAAGGCCCCGCGCCGGGGGATGTGTTCGACGAGGCCGGTGGCGGCTAGCTGGAAGATCGCCTGCCGGACGGGGGTGCGCGAGACGGAGAAATCGCGCGCGATGCCGGCCTCGTCGAGCCGGTCGCCGGGGCGGATGAGGCCAGTCAGGATCCGGTCCTCGAGCGCGTCGCGCAGATCGATGGGCGTGGCGGGCATGGGTCGGGCCTCCCTAGCAAGGGAGGTTACGACAGGGGCAGGACCGTGAGAAGGCGCCTTGTATACAATCCAGTTGATTTCGAATACCAAGGGAGGTTAACGATGGGAGGGATGGCGGCGGGCTCTGGGGAGGGATGCGCCGCGATGTCCAGAACAGATTCGGGAGGATCACCATGACGTCTCTTCGCACCGCGCCGGCCGCAGTTCTCGGCGCAGCATTCGCCACGACCCTGCTCGCCGCGCCCCTGCTGACCACGACCGCTGCCGCCGAGACGCTCAAGCTCAGCCACCAGTGGTCGGAGGGCGACGTGCGCCACAAGGTCGCCCGGATGGTCGCCGACGAGGTCGCCGCGGCGGACGTCGACCTCGAGATCCAGATCTTTCCGAACCAGACCCTCTTCAAGGCCCGCGAGCAGTATACGCCGCTCAGCCGCGGCCAGCTCGACATGACCGTCCTGCCGCTCTCCTATGCCGGAGGACAGCAGCCGGCCTACAACCTGACGCTGATGCCGGGGCTCGTGAAGAACCTCGATCATGGCGACCGGCTGTCGCATTCGCCGTTCATGGAAGAGGTCCAGAACATCATGGCCGAGGACGACGTGATGGTCCTCGTCCACGGCTACCTCGCGGGCGGCTTCGGCTCCAACAAGGGCTGCATCACAGCGCCCGAGGACGTGGAGGGTGTCAGCATCCGGGCCGCCGGCAAGTCGTTCGAGGAGATGCTGGCCGGGGCCGGGGCCTCGATCAGCTCGATGGCGTCCTCCGAGATCTATCCGGCGCTGCAGACCGGCGTGCTCGATGCGACGAACACCTCGTCGGAAAGCTTCGTGAGCTACCGGCTCTACGAGCAGCTCGATTGCTACACGCCCGCCGGCGATTACGCGCTGTGGTTCATGTATCAGCCGCTGGTGATGAACAAGACCACCTTCGACGGCCTGACGCAGGAGCAGCAGGAGGCGCTGACGACCGCCGCCACCAATGCCGAAGCCTACTATCTGGAGGAGGCGAAGACCGGCGACGCCGTCGCGGCGAAGGCTTTCTCGGACGCGGGCGTGGAGCTGGCCGAGATGACCGAGGCCGATTTCCAGGCCTGGCAGGATCTGGCGAAGACGACCGCCTATCCGATCTTCGTCGAGGAGACGCCGGACGGCCAACGCCTGCTCGACATGGCGCTGTCGGTCGAGTGACGCGCCCGCGGGCGGTGCGCCGCGTGCCGCCCGACAGGCTTCCGGAACCGCAGAGGCCCCGCATGCCACCCTCGCCTCGCGCCATGCCGCCTGCCGTCCGCGCCATCGGTCTCGTCTCCACCGTCTGCGGCGTGGCGGCCTCGCTGATGATCCTCGCGTCGGTCCTCATCACCTGCCAGATGATCTTCGTGCGCGCGGTCCTCGGCCGCTCGACCGTCTGGCAGACCGAGGTGGTGATCTACCTGATGATCGGCGCCACCCTCATCGGCCTGCCTTACGTCCAGAAGCTGCGCGGCCACGTCGGGGTGGACCTGCTGCCGACGCTGCTGCCGCCCCGGTTCCGGCGCGCGCTGGCAGGCGTCACGCTGGCGGTGACGGCGGCGATGATGCTGGTCATGCTCTGGTATGGCTGGGAGATGTGGCACCTCGCCTGGGTTCGCGGCTGGAAGTCGGAGACGGTGGTGGCGGCACCGCTGTGGATCCCGTGGCTCTTCGTGCCGCTGGGGTTCGGGCTCTTCGTGCTGCAGCTCGCCGCCGACCTCTGGCTGACGATGACGGGTGCGCCGATGGACGAGAAGGGCCTGCCCGCCATTGGCCCCGAGCCGGCGGAGGAGTTCTGATGGACCCTCTGCTGCTCGGCGGCCTCGTCGCCGTCGCCACCGTCCTCGTCCTCTTCTCCGGCGTGCCCGTCGCGGTCGGCCTGCTGATCGTCTCGACGGTCTTCCTCTTCGTCTTCGACGGCCCGCGAAGCCTGCAGGCCCTGCCGGAGCTCTTCTACGGGGACCTCAATTCCTTCGCGCTGCTGTCGATCCCGATGTTCATCATCATGGGGTCCGCCATCGCCTCCACCCGCGCCGGACCCGACCTCTACGAGGCACTGGAGCGCTGGCTGACCCGCGTGCCGGGCGGCCTCGTCGTCTCCAACCTTGGGGCCTGCGCGCTGTTTGCCGCCATGTCCGGCTCCTCGCCCGCGACCTGTGCCGCCATCGGCAAGATGGGCATCCCCGAGATGCGCAAGCGCGGCTACCCCGACGAGGTGGCGGCGGGGTCCATCGCGGCGGGCGGCACGCTGGGCATCCTGATCCCGCCCTCGGTCACGATGATCGTCTACGGCATCGCCACCGAAACCTCGATCGGGCGGCTGTTCCTCGCGGGCGTGCTGCCGGGCATCCTGCTCGTGTCGCTCTTCATCGCCTGGGCCATCTACGACACCTGGCGGCGGGGAGCGGCGGGCGTGGCGCTGTCGGGGGTGCGCTACACCTGGAAGCAGCGGTTCGAGATCCTGCCGCGCGTGGTGCCCTTCCTCGTCATCATCGCGGGCGTGCTCTACGCGCTCTACGGCGGCATCGCGACGCCCTCGGAGACCGCCGCCGTCGGCGCACTTCTCTGCATCATCGTCGCCGTGGTCGTCTACCGGATGTTCCAGTTCGACGCGCTCTGGACCGTGCTGCGGGATTCGACCCGCGAATCGGTGATGATCCTCTTCATCATCGGTGCCGCGGGCGTGTTCTCCTTCATGCTCTCGTCGCTCTTCGTCACCCAGTCGATCGCCGGCTGGATCGCCGACCTCGACGTGAACCGCTGGGTGCTGATGGCCATCGTCAACCTGTTCCTGCTGGTCGCGGGCTTCTTCCTGCCGCCCGTCGCGGTGATCCTGATGTCCGCGCCGATCCTGTTGCCGATCATCCTGTCAGCCGGTTTCGACCCCTACTGGTTCGCCGTCATCGTCACCATCAACATGGAGATCGGCCTGATCACGCCGCCGGTGGGCCTCAACCTCTACGTCATCAACGGCATCGCGCCGGACATCTCGCTGAAGAAGATTCTCGTGGGGTCATTTCCCTTCGTGCTCTGCATGATCGTGGCGATCGTCATCCTGTCGGTCTTTCCGGGCATCGTCACATGGCTGCCCGATGTCGTGATGGGACCAGAGATGTGAGGGGGTCGTCGCTCCTGTCGGACCTCGTCGGCCGGGTGGCGGACGCGGGCCGGGGCCTCATGTCCGGGCCGCCCGCCCGCGACATCGCCGACCTCTGCGAGGCGGTCCTGTCGGGCAAGGGCGAGGCGACCGGCCTGGCGAAGGCCCGCGCCATATTCGAGCACTACGACGCGATGGACCCGGAGAAGCGCCGCGCCTTCTTCGGGGTGCTGCGCGACCGTTTCGGCGTCGACGCGGACCGGGTGGAGGCCGCCTGGGCGGCGCGCGACGGGAGCGACCTGCGCGCGCTGCACACCGCGTCGGAGCCGCGCACGCAGGAGCTGATCCGGCGGCTCAACCGCGCCCCCGGCGGCACCCGGCGGCTGGTGGCGATGCGGCACGACCTGATCGGCTTCGCCGGGGTCGATGCTTCCCTGAAGCCGCTGGACGACGATTTCCGGCACCTCTTTTCCTCCTGGTTCAACCGCGGCTTCCTCGAGCTGCGCAGCATCGACTGGTCCACCCCCGCCGCAATCCTAGAGAAGATCATCCGCTACGAGGCCGTCCACGAGATCAGCGGCTGGGACGACCTGCGCCGTCGCGTCGGCGCCCCCGACCGCCGTCTCTACGCCTTCTTCCACCCCGCGCTCGCCGACGACCCGCTGATCTTCGTGGAGGTGGCGCTGACGACCGACATCCCCGGTGGCATCGGCGCGATCCTGGCCGAGGCGCGCGAGATGCTGGATCCCGCGCGCGCGCAGACCGCGGTCTTCTACTCGATCTCGAACTGCCAGGAGGGGTTGCGCGGCATCTCCTTCGGCAACTTCCTCATCAAGCAGGTGGTGGAGGAGCTCAGCCGCGAGTTCGCCGGCCTCGACGCCTTCGTCACCCTGTCGCCGGTGCCCGGCCTGCGGGCATGGGCGAAGGAGAACGCCGAAGCCCTGCCGCCCCGCCTCTCGAAGGTCGCCCTTTCCGAGGCGCCGGACGCCGCCGGGCTGGCGGAGCTCACGGCGCATTACATGCTCGTCGCACGCGGTCCGCGCGGCGGGGCCGCCGACCCGGTCGCGCGCTTCCATCTGGGCAACGGTGCCCGGCTGGAGAAGGTTCATCCGGGGGCCGACGAAAGCCCCCGGGGCCAGGCCGCATCCTGGGGCGTGATGGTCAATTATCTCTACGATCTTGCGACGATCGAGCGGAACCACGAAGCCTATTCGACCGAGGGGGAGATCATCGCCGCTCCCGCCGTCCGACGCTTGCTGAAATCACGCTGAGAGGGGGCCTCGCATGGCCGATGCAAACCACCTGACCGATGCGCTGCGTGCCGCCGCCCGCAGCGCGGCCCCGTTCGCCACTGACGCGGCCGGCACGGTCACCACCCATGCCGAGCTCTGGGACGGTGCGGCCCGCATGGCGAAGGCGCTGGTCTCGCTCGGCGTCGAACCCGGAGACCGGGTCGCCATGCAGGTTGAGAAATCGGTCGCGGCCCTGCAATGCTACCTCGGAACCGTCATGGCGGGGGCGGTTCACCTGCCGCTCAACACGGCCTACACGCCCGTCGAAGTCGAGTATTTCCTTTCCGACGCAAGCCCCCGCGTTTTCATCTGCGACCCCGAGACGCGGGACACGCTGGCCCCGGTGGCCGAGGGGGCGGGCATCGCCCATCTGCTGACGCTGGACGCCGGCGGGCAGGGGACGGCCGCCGACGCGATGGCCGAGGCCGAGCCCCTGGCCGCACCCGTGCCCCGCAGCGAAGGTGACATCGCCGCCTTTCTCTACACCTCCGGTACGACGGGCCGCTCGAAGGGCGCGATGCTGACGCATGGCAACCTCGTGTCGAACGCGGCCGCGCTGCGCGATCTCTGGCGGTTCACCGAAGACGACGTGCTGATCCACGCGCTGCCCATCTTCCACACCCACGGTCTCTTCGTGGCGATCAACGTCACGCTGCTGGCGGGCGGCCAGATCCTGCTGCACCGCGCCTTCGACGCCGGGGCCGTCCTCGCCGACCTCCCGCGCGCCACCACGCTCATGGGCGTGCCGACCTTCTACACGCGGCTGCTCGACCAGCCCGGGCTGACGGCCGAGGCCGCCGCGCACATGCGGCTCTTCGTCTCCGGCTCCGCGCCGATGCTAACCGAGACGCACCGGCAATGGCAGGAGCGCACCGGCCATACCGTGCTGGAACGCTACGGCATGACCGAAACCTGCATGAATACCTCGAACCCCTATGAGGGCACGCGCAAACCCGGCGCCGTCGGCCTGCCCCTGCCGGGGGTGGAGGTGCGGCTGACCGGGGCGGAGGGCGGCCCGGTGCCGATGGGCGAGCCCGGCGACATCGATGTGCGCGGGCCGAACCTCTTCGCGGGCTACTGGAACATGCCGGAGAAGACTGCGGAGGACATGCGGCCCGGTGGCTGGTTCGCGACCGGCGACATCGGCACGGTGGACGCGGATGGCTATTATACCATCGTCGGGCGCTCGAAGGACCTCATCATCTCCGGCGGCTACAACATCTATCCCAAGGAACTCGAGACGCTGATCGACGCCGTTCCAGGCGTGTCCGAAAGCGCGGTCTTCGGAGTGCCGCACCCCGATTTCGGCGAGAGCGTCGCCGTCGCCGTGGTCCGCGAGCGGGGGGCCGGCCTCTCGCCCGACGCTCTCCTCGCCGCGGTGACGCCCGGTCTCGCCCGCTACAAGCACCCCAAGCAGATCCACTTCGTCGACGCCCTGCCGCGCAATACGATGGGGAAGGTCCAGAAGACCGAGCTGCGCCGCCTGTTCGGAGGAGACTGACGCCCCCCTCGAAACGCTTCAGCATCTTCCGGACCAGGTTTCGCCAGCGGATTGCCTGGCGCAGCGGGGTGCGAGCGGTTCGCGGTCTCGGAGGGCGGTCGGGACGGAAGCGCCCAATGGCCGGCCGGCTTTATCGGTTTGCCCGGAACGAAGCTGCCCCGCCGGAGCGATGACCGGGACCGACGCTGCCGCGGCAGATGCGCCGCACCTGCGCGGCGGAGGGTTCTGCATCGCCCGTGATCAGGGCGAACGAGAGCCTTCCCTGCGGCCCATGGCGGCACGGGCCGGAGGCGGGGAGAAGCGTCGGCGTCGGGCCCTCGTGCACGGGGTTACGCCGCGCGCACCCATTGGTGCAGCCAGACTTCCGACAGCTTGCGCCCCGAGCCCGCCAGATGGGCGCTGAGCTCGACGAGCAGGGCGTCGCCGCCGTCGATGTCGAGGACCAGCCGCCAGATCGCCGTGCCCGGCACCTTGAAGAGAACGATCCCCTCGAGCGTTCCGGCGGAATGGGTCACGACCGGTGCAAGGTCCGCCGCCACGCCTTCCGCCTCCGCCTCGACCGCCGCCTCCGGCATCGCGGCGATCAGCCCGCCCTCGAAGTCGATGACGAACTTGCGCAGGTTCGGGTTCTCCACCGTCACGCCCGAGGTTCCGCCGAGGCCCGCCAGTGTGCCGCGCACCCAGGCGAGGGGACGCCCCGGCTCGGGACGCAGCGACCCCCAGTGCAGGCGGTAGCGGTATTCGCGCTCCTCGCCGGCCTTGGGCCCGGTCGCGGGCACCCAAAAGGCGGCGATGTTGTCCTCCACCTCCAGCTCGGCCGGGATCTCCACCAGCCGCACGGAACCCTCGCCCCAATCGCCCATCGGCTCCACCACGACCGAGGGCCGGTCATGGTAGCGCGCGCCCGCGTCCTGATAGTCGGTGTACCTCCGGTCGCGTTGCATCAGCCCGAAACTCTGCAGGTCCAGCTCCTCCATGTAGCTGCCCGCGAGGCGCGGGGGGTTGTTGAGCGGCCGCCAGAGCCGGTCGCCGTCGCGGCGCACGATCTCCAGCGCCTCGCTGTCGTGGACCTGGGGGCGGTAATCGTCGAACCGCCGCTCGCTGTGTTCGGAAAACCAGAACATCGAGGTGAGCGGTGCGACGCCCAGCTCGGCCACGGCGCGGCGGAAGAAGAGGCGCGCGGTCACCTCCATCACCGTGTCCGCGCCGGGGCGGACGACGAAGCGGTAAGCGCCGGTGACGGACGGGCTCTCCAGCGCCGCGTGGACGAGCATCTCGCGGGCGCCGGGCGCGGGCCGCTCCAGCCAGAACTCCGAGAAGCGGGGAAACTCCTCCGGCCCCTCGCGCCAGGTGTCGATGGCGAGGCCCCGCGCCGAAAGGCCGTAGCTGTTGCCGCGCCCGAGCGCCCGGAAGTAGCTGGCCCCGAGGAAGCTCAGGAGCTCGTCCCAGATGTCGGCGCGATTAAGCGGATAATGCAGCCGGAACCCCGCCACGCCCGACAGCTTCGCGTCCTGGGGCAGATCGCGGCCGACGCCGCTGCGATAGACGAAGTCTTCGGTCGTGAACGCCATCGGCCGGGCCATCCCGCCCTCGACCTCGTGCACCGCCACCGCCTCCTCGAAGAGCCAGCCGGGATGGAAGGCATGGACGTGGAACTGCAACCCCTCGGGTTCCCAGCGGGCACGGTCCGGGTCGAAGGCGATGTTGCGGTAATCCTCGTAGTCCAGCCCCTCGAGGAAGGTATCGATGTGCCTCGCCGGGTTGTGCGGCTCCGTCGAACGCCGCCGCATCTCCTCGGTCAGCGTGTCGAAGGAAAAGGGCAGCGGCTTCGCCGCCGGGGCGGCGTCTGCAGCGGTCTGCGCGGCGAGCGCGCGGGGGAGCGCCGCCGTGGCG